>NZ_CP171148.1:3054230-3375192 GCF_043099725.1 Nostoc sp. C110 | reverse complement strand
CAGCTAATTACAGCATTGACTTGTGGGTTGAGCAGGTTTACGATTTTTGGAAAACTTTTATCCGTCAACCGGCGATTTTAGTAGGCAATTCCAACGGTTCACTGATTTCCATGGCCGCCGCCGCCGCTCATCCCGACATGGTGCTGGGTATAGTGATGATGAGTTTACCCGACCCTTCCCTAGAACAAGAAGCAATTCCTCCCGTGCTGCGGCCCCTTGTCAGAGCAATTAAAAATGTGGTCGCTTCGCCATTAGTTCTTAAACCTGTGTTTAACTTCGTGCGCCGTCCAGGGGTGCTGCGTCGCTGGGCTAGTCTTGCCTACGCTAACCCAGAGGCGATTACCGATGAACTTATAGAAATTTTAGCTGGGCCTCCTCAAGACAGAGGTTCAGCGAGGGCTTTTAGTGCTTTGTTCAAAGCTGCGATCGGAATTAACTTTAGTCCTAGTGTGAAGACAGTATTACCAACCTTAACAATTCCGATGTTGTTAATTTGGGGACAAAAGGATCGGTTTGTTCCCCCAGCCCTTGCTAACCGATTTGCCCAATACAACCAAAAATTGGAAGTGCTGAACTTAGCAGACGTGGGCCATTGTCCCCATGATGAATGTCCTGAGCAAGTCAACCAAGCTATTGTAGATTGGATTGAGAGATGGGTTAGCGACCGCCAACCCCCTTACACTTTCCCAGCTTTGCCGGAAACTGTCTAAGAGGGGCCTTTGTTTATACCGCGCATTCATCAGCTAACGTTGTCGGCGACTCTGTGAAGAGATAGATATAAGGCTTTTGTTATGCAATGGGAGCGATCGCGCCACCCAATATCTTTGCGACCATTGAACTGGGAATTACTTAACGCCTAGCCAATCGTGGCTTGGTTAGTGTCAACATCTGTAGTTCCATGCACAGAGCGAGCTACAGAAATCATCTTATTAAGAATTTCTTGGCTGGGAACTTTGCCTTTCAATACTACAGTACTACCCGTTTGAGCAACCCAAAGGGTATTAACATCATCAAGTTGGGGATCTTCATCAAATGCCAAAGCTACCCGCTTTGCCAACCCACTTTGGTCATATTCGCCACTTAATCCCAGACGTTCTGGGGGTATGGATTGAGTAGCAGTAGGAGCAGCAGTACTACTAGGAGTTTGTGCTATTGACTGCGGAGTAGGATTTACTTCTGCATTTTGAGGTTTTTCCATTCCAAATAGTCTTTGTAACCAACTCATAAAAATTTTCTCCTAATTAGAGGCTTATTGAGTGGAGTATAAAAGCTTTACGAAAATGCCGCATCTACCAATGAAAAGATATCCATTCCATAAAATTCCTCCTTGCAGGATAACTTTTGTCCAATTTTTTATTTCTAGAGAATGCAATGAGTGCAGCTATTGAGTTTACAATAAAAGGTCGCACTGATAATTAGTGCAGTAGTACGCCACAACAGAAATCAGCATACATTTGACAAAATGTCAAGAGTTTGTAACTCAATGAATTTTGACTTTTGAATGAGTGAATTCTGCAAAGCGGTACTAGTTTCTGCGTTCCTCAAATCCTGTTCTAGCCTCTGTTGGCGAAGATGAAACATACCCTTTCAGTTCTCGTAGAAGATGAGGCGGGTGTTCTTTCCCGCATTTCTGGTTTATTCGCCCGTCGTGGTTTTAATATTGAAAGCCTTGCTGTTGGCCCTGCTGAACAGGGAGGAGTCTCCCGAATTACAATGGTTGTACCTGGTGACGATCGCGTGATCGAGCAACTCACCAAGCAACTATACAAGTTAGTCAATGTCCTCAAGGTACAGGATATTACCGAAACTCCTTGCGTCGAGCGAGAATTGATGCTTGTGAAAGTGAATGCGAGTAGCAGCAATCGCTCAGAAGTGATTGAACTGTCTCAGATTTTCCGGGCGCGAGTCGTGGATGTAGCAGAAGATTCTCTCACCTTAGAAGTTGTGGGAGATCCAGGCAAAATGGTAGCGATCGTGCAGGTGTTGCAAAAATTTGGTTTAAGAGAAATCGCCCGCACTGGCAAAATTGCCCTGACTCGTGAGTCAGGTGTGAATACCGAGTTACTCAAATCTTTGGAAGCAAAAGTTTAGTTGGGATTTTAATCAGCACATAAATCAAAGACAGCAGAAGTCATAGTGGCAATTGTTACTATGACTTTTGCTGAAGGACTTATAAAAAAATTGCAGGATAATTTAGAGTGATAGCTCAATCGAACGCTGAGATGATGTTTGAAAAGTATTATGCGAAACGCAACAGTCAAAGTCATCAAAGACCTAACTCTTGACCCTCTACCCGACGCAAAAAGGCTGAATTCAAAGCCTCTCGACCTTTCGGGGAGAGGAATAGAAGCGGGGTTTATAGTATACTTTACAACTTTAAAATATTCTTAACCGAGTAGTATTGCAATATTTCCTTAATCAAATTATCAAATTAATTTTGGGACAATAATTTCTCAATTTTTTCATATATCTAATTTCAGACTTATAAATTTAAATTGAATTTTCTCGTTTAAATTTGCACTTTTATTTTGAAAATATGGAGATTGAATTCGTTAATTATTAATCTTGATTGCAATTTAGATACCTTTCCTTTGCTCTCAATAAGTATTGATATTGAAGTTTTCTACACTTAGTGCAGTGTCGTTTAAGTGTAAAATTATACTATAAATATCTAAGTACTTTAGCACAATAAAATAAAACTATGTAAAGAAAAATGAACTAGGCTAAAACCCTTATATCTATTGCCTATTTCCTATTGACTGTTGCCTATTTCCTGTCGCCTGATCCCAACGACAATTATTTACGCCCGCTTACTTATGCAGGCTGAAGCAATGCGAACGAAAGAACAATGGAAAATCGAGTTTTTTTGACTGGTGTACACTGTAGCCGATATATCAGGGAGATTAAGAGAGATAATTTAACTTGTGTGTACACCGTAGTCAGAGCAGGAAGAGGAATGGAAGCGAGGTTTTGCAGATAAGAATGAAAAATCGGCTTCTCCATAAGTAGCTTGCGAAATTCATCATTACTTTGGCTAAAGATTGGATGTTTTCCTATATATTCAAGTAGATGTAATTTTTTACGTATAAATATAATTTATACTTATTAGTACCTCTGCTGTGGATATAGTATCAAAATTAACATCAAACCAAAATTTAGTTTCCCAAGGAATTAAAAATATGAACTCACCTGAAGAATACATCAATAATAATTCATCAAATATAGAAAAACAGAATTCGAATGCAAACATAAATGAGTTGCAATTTAGTAATAACGGTATGAGTGAAGGTAGAAACTTAGATAAAGTTAGAGAAATTCTTTTTGGCAATCAAATACGGGATACGGAAAGAAGATTTACCCGTCTAGAAGAACGTCTAATTAAGGAATTGGGCAACGTGCGAGATGAAACAAGAAAACGTCTAGACGCTTTAGAAATTTATATTAAACAAGAAGCTGATTCTTTAACGCAGCGCCTAAAAAATGAGCAGGACGAGCGTGACTCTCAGGTAAAAGCAGTTGCTGAAGAAAGTAAAAGCATAATTATATCTTTAGAAAAAAAGATTACTCAATTTGATGAACAAGCGACTAATAGTCAACGAGAGTTGCGCGAGCAGATTCTCAACCAATCTAAAAGCTTACAAGATGAGATACAACAAAAATCTCAGGAAATAGTAGCTTTAATAGAACGGGAAGCTCAAGAACTTCGCAGAGAGAAAACGGATCGTTCAAATCTTGCGGCTATGTTTACAGAGTTAGCTATCCGGCTGAATGCAGAAAATAAGTCTTGAGCTAAGGAGTTGTTTGAAAATTTTTTCACTATGAATTTTGGCACTTTTATATTCTCCTTACCCCTATGAGAAAGGGGAACTTAAAAGAATTTAAAAGTTTTAAGACAAGAATACTTTCAAAATATCCTCTACTCTAAGGTTAAAAGATTTTTACCTATCGGTACATCTCTTCTGTTTACAACAGAATGCTACTTGATGATAAATTGTGAATTGGGGAATTTTGGTAATGAATGACTATTCAAAAAATCCAATACCGAAAGCATCCTCTGAAGGTTTGGACAGCAACAACCAAACCTTCGAACTTAATGATGAACTAACTATACTCCGTAGTTTGCTTCTGGATATTGAGCCGACTAAACTTAAAACACTTTATGAGCGATTAGAAAACCCTCAAATTCTACCAGAAGATATTAGCAAGATGCTTCCAGAAGCTGTTATCTTGCGCTCAAAGCAAGATAAACAACTTGGGGAAGTAATGGTATCAACTGTGGAAAATGCCATTGAAGTTTCTGTTAAACAAGACCACAATGTGCTTTCAGATGCATTATTTCCAGTTATTGGGCCAGCTACTCGCAAGGCGATTTCCACGGCTCTTGAGGAAATGATGCAATCGATGAATCAAACTCTGGAACATAGCTTGTCTCCACAGAGCTTTAAATGGAGGCTAGAAGCACAACGCACAGGAAAATCATTTGCGGAAATTGTGCTGTTACGGACGCTAGTTTATCGAGTTGAACAAATCTTTTTGATTCATAAAAAATCAGGGTTATTGCTGCAACATTTAGTAACAACGCAGATAACAGTTCAAGATCCAGATTTAGTAGCTGCGATGTTGACAGCTATCCAGGATTTTGTCAAAGATTCCTTTAAGGTACAAAAAGTAGATGGGTTAAAAAGTTTACGCTTTGGAGAAGTCATAATTTGGATTGAAGAGGGGCCGCAAGCTCTAGTAGCAGCGATGATTCGAGGGAATCCTCCTCAAGAATTAAGGTTAGTTTTGCAAGAAGCGATAGAAAAAATTCACCTGAAGCTAGGTAGAGAAATTAAAAATTTTACAGGGGAAACAGAAGTATTTCAGGCCAGCCTGCCTTATTTAGAAGCTTGTCTGGTAGTTCAGTATAAATCTGCGGCTAAAAAAAATTATACCTATGCCTGGGCTTTCTTGGGCGCGATCGCGATCGCTTGTGGGACTTGGGGCTTTTTTGCGATAAGAGAACAACTTCGTTGGCAAGCATATCTCCAAAAACTCAACTCTCTGCCAGGAATTGTTGTGATTAACACCAAGCAAGCTTTTGGCAAATATTTTATTTCGGGAATGCGCGATCCTTTAGCAATAGATCCCAATACACTAATACAACAAACAAATCTTAATCCCAAAATAGTAATTAGCCAGTGGCGACCTTATCTGTCTTTGGAGCCACAATTTACTGCCAAAAGAGTTGAAAAATTGTTGCATCCTCCCCAGACTGTATCATTAAGGGTTGATAACAACGGTATTCTTAATGTAACTGGTTATGCACGCCGTAAATGGATTTTAGAAGCACGGAAATTATGGGTATTTATTCCTGGTATCACCCAATTTCAAGACCAAAAACTCGTAGAAATAGAACTTAGCGAGTTAGAGTTATCTAAAATCAAGATAGAAAAAGAAATACTTTTTTTTACAGAAGGAACAACTGAGTTAATGCCTGGTGAAATTGACAAATTGCCTAATTTGTTTTTATCAATCCGCAAATGTTTGGATATTGCCCAGTATTTAGGTAAAAATGTGCAGATTCAAATAATTGGACATACTAATAGTGCTGGAACAGAACGAAGAAATAGACCGCTCAGTCAAGCTCGCGCTAATAAAATTCTATCTTATTTAAAATCCCAAGGAATCAAGATAAACCAATTTCAAGCACTAACTGTAAGTTCTAGCCTAACTTCGCAGCCAGAATTAACGCCAGAATCTAAAGAATTTAATCGGAGAGTATCTTTCAAAGTATTAATAAATAATACCTCTAAATAAAATTATATCAATTTATGGTTATCCAGAAGAAAATTTGTATGATAGGTGCATTTGCTACAGGTAAAACTAGTTTAGTAGCAATGTTTGTCCACAGTATTTTTTCTGAAAAATATCATACTACTGTGGGTGTAAAAATTGATAAAAAAGCTATAGAGATTCAAGATAAAAAAATCAACCTTATCCTTTGGGATATCTATGGAGAAGATGAGTTTCAAGAATTACAAATGTCTTATTTGCGAGGTTCTGCTGGTTATTTATTAGTTGTAGATGGTACTAGGTATAATACTTTACAAAAAGCTTTTGACTTACAAATAAAAATAGAAGATGCCATTGGTCAAGTTCCATTTATTTTAGTCATAAACAAGTTGGATATAACGGATGAATGGGAAATTGAATCTGCTGAGATAGATGATGTTATACAAAAGGGTTGGACTGTGATTAAAACAAGTGCCAAACATGGTATTGGTGTAGAAGAAGCTTTTCAAACTCTCGCTAAAAAAATATTGGATTGCTAAATGTTGGATGTCCCTGTTTTTGTAATTGCCTATATTCTAAATTTGCTAACATCAGAGTCTTCTCTTGGCTATCTGTTGGTTAATAAAGATGGTAGCCTCTTGACTTGGGGTGGTAAATTGGCAGCTTATGGAATTACTAACCTCCATAAAGGCACAAATGCAAAAGAGCAAGTTATTTTTCTAGAAGGGTTACTACCATTAGATGATACTTCCATATTTTTACCATTCATCCAAACAGAGTATGGCAGTTGTGTAGATGTTCATATATTACCGACGAAAGAAGCAGATTGGGTATTGCTGTTAGATAGTAGCTGTGATAGAGATTACCTCTTTCCTATTCAGCAAAAAGCAAATGATTTCAGATTATTATACGAAAAATTAAATAAAAAGTTAAATTACTAACCTAAAGTCAAAATTAATTGATTGTATCAGGTTTAACTCATGAATACATCGATCGCGAATGATATACTCACGGCTTTGAACATTCTGGTGTTAGAGAAAATTGATGCAGGTTTATTTAAAATTATTGGTAATATACCTGATTGGTTAAATCAATTTTCTTGTAAAAATTTAGCATCAGGAATGAATATATCAATACCACATGAAGAGTTTTCTTTTTTAAATAATTTTTTAGTTGATGCCGAAAAATTTTGGACTAACAATAATACTAAAAAACTCAGTTCAGGTTTATGGACTGAAATAGATGCAACTGGACAAGAATATCAATTTAAAGCTTATGCCATTTGGGTGGATAATAAGAAATTTTTATTGATTGAGGCGTTGGAAGACTCTTATCAAGAACAGCAGTATATTCTCCAAAAAGCTAGAGAATATAAATTGATTTATCAGCAATTACTTAAAGATAATCAAAAAAAAGATGTTCTAGTTCATTGTCTTGTCCATGATATAGCAGTGGAATTGAGCGCTATAAACTGCTGTTTTGCACTACTAGAATTTGAAAACCTAACGCCTAAAGGAAAAGAATATTTAGAAACTGGTATAAAGCAATGTCTCAAACAAGAGATGCTGATTAAAGATATTTTAGACGCTTTTTCTACTGAAGCAGCATTAACAGAAAATTCTCATATCGATATTGAAGAAGCACCTAATATCTTAAGTTCTATACAAGAGGTAATTGAATTTTCAAAACTGAACTTTGCCCTTAATAATATACAATTACAGCTTGCTACCAATATTGATATGACAGCAGACTGGAAAGTTATGGCAGATAAATCTCGTTTAGATAGAGTGATTTCTAATCTAGTAGAAAATGCTTATAGATATAGTAAACCAGATTCTATTGTGACTATTGGTCTACAACTGGATGGGCAATATGTTTTAGTTACTATAGATGATTGTGGTTTGGGTGTACCGCCAGAAATGGAAAAGAATTTATTTCAAAAGTTCTCTCAAGGCAAAGGTAAATCAGGGAGAGTTGGTTTAGGTCTTTATTTTTGTAGAATCACACTTGAACGCTGGGGAGGTATGATTGGTTATTTACCTCGTCTTGAAGGTGGTTCTAGATTTTGGTTCCGCTTGCCAAGACTAGCATCAGTGTTGACATACTCCCCGGCGTGAACGCACGGTGATTCTGGAGTAATAAGTAATAAGTAATGAGTAAATACCCATTTTTCATCCACTCATTACTCCTTACTCATTACTTTAAAGCATTGCGTGAAGCACGGGGTTTCAGACCCATATTTTTGATGAGTTAAGAAGTGTCCCGCTTAATAAATTCATTACCGCTAATCGCGTGGTAAGCTACTTCAGATAAATTAGCAAATTCAATCCCGGAATTGTACGAGAAAGAGTCCACAAAACAAGAGTAATGTAAATTACACCTAAACTCCATTCATACCAAGCTAGTGCAGAGATGATGCCTGGTAAGTGTTCGTCTCGCAGGCGAATGTCGTTAAATCCTAATTTCACTAAGTTGTTGAGACTAAAATCATAGTAGTTTAGCCAGTTCCAACGGCGATCGCTCAGTAAAGGCATATATCGTTCACGAAATGTCTGATTCCTTGGTATCACTGGTAAACGCCCAATCAACAATCGTAACTGGCGAAATGTGCCATCCTCGGTGAAGTAAGAAACGTTCATTAAATCGTGATAACGACCTTGTTGGTAAAGTCGGATCAATAATGCTAGCGGTACGGGGACAATAATTATGAAAAGACACCCCAATGTCAGCCAAGGTTGTTGAGCATTGCGAAAGATGGCTAGTAAGCTCAAGAATTCTAAAACGCTAAAACTGACTAATATCGCAATGGTTTCGTAAGATGTGGGAATAATTGGTACGGGATGCAGGCGGCGATAGCGATCCACTAGCCAAAATAGTAAGCCAAAATATGCGATCGCAACTCCTCCCACGCCAAACACTAACCAAAAATTTGTCCCATAGCCACTCAACAACAGCAGTACACTCAATCCCAACCAACTCCAAGCTTGCAGTAACCACCCACCAATAGAAAGGGATTCGCCAACAATTAAGCGATCGCTCAGTTGTGTATATTTTTCTAAACCAATGTCTGCTAAAGTCAATAACTCACTACTGTTGCGAAAGGATTTGATCAGACGACGCTGGGCGATCGCTGCGGCTTGAGTTGGGGAAAAACCCAGTTTAATCAAACTGGCAACACTTGCACTATTAATATTTGTAGCTGTCAAACGGCGGCTCATTTCTACTAATCGCAGCTGTTGTTTTGTGTATTCCAGTTCATTAGCATCGGCAACTTGTTGTTGCTGACGGAAATTTTGCCCCAAATTCCGCAAGATATTTTGATTACCTTGCAATGTAGGAATGCAGAACATCTTCCCAATTTGACCAGGATTACCTAAAATTTTTGCTTGGTTAGAGTTAAAAGTTAAACCAGGTACGCTTAGACAAGCTTCTGGAGAAAACCTGGCATCGCTAAAATCTGCTTGATTGAGAATACTTGCACCTTGTAAATTAACTGATTGATTAAACTCCACTTCTCGAAATATGAGAGCTTGCTCAAAAGTCGCATCTGTTAAAAAGAGAAACTGATTAAAATTTGCTTTAGTAAACTGGGCTTGATTGGCAAAGCGGACATCAGAAAAATCAGCATTTTCTTGCCATTTCACACTACTAAATTTAGCCAATTGCTTAAAACTTGCCTGGTTGAAGTTAGCAATTTTTTCAAATATACTCCCTTGAAAATCAGCGAATTCCTGAAATTGGGTTTGTTTAAAATTAGCTTTTTCAAAAAAAATACTGCCCTGAAAATTGCTTGGTTGCTTAAATTTAGTACCACTAAAGCTGACGGGACGACCAAACCGGGTTTCAGCCCAATTCGTGGATTGGAGAAAAGTTGCACCTTGAGCATCTACAGACTGAAGAAAGAATGTATGAGAGAACTTCATTTCGCCATTGAAGCGAGTTTGCACGAGTTTCAAGACACCACGAAAGACGGCAATTTCACTGGATGGGGTTGGCTCTGTTCCCAAAAGCGATCGACAATCTTTGGAGTTCGCTAGTGATTCTAGACAAATAAAGCGCAAACGTGCTAGTTCTTCTTTTTCAGTAGCTGTGAAAATCGGAGCAATAGCTTGGGCGTATAAGGAGGTTCTTAAACCTAAATCGCTGCCCACAAAATCCCCTAAAATCAGGGCATAGCTGAGGTCTAAACCCAGAGGTTTTGTACCTAGCTCTTTTCGCAGTAGTTGGTAAAAAGCATCACGAAAGCTAGCGTTTTCGGGGCGCAAATCAATCACCATCTTCTGCAAATCTACGGTCAAATTGCCTTCACGGAGTGTGGGTGTGCGGAGACGTTCTTGTAATAATTCTAGAGTTAAGGGTGTGCGTTCTGGTTGCGTTTGTGCTGCTGAAGTAGGTAGGGGGAGGAGGAGAAGTAAAACGCAAAGGAACGCAAAGGAAAGCGCAGAGGTACGCAGAGAGAGCTTTCTGGTTATCTTTGCGTTTAACCTCTGGGTGCATCTATGTTTAAAAAATAAATTATGCAAATTGTTCGATCATTCGTCGCTAATTAGTAGAACAATTTTACCCGTCACAGAACCGCTTTCAATTAGTTGGTGTGCCTTAGCTGCTTCTTTTAAAGGAAACTTGTGAGTAACATGAATTTTTAACTTGCCTTCATCGATCCAGGTGGCACATTGTTCGAGAATTTCTGCATGGTGCTGGAGGCTGTCTTCCAATCCTAGCAATGCTGGTGTCAGCATTAATTCTAAGCTAATGCGTAAATTACGTAGTCTAGCAGTTTTCCAAACAGTATTGGCATCTGGTTCGAGAATCGTCACAATATCGCCATATACTCGCACTGCGGGGAAAGTTTTGTGAAAGGTTTCGCCACCTACAGTATCAAAAGCCAAGTCTACGCCTTCGCCGCCAGTCCAATCTAATACCGCTTGCACAAAGTCTGTTTGTTTGTAAAAAATTACATGATCAGCACCGAGTTCTTTGACAAAATTAGCCTTTTCTTCAGATCCCACTGTGGTAGAAACAGTAGCACCTTTGAGTTTCGCCAATTGAATTGCTACATGACCGACACCACCGGCACCCGCATGAATTAAAACCCGTTCCCCAGGTGACAATCGCCCCCGTTCGTATAAAGCTTCCCAGGCGGTGATTAATACTAAAGGCGCTGCGGCTGCTTCGGCAAAGGAGATAGAGGCCGGTTTACGTGCTACAAACCGCTCATCCACAACGGTATATTCAGCATAATTGCCTTGGTGTGCGCCCAAGCCGCCGTAGCAAAAATATACTTCATCGCCTGGGCGAAAACGCTGAACCCCAGCACCCACAGCCTCAACTACACCAGCACCATCACATCCTAAAATTGTCGGCGTGCGATCGGGGTAGAAAGTGCCTCGGCTACGAAGTTTAGTGTCAATGGGGTTAATGCCAGCTGCCACCAAACGCACTAAAAGTTCAGTATTCCCTACGGGAGCCGCAGGGTTTGGCACTTCCTGTACTTGCAGAACTTCAGGACTGCCAGCTGCTGTCATCAAGACTGCTTTCACAATTCTTTCCTCCTGGCTTTAGATGCACATTCTTATGCAACTTTAGCGCAAGAGGGTAGACACAAAGTTATGTCTGAAGGAAAACTAGTTAAGCAAATTTATCTGGTGAACTACTCCGCCGTAAGACGGACGGAGCTTCCCAATTCATCGGGAATAGCTTCCAGAACTCCATAGTTCTAGTTAGTCTGACATTCCCTCCAAGGGCAGGAGTCCTGGTTCCCAAGACCCAAATTTTTTTCTTGCAACATATACCTATTAGCTTGGTTTTCGCTTATGGCATTGATGGTCAATATCAAATAATTTTATCAGAAAATTCTGGGGATTCGTCTATACATCTGATATTGATTTTTTGCTTATGCAAAAACAAATATCAGATGCAATCCTTATCCCCCGCTCCCTATCCCCACCTTATGAGTACATTGTTCGCGTTAGCGTCTCGCAGAGAAGGTGGGGACTTCCGCGACACGTTAAAGCAGGGGTAGAATTCGTAACTCCTAACTCAGCACGGGCTAAACCTTAGCTATCCGCTAACGGAACTGTTTTGCTGTATAGCCAGAAATTAAATGACATCTAGACAAATTCATGTTATAAACCAAGCTTGTCTACTGCACACTTACAAACCTTAGTATTAATTCCACTTTTAACTATAAGAGTGTGAACTCTAAGGTAGAGGGTGTAAATTCACGCCAATAAATCTTAATACTCTGGTAAAAGATAGAGTGGTAGGTTTTTTACAGTTTATCTATCGATAGGTACTGGATAAAAATTTCTAAGTAGTCTTACTTCCTCGTTGCAAGGACAAGGAATAGTTCCCCGCCGCAGTACTTCTTACGGTGGAAAGCCTTCTATTCTTTTTCCTGTCATTCTTTCCTCATTTCTCTGTTCCCTTGCGTCCATCGCTTTTCTCTCTTTTGAGTAATGATAAAGACTCTACGCTCCCTTTTTTCTTACGCAGCTTTAACTACTATTGCTTTGGTAGCTGTAGTCACAACCCAGTTAGTAACTACCCAAAAAACTCCTGCGATCGCTAACATTACACCTACCGTTATTCATTCGTTTAATAGCAGTAATAAGTCCGATGGTTCCACTTCAGAGGCAGAATCTGTACAAAACAGCGATCGTAACCTTTACGGTACGAGGTACGGGGGAGGCGCAAAAGTCGCGGCTACCCAATCTACCACGAGCTTGTACGTCTATGTATCTCCCACGGGAAGCGACACCGGAGGCGATGGCTCGCTAGGCAAGCCATTGAGGACGTTGGCCTATGCAGCAAAACGAGTTCAACCGAATCAAAACTACACGATTTACCTGAACGCAGGTGTCTATAGGGAAACGGAAGCGACGGTACTTCCGCCGGGAGTGAATATCGAGGGAGCAGGTGAATCAAGCGTGACTATCACTAGCAACAATGCGATTCCTGCTCCAGGAATAAACACAGGTAGCAGCGACTGGAGCCTTTTGCATTATGGAAGCATTATTCAGCTTGTCTCGCCTAGCTACTCAGGCTCAAGCCCTAGGTACGGGCCTCCTTCTGAGATGGTTGAGGCGACAGACGGCAATCAGACCTTAAGCGGCTTCACCATAGACGGGAACGGCAAGATCATCAAAGCCGGTGTCTGGGTGGAAAATCGTAATAACGTGACTATGCATAATGTCACGTTCAAAGATTTCCAGCACAGCGGTGCAGTTTTTACCCGTGGCAATATGTGGTGGTTCGTCCCGCTTCCAGAGGGAAAGTGGATGAAGAACACAACGATATATGATTGCACGTTTATTAACTCCGCAGCTGATGGAGTATCGGGAGGATCTACTGGTAACTTGAGACTTGGAGGGCTAGATGGCGCTGACATCTACAACATTACTATCCGAGAAAATAAAGGATACGGCATCAAGTTCATGCATGTAGGTCATCTGCGTAACGTGAAGATTCACGATTGCGACATCCAGGTTCCAGAAGTTGATTCCCAGTGGAGCGAGGATGCTTCCATTGAACTTTGGAATTTGAGTTATGGAAACGAAATCTACAACGTTACCTGTAATACGTGGTTATCGATGGTTAATCATGCAGTAATGAATGATTACCAGCCGACAGCTACACACCCAAGCAATCTCAAGATGCGAAACGTAAGAATAAAAGATATTGACGGACAGAGTGTTAAGGAGTCAATCGAGGTTGCCTTGAGTGGAGTTGAGATATCTGACTCCTACTTTCAGGATAAGGGCTTTGGTATTGCGATCTGGGGAGGGAAAGCATGGGGCGGAAGTATAGAAAATCACAACATCAACATCCACAATAATATTTTCGCAAATGTCGCTCGTAAAGTTCAATTTGGTTTCGGGAACAGTACTGCCGTCTTCATTCCCGATTTAGCTACCAACATCAAGATTCACAACAACGTGTTCGATACCTTGGGGAATAGCCTACAGCTCAACTCCGCAGACAAGATATCGATCAAAAATAATGTGTTCTTGAACTCTCAAGGAGACGATGTGCAAGGAGGTAATAACATTGCTTTCACTAATAATCTCCGCAGGCATACGAACCCAGCAAAACCAACTTGGCAGGTCCGATTCGCGGCTAATGCGACAAACATCCAGGGTGATCCAAGATTTACAGGTACAGGCGACCGTTGGAACTCTTACTACAAGGCAGCTTCGTCACGCAGTCTTATGGTGGATAGAGGAACTAATGTAGGACTTCCTTACTCTGGTTCGGCACCTGACATCGGTCGATGGGAGTGGTAAAAATACTTGTTGGGTTTAGGGGGAAAGGGAAAAGGTTAAAAGGGAAAAAACCTTATATATCGAGTCTTCCACTCCTTTTTCCTTTTAACCGAGCAGTATTGGGAGTGGTAAGGAAAGTTGATTTAATAAAATCCAAATTTTTGGATCGGAGTTTGGCTATACCAAAGCCTTAAAGGATAATGTACAGTGACAAATTATTAATGTCATCGAGGGTGTGAAAGCTTGAACTCTCTAGTCTTAAGCTTAGAAACGGCACAGGGAACTTACAAGCTGTATCAACACAAATTGTTGTCAGTCTAAAGTGGATAAGGATTTATTTGATGACACGAATTTGTCTCAACATCATTTAATTTGTCACTGTACAAAAAGGGAAAAAACCGCGAAACATTATGTTTCACGGTTTTCAGTGTGGTGTAAGGAGCTTAACTAAATCTCATCATAAAGTAACAGCCCAACAACAACGCACTGGTAACAATTTTGGTAACAGACTTTTTTTAGCGGCCTTAGAGCAAAGCACCACCACAACTAGAACCACACCCAGCAGTACAACCATAGCAATAAGCAGCAGTTTGGATCTCACTAATCAGGTCTAGACTGCCAGCTTCTAGCAATTTGCTAACTGTTAGTGCTTCAGAATTGCCAGTTTTTGCAGGCAAATTCATCATCTGGTTAAAGTCACAATCATATACATTTCCTAGATAGTCAATTGAAAGTTGATCGCGACACATCAAATGTTCAACTGTGCCATGATTAAAATTTGACTCTAAAAACTGTAAATAGCTACTGTACAGTTTTCTCCGTTCTAAATGTATTTTGGTTCTACCAACTGGTAGGTTGGTAATGGTGAAGAGGTTGTTAAATACAATATTAAAATGTTCTTGCAAGAACATTTTGTAATCTTGTTCTAGGTTGGTCTGTTCGGGAGCTAAGGAAAATGTTTCAGTAGTGGGTAACTGGGGATTAAATACCAAGTCCAAAATTAAATTTTCATCTTTACCATAGCCGAGTTGGTTAAGCCACTGCAAAGCTTTGACTGAACTATCAAAAACGCCATAACCACGCATTTTATCAACATTGTCTGCTAAATAGCATGGTAGGGAAGCCACAACTCTTATTTGGTGTTGAGTAAAATATTCTGGTAAATCAGCAAATCCATCTTCAAAATAAATAGTCAAATTAGACCGGACAATCACCTGCTTGTCGGTTGCTCTTGCTGCTTCTACTAATGGCTTAAATCCATAATTCATTTCTGGTGCGCCACCAGTCAAATCCACAATTTTAATTTCGGGAAATTTATGGATTAGCGAAATCAATTGTTCGCAAATTTCATGAGAAAGTTCTTCTGTACGTTTTGGCCCAGCTTCGACATGACAGTGTGTACAGGCAAGGTTACAACGCTTACCTAGATTAATTTGTAAAACAGAGATCCCCTTTTTTGCCAAAGGAGAATTTAGTTTATTTTTAAATGGTGTAATTTTTGATTGAGTTTGCATTAGCTACTATTCCTTAAATATGGCAAATATGGCAAAAATATACTCAATGTCTCTAACCTTGTAATAATCGGTAAATTATTCCACTAATAATTGCAGCAGTAGGTAAAGTTAAAATCCACGATAATAGTATCTGATAAAAAACACGCATGTTGGCTTTTTTGCCAGTCAAACCGACTCCAAAAATAGAACCAACTGAAACATGAGTGGTAGAAACCGGAAGTCCAAACAGACTAGCTGCAATCACTAGAATTCCAGTTACTATATTTGCTGATAAGCCTTGAGGAGGATTCAATGAGGTAATCTTTTCGCTCATGGTGACAGCAACTTTTTGGGAGTTGAGTAAACCGCCAAGTGCCATTGCGATCGCAATTGTGATCATTCCTCCCTGCACCGAAAAATACTCAATAACTAGAATGAGTGAGGAAATTTTGGGAGTATCATTTAATCCTCTAGCAAAACTCACAACTCCGGCGCTGAGAAAATGGCAAGTATCAATCATTTTCTGATTGATTGGTAGATTCCATTTGGAATTGATATAGCCAGATAAGCTGTAAATTGCTGCTCCGAAGGGAATAGCAATGATTGGACTGAGAAATAGAGGCAAAACAAAGGAAGTTCCCAAAACGGCAAAATTGACTTTGAGTCCGATCGCAACTAAACCAGCGCCAACCAGCGCACCGATTAAACTGTGAGTTGTGGAAATGGGAAACCCCATAAGGGTGGCTATCAGTACAGTTAGACCAGTTGCGATCGCAACTGCGAGATGAAATTCTGGTGAATTAGCGATCGCATCAGGTACTAGTCCCTTACCAGAGAAGTTTTTAATTAGTGTACTTGCCAAAAAAGTTGCAGTTGCCGCACCACCTAAAGTTGTGAAAGTTGCCCACAAAATTGCTGTTTGATAGCTGCTAGTTCGGCTACCAAACAACGTTGCTACCCCTTTAAAGTTGTCATTGGCACCATTAGAATATGCTAAAAAAAGCGTAGCGATAAATAAACTAATTAACAACATTTTGGGGTTTATAAATAAGAAGCCAGAATCCAGAATCCAGAATTAAGAATGCAATTTTTAAAATATTCCAATTATACATTCATACCCCAGCGATGCACTGAGCTTGTCGAAGTGTCGTACAGAATAATTCTGTTAGCGGTAGCGGGGCGTTTAGCCCATTCTGACTCCTGACACCTGAATTCTGTCTTAAGAAATTAACAGCAACCACCACCGCTATAGTGCCAAGTTGAATTGGTAACAATTATTTCTGCTGGCTTGATAGCTGCAAGTTTAGCGGCAGTCTTATCACACACTGCTGCGGGAATACCTCGCTGGAATAAGTGTCCTGCTGAGTCATCGAAGAAGGGTTCAGAACCAGCATAAATTGCTGTTTTTCCAGTGAAAACACAAGCACCATCTTCTGGAATATCAACTTTAAAGGAGACAGAATCCAGGCTTTCTAAAAGTAGGTGTTCGTCTAAATTATAAGTCTGAGAATCTAGTAGGCGATAAGGACGACGGGCGCGAATTTCAACTTTACCAAAGCCAGCATTTGTAATCCGTTCAGTATACTCTTGATATGTGAGTGCGCCTGATAAACACATGGCTCTGAGTCGTTCATCTTGTTGAAGATGTGCTGGAATTTGACTAGTGGCAATTGGATCGCTCATCTGCAAACGTCCACCTGGTTTTAATACCCGATAGGCTTCTTTTAAAGCACGGTTTAAATCTTCTGGTTCAAAAATGTTGAAAAGACAATTCTGTGCCACTATATCGACGCTAGCATCAGCAACGGGTAAGTTAAAAGCATCACCTTCGCAGATTTCTACAAAACTCGTGTCAAACCACGGGTTTTCTTGAGCAGCAATTTCCAGATTGCGTGCGGCTGCTTCTCGCATGGCCCCAACCGGTTCAACGGCAATTACAGCACCTGCATAGCGGGAAAAATAAGCGAATTGCAACGCTTCTAAGCCGCCACCAACGCCCACATAAAGCACAGTAGGCTGATTTCCTAGTTCGGTGGAGTGAACGGTAGTGCCACAACCATAGTTCATTTCCTGCATAGCCAAAGGAATTTTCAACCCTGGTAGTTGCAGGGGTGTACTTTGCACACAACAAAGTCCAACTTGCGGGGTTTCGGCAACTTCGCGGTAAAATTGCGCTGCTGTTTCTAGATAAGTCATGCAGTTTTAGATTTTTAGATGATGACAGCTTTGTGCATCCTAATATAATTAACCCTGAGTTGGATGAGTTATTGCTCAAATTGCCAAAAACCCCAAATCTTCCTAGAACAGAAAACTTTGAGGTTTTATCGTTATTTCACACTGGATAGGGGATGAGGGACAAGGGGACAAGGGGACAAGGGGACAAAAGTTTAGAACTTACAACAAGTCTTTCCCCTTGTCCCCAATTCTCCTTGTCCCCAAGTCCTCTTTCCCATCTCAAATTCCATCATGCAATGTGTAGCCAACACCACTCACAGTTTGAATGAGACACTTTTCATTATTGGCTTCAAGTTTCAGACGCAGGTAGCGTATATGAAGTTCGATGATGTTGGCATCGCTCATGAAGTCGTAAGCCCAGACTTCTTGTAAAATGCGATCGCAGGTAATTAGCTGTCGTGGATGGGCCAGTAAATATTCCAGTAAATCAAATTCCTTAGCAGTTAACTCAATTAACCTTTGATCTCGGTACACTTGGCGCGTGCGACGATTTAAACTCAAGTCTTCAAATTCTAAAACATCTGCGCTGTCTACTTGCCAATTTCTTCGCAGGTGAGTGCCAACTCTAGCCAATAATTCATCAACACTGAAGGGTTTAACGAGGTAATCATCAGCACCAGCGTCTAAGCCTACAATGCGATCGCTTACTTCATCTTTGACGGTTAATAATATTATTGGCAATTTATCACTAATATTTCGCAGGTGGTGGCAAATCTCTAACCCCGATAAGCCAGGCAATACCCAGTCTACAATTACTAAATCTAGATGTAACTCACGCGCTGCGGTGAGTGCAGTTAATCCATCGTAGGCAATACTGACTTGATAGCCTTCATAATTTAATTCTAATTCGACAAATCGCGCCAGTTTGACTTCATCTTCAACCAGTAAGATGTGCGTCATGATGATGTTAATGATTTCAGCAGGGTACGGTAAGCAACAATACGGTCTGGAAACACTTGAGCGAGGTGCTAGCTACTTACATAGCCAAACATCTAAATTAGGTGTACGTTAGCTTAGTATAAACCTGAGTAAGTAACAACAGTATATTTGAAAATACCGATGGCTGCTTAATCAAAGAACGATCAAACTGACTATTAGCAATAGATTGTGACATCTTCACCACATTTATCGGCAAGATAACAGAGCGCTTTAAAACGCAAACCAACCACTTGCTCATATAGGGGATTTAATTTACACATCGGAGGAATATGAAATAGCTTCCGACCAAACAGTGTGATATCTTGCTCAAAGGGACACTGAGCAGGAATAGCTTTGCACAAGAAATGAGCCAATTTAGAGTTATGAATTTCTATCTTTTCCAACCACTCGCGCACTGGATGTAGTAAATCATTGTGTGACCGTATTTGAATAAAGCTTGTCATAATTTTTCACCTTAATAATTTCAAACTAGATTGAGTTTGTTCTATTTGAACCTCTATAAATACATACACTTAGGTTCTATAGTTTTATGCACTGATTCCTAGTTCGTTCTCTACAGAGATAGAATGAATCTCTAGGTACACTGTAAACTACACATTCAAGGGTCAAAATTCCTGATGATTTCTACAATTTCCAAAAACTTTTGCAACAAATGAATTGGCTAGCTGTAACTCACTGGGTTGGGTCAAGAACCGCTATATTGTGCCAAACGCTAGGCTAGATATTGCCGGACTGCAAAACTATAACCAAATTCTGGGAGGCGCAGCTAAACTTACCCTAAAAAAGCATCAAGCTTTAAAGAAGCTGCGAAAACTTATGACTGATAACTTCTTCAGTAACAAAAAGCTACTTTTTGACCGATGGGCACCAAGTTATGACTGGCTCTTCCCTTCAGTGTTTTATCGAGCCATTCACAAACGCTTGCTGGAGTACGTCGATTTACCAAAGTCAGCAAATGTACTTGATATCGGTTGTGGTACTGGCCGCTTACTTGAGCGCCTTGCTACTCAGTTTCCTGACCTGCGGGGTACTGGATTGGATTTCTCTGCTAATATGTTGCGGTTAGCAAGACAGAGCAACCATCACCGTCCACGTTTAATTTATATCGAGGGCAAAGCTGAGTCTCTTCCCTTTGCTGATGGTCAATTTAATGCTGTTTTCAGCACTATCAGCTTCTTGCACTATTTGGAACCAAAACAGGTAGTTAGTGAGATAGCACGGGTACTTTCTCCCGGTGGACGCTTCTACTTAGTTGACATTAACATTACTTCTAAAAAAGACGCAGAACCTCAATTATTGCCACTTACTCCCCGTGGAATTAGACTCTACAGCCCTAATCAACGTCAACTTCTTGGCTCTTCTGCTGGGCTATTGTGTTTGAATCACCACTATTTATTAGGGCCAGTCTTACTAACAATTTTTGCTAAACCTCCGATTTGAAAATAGAAAATTGGAAAGAGTAAAAGATTGTAAACAGCTTGTATCAGTCATTGTTCTCTATATCTTAATTACGAATTACGAATTAGTATGGCCTCGATATTCCATAAATACCACAGGAACTTTGAGCAGCTTTTTAGCTAATTGCGACAATCTAAATTTATCGTTGAGCGTAGACAAGCCTGTTGTTCTGGGAAATTGTGGCAAGTCTTCAAAAGATATTGGTACAAAATTAAACCGACTGTAAAACTGTGCCAATCGTTCACCTAAACATTCAAGATAAAGTGGTTGCGTTGCTGTATTAATCAAATGCTGCGTTAGCAAAGTACCTAAACCGCGACCTCTCCAAGCTGATGCAACAACCAAACTACCAAGTTCTTGTGCCCCTGAAAAATTACGTAGCTGTCCGCAAGCTACGAGATTATCGCTGCATTCAATTACCCAAAATTGCTGCCAGTTTAATTGGGTTGGGTCGAGTTTCGCTGAGAATACCAGCAATCGAATCGACCACTTATCCGCCAAGGTTGCCTTGCGAAGCACACATCCAGATGGTAACGGTGGATTACTCTGGTTCATGAATTACACTTTAATCGTTTGGATCATAATCATCACACGATATTTTTGCTTTTTGTTCGCGCAGCGTGGCGTAAGCATATTTACTTGTGTAGGAAGGCAATAGGCAATAGGCAATAAGCAAGAACGCTTTTTGAGTTGTATGGAGTTTTTCACGCAATCAAATATGAGTCATGTAGATTAATTACCATTCCCTGTCAACTGTCAATAAAGCAATTTTAAAAGCATCTTGGATATCAAATCTGTTTTAAGTTGTCCTTTAACGACAGCAAGCGTTCTAAGGCTATCAAATTCTACATTTTTGGGTTTTTGTCAGCATCAATGAATAGTACCAAACAATACTTTCGATAGAGGTGATAATCACCCATAACTATATTCTGGATAGATGTACTCAAACTCTTAATCTTCTTAAGATAATCCTAAGAATAAATAATTAGGAATGTAATCATGGCTGAACAACAAAAACAAAAATCTGATAATCAAGAAACTACGCCTAGTTCTTCTGGCGGCTACCAAACCCCCATCGACGAAAGTATCCGCAAAACTGGTGATGCTGAAAAGAGTGATGCTAAACCCACTGCTACACCAGAAGCACCAGGAGAGGATGGTATAGCAGGTAGCCCTAATCAAGGAACTGAGTCACGTTAATTAGTATTAAATTTCCCAAGTTGGAATAATCTTCTTGGGTTTTTTCTACCAACCCCGATTTACTAAACTTTGAGTGGATAGTTGTGGTTTATATCACGATTATTCACTCATTTTTGTTGTATGAGAACTTGGTGCGCTAAGTTCGTAAGTGCAGCCCAATCTAGGTAGCACTTTTGTATTCTGGCATTATTATGTATTTTATTTTACTTCGGACTAAAAAAATGATTTTCCTTGCATTTACAGAAATTTTCAGGTAAATAGACGACTCTGTAGGGGCAATTAATGAATTGCCCCTAGGACAGGAAAATAGCTGTAGTTAGGGCTTACGCAAAGCTATACGCTGTAGGGGCAATACTCTGCGGGTAATCTGTTGGAGAACTCGTAGAGTATTAGCCGCTCCATGTCTACATAAATTACCCCTATGGTAAATCAAGGCTTTCGCTGCTTTTTTGCGTAAGTCCTAATTAATATTTTTGAATATGATGTCTGAATTTTATCAGCACAGTGCTAAGGGGAAATCACCTATCCCTGAAAATCTGCTCAACTTCATGATTCTTAATCATGCCAGCTTCCTCTAGTGGCTGACAGAAGTCCCACAATCCAATAGGCTGATCTTAAAGTAGTGATTTTTCACTGAGTCGTTAAGAACTACCTATACAGAAAATGTCTCTTAAAATAGTCCAGAACTTTGATGGCAGTTTCACTCTTGAAGCACAAGCCCAAGAAACTTTGTTCAACTTATTGACAAGCGATGCTTTCTTAAATCAAATTCGTCAACAATTGCAGTGTGAGCAAATTAAATTTACAGAATTAATTTTCCAACCAGTTCCTTATAGCTTAACTACAACTAAAGGAATGCCAGCAGAGTTTGAAAAGTATCATGAATCTGATGAATATGCCATCATCAATGTACCACCAAATTTCATGTTTAGTGCTAAAATTTTTAAACCCAGTCGCCTTTGTGCAATTTACCAAAAATTAGGTAATGGGTAATTTTAAAGATAATTTTTCCCTAATTAGCAATTTTCCATTCTGAAGGCAAATAGTAAGTTTAATATTTGATGTATGGCTCTTGAAACGAATCTTTCTTCTTTGGCAGCCCTGGAATACATTCCTTACATTGATGATAGCGGTCAATTACCTGAGCAATTTCAAGGTAAAATCGGGGTATATGCTATTTTTGACCAAGAAAAAGTGCTGCAATTTGTAGGATACTCTCGTGATGTTTATCTCAGCCTCAAGCAGCATTTAGTCCGTCAGCCACAGCAATGCTATTGGGTCAAAGTTCAAACTATTGAACGCCCTAGTCGCACAATTTTAGAAAATACTGAAAATGCTTGGATTGCTGAAAATGGCAGTGTACCTTGGGGTAATGGAGATAACAAGGAAAAATGGACTCATCCCATTGATGTCAAATTAATAATGACACCTGAAGAACAGGCAAAATATCAAAATCCAGCTAATGATGAATTAGCACAAATTAAAATTATTAAAAATGTGGCGCGGAGAGTAGAAGCAGAAATTTCAACGCAATTATTAGAAGTGCGTGGTTTACAAATGCAAATTCGCTTCAATCCTAAATTGAAAGAAGAAGGTTTACTAGATTTGAAATGAAGGTTGTTTTGGGAAAACTATCTTATGAATATCGCTTATAATCTCCCATGACAATACAGCTTCTTAACGATCGCTATCAAGTTATCCGCACGCTGGGCGCTGGTGGGTTTGGTGAAACCTATCTAGCAGAAGATACCTATATGCCCTCAAAGCGCCATTGTGTGGTTAAACAGCTAAGACCAATTCACAATAATCCCCAAATTTACCAGTTAGTGCAAGAGAGGTTTCAACGGGAAGCAGCTATTCTCGAAGAACTCGGTGGCGCAAATGACCAAATTCCAGCATTGTATGCCTATTTTTCCTCTGGCGGACAATTTTACTTAGTTCAGGAGTGGGTTGAAGGCGATACCCTAACTGGAAGAGTTCAAAAGCAGGGGCTATTTAGTGAAGGCGCTGTCCAGGAATTATTCATGAATTTATTACCCGTCCTGGATTATGTTCACTCTAAGCACATTGTTCACCGCGATATTAAACCGGATAACATCATTGTGCGTCATCGTGATGGTAAACCAGTGCTGATTGATTTTGGCGCTATCCGGGAGTCAATGGGAACTGTAGTAAATTCTCAAGGCAATCCTACCAGTTCGATTGTGATTGGTACACCTGGCTATATGCCCAGTGAACAAGCCGCAGGTAGGCCAGTTTATTCGAGTGATTTATACAGTTTAGGAATGACGATAATTTATTTACTCACTGGTAAACAGGCGCAACAACTAGAGACGGATTCCCAGACGGGTGAAATTGTATGGCGACAGTATGCGAGTCATGTTAGTCCAATCATAGCAGGAGCGATTGATAAAGCGATCGCATATCATCCGCGCGATCGCTACCCCACAGCTAGAGCAATGCTGGATACTTTGCAGAATATCGCAAATCCAATTCCACCAACACAACCCATCTTGACTCAACCGACTATAGTTTCTGCACCACCACCTCAGACATTACCTGTCAAACCACAGCCGAATCCTCAAGGTAATAGTCAGAATAATATCCTTATGGGCAGTTTGATTGCAGGTGGGCTAATCGGTGCATCTGTGATTATTAGCCAGGTATTAACAAAACCTACTCAATCTACAGCAGACAAAACGGTATTACCTTCAGAAACTCCGTCAAATGTCACCAGCCCAGTCATAGAAACTCCTAAATTTATACCAACTACCCCATCTGTCCCTACTCAAGCCCCATCTGTTCCTACTCAAACCCCATCTGTTCCTACTCAAATTACACCTGCCCCAACGACATCAATACCGCCAGTTGGTACCACGACCGTCAACACTTATTTATGGCTTTCCCAAAGACTTGTAAGTGATGCAGATTTGGATGGTAAAGACGGTTTTGAACTAGATATTATGCGAAATTCGATTTTTGCTAGTCACGGCCGCCGTTTTGATACTCCTGGATTACAAGATTACTTTGACAACCAACCTTGGTATAAACCTATATATTCACCAAAAGCGTTTCCATCTAAATTGCTGTCAAAATTAGAGCAACAGAATATCGAGTATATCAACAAATATCAAGATCGTTACGGCTTGAGATATTTTAAGAAATAAGTTTAGGCAAGAGGCAACTGGAAAGAAGGCTTTTTGAATTGCACTGAGTTTTTTCAAAAATCAATCAAATATGAGCCTTATATGTTGGTAGAGGCGTACTAGTGTAAGCGGTTACACCCGATACATTTATAGCAAATATTCTTGTAAATGCTATAACTTCTAAGTATATTAGCTTGAACTTATCAAAGGATTTATTGCTACTTATTAGATAATATCTAGGTTGTCTGGTGTAATATACTAGACTTATGACTAGATATTTAATAGCCTAAAATCGCTAGATATTAAAGACTAGTCCTACCGAAGCCTATATAGAGTGAGAGCTAAACTGTTTTTTTCTACGCCAAATTCCATCTCTAGATACTAGGCCGTTTCAGAACCAAGCATTTATATTTAATATATAAAATTGCTATCTCGAACATTAGCAATCCATAAGTTAAAGAAATGCCATTTTTATAATTTCTTTGTTATTTTGTATTTAACGGGACAGTTCTTCCCGATTTGGTGGGCTTAAATAACAATTAGTTAGACAATTTCCCTCCAAGGATGCATGTAAATTCTTTGTATTGTGCTTATTTTTCTGCATAATTTCCAAGCATAATGCAAATTGGCTTGACAGATTAGATGGTAATATTCCAATTCGGCAAATAGTTCATCTACACAAGGAAAACCTTGCCTACTACTATGCTTAAAATAAAGAATCAGCGTATTTTTTTGTCTGCGTTTATTCAACCTTTAGGACAAAATAATCAAGCAGATAGCAAAAAGGAATTAGCTAAACCTAAATTAGATTTATTGCAACCATTACGTCAATGGCTGGATGAAATTGAGATTCAGAATCAGAAATTAGCGAAATTTATTGCTAAACTGATTCCTGCTCAGTGTCCATTCGAGCGTGATATCAAGCTTTTTGGCCGCAAAATAGGACACATTCCGCCAATGTGCAAACTCAATCCACTTTATAACGAACTTGTCTACTTGCGTTTTCGTGCTTTGTGTTATTTAGTAGATCAGTGTGGAGAGGATATTCAATCCTACTGCTGAACATAACTAGAAAAACGCAACATGGAAATTCAAATTGAGCATCAGCCCATACAAGAACGCCTCAATGAATTGGGTGTCTATAAATGGGATATTTGGAGCAAGGAAGTCTCAAAATTCCCTTGGACTTATGATTCTCAAGAAACTTGCTACTTTTTGGAAGGCGATGTGGTTGTTACTCCTGATGGTAGACAACCAGTGCAAATGGGTAAAGGCGATTTGGTGATTTTTCCGGCTGGAATGTCCTGCACCTGGGAAATTACAAGCGACGTGAAAAAACATTATTACTTTGATTAATCAAGACTTAAGATTGATCCCCGTTCTTTTCTTGATGATCCACAAAACCAACATCTCACAACATCTCATAAATTTAGATTTTTCTTATAGGTGGGGTTCGCAACGAAGATCGTAGGATAAAGTAGCATATTTGGTAAATTGCTTATATCCATATCTGTCAAAACTCGTTGCGACTCCATCCCCTAAAAAATATTTATAAAACAGGAGTCAGAATTCTGAATTCTGAATACTCTACTCACAAGGGGATAGAGTTTTGATTACGAAAAATATTTATTTTAGTTTCGCCCACCAGGGGCGAGGTTTTAACCAATATTCAGATGCTCGCAGACTCGCTCTAAGCGAAGCTATGCCGCAGGCTTTACGCTGCGCTATCACACACTCGTACAGAATTCATGCTGAATTCTGACTCCTGAATTCTGAATTCTTCTCATAAAAATAGATAGCCTCATTTTCTCTATATTTGGCAGAAAGTTGATGGCAGATATCTAAAAATATGAAATTCATTGATCCCCGACAATTTTAGCGAAGTCGGGGATCTTGTTCTTGAAATTTATCATAGCGATCGCCACTACTGGGAATCTTGGGAGTTCATAATCAAGTTAGTGGGAGTTTAATCAATACTTTTCGGATAAACCCAATAATCTCTCTTTTGGTCTGGGGAAAGGTTAAAGAGCAATGGGGAAAGGGAAATTCAAACCCTTTCCCTTTCCCCTTTTCCCCAAAACCCGAAAAGTATTGAGATGCTATTCAGCAGAGAAAGATTTAGTCTTACCACAATTTTATTGAGGAAAATCATTAAAAATGTTACTGCATTTGAGTACTTGGCAAGAAGTCGAAGCTTATTTACAGCAGTCGAAGGGGATTATTTTCCCTATTGGTTCCACAGAACAACATGGGCCAACGGGGTTAATTGGTACTGATGCCATTTGTGCAGAAGCGATCGCAGCTGGTGTGGGTGATGCAACTGGCGCGATCGTTGGCCCCACAATCAATGTGGGCATGGCACTGCATCATACTGCTTTTCCTGGCACAATCAGTCTGCGTCCTAGCACTTTAATTCAAGTAGTTCGAGATTATGTAACTTGTTTAGCCAAAGCTGGTTTTAGCAAGTTCTACTTTCTCAACGGACACGGTGGTAATATTGCCACCCTTAAAGCGGCGTTCTCCGAAACTTATGCCCATTTAGAAGATTTGCAGATTGCCAATGCTCAACAAGTGCAGTGTCAAGTGGCAAACTGGTTTATGTGCGGTTCTGTATATAAGCTAGCTAAAGAGTTATATGGGGATCAAGAAGGTTCTCATGCAACACCAAGTGAAGTAGCCCTCACCCAATACGTTTATCCAGAGGCGATTAAGCAAGCACCCCTTTCACCAGAAGTTGCAAGCGGACACAGGATTTATAGCGCAGCTGACTTTCGAGTGCGTTATCCAGATGGACGCATGGGATCAAATCCTGGTTTAGCAACACCAGAACACGGAAAGCAATTTTATGATTTGGCGGTGAAAGAACTCAGCAACGGATATTTGGAATTTGTGAACGCAGATTGAAGGGGGCAGGGAGCAGGGGAGAATGGCACTAAGAAAAGCTGAAACCTCGTCAGGGTAGGGTGTGGGAGGTGTGGGAGGTGTGGGAGGACGGGGAAGAAGTCTTACCCCCCACCTCCCCAGACTCAAAAAGCAAGTTATATCAGGGCTTTGCGATTAACAAGCTTGCCATTCGGAGCAGGGGGCAGGAGGTAGGAGAGCAGAAAGTAGAAACTCTATCTAATGTGTGAGTGCTGCTTTTCCCTTTCCCCTTTCCCCCTTAACCAAAAAGTATTGGGGCTACGCCTACGCACTAATTCCTACAAGCTCAAAATTTATTTTTTAATTGCCGCAATTGCCACATTTTCCAGAAATAGCTAGAAATCCAATTGGTAATCATGTGAGCGACAATCGGCACTAATAGGTTGCCCGTAAGCAAGGCGCTATATGCCAATATCATCCCGACAATTGTTGCCCAAATCACATAAGGCCATTGTTGAGAACCACTAAAATGCAAGATGCCAAAGCAAAAACTAGATACAATGACAGCCAGATGATCTAATCCTAAAGCTGACAGCATTACACCCCGAAATAACAATTCTTCACTCAACCCCGGTAGTAAACCGAGCCAAATTAAGTCTGGTAACGCTAAGGGCTTCAGTACCACTTCTAGATAATAATCTGCACTTTTACGATAGGGAGTCCAAACGCGATAAGCTATGCCACTTAAGGCGGTGATGACGAATCCCAATCCTACACCCAAAAGCAAATCTTTCTCGTCCCACTTCCAGGAAAAGAGGGAAAAGTTACCAAAGTGCAACGACAGTTTGGCGACTATCAACAAAATGATTGCAGTCGCTCCCATCGCCCCAAGTACTTGGATGCGTGTCAGATATGGAATTTCTGGCTCTTGTTTTTGTTGTTCAATCACAGGTTTTTAGGGGAAGGGGCAGGGGGAAGCGGGCAGGGGGAAGATAGAACTCTAACTCTTGTACAGACGCGATTAATCGCGTCTCTCCTAACTCCTAACTTTTAATTACTGGCTGCAAAGGTGATAGTTTGGGACGGAGAGCGGAGGGGTTAATGCCTGCTTTGTGTGCTACTAATACGCCTACTGCTTCTAAATATGAGTTTACCTGTATAACTTTGATCCCCAACGGTTGGGGAGGAACTTTGATTAGAGTTTTATTTTCTTCTACTGTAATTATTTGGCATCGTCTTTGGCTTAAACTCAGTAAGGCACTGCTACCACAAGCATTTGCAGGTGCGATCGCAGCATCGACTTCATCTGCCCAAATATCTCCTTTCTCTGATGCAATCGCTCCTTTATCTATTATAAATTGTGGGGCACGACTTAATCCTACAAGGACGCAGGGCAAAAAGGTATAGCCCAATTCTTCGGCGGCGGAACGGGGAGATAAATCTGGTTGTGGGGGTTCGCTCAAAAGTGCGGGAGAATGGGCGCAAGGAATTTGAAAGGTTCGCACTAGCAAATGGCTAATTACGGCTTCTGCACCCGCTAGGGGATCAACGCCTTCACCCTGGCGGTATTTTTGTACTGCTTCTGAGTCCATATCATCGGGGAAACGGGCAACAACTGCGATCGCTTCTGCACCCGCTTTTTTTATTAATATCTCGGCTGCTCGTAATAAACTATCTGGGTTGCCAATTGTTCCCCAACTAGCTCCCGATGCTGTAGTCCGTAATTCTACATTTAATGGTTCATCTGTAATTACATAATCTGTTAGAGTCAATCCCAGAGTTGCTCTGACTGCATCGGCTGCTTGTATATGTCGTAGCCGCAACTCTGGCTCAATAGCTTGGTCTAAAAGCAAACCTACTTTATTGTTGCGGACTGGACGCAGACCCCAGCATCTAGAGGCGAATTTGTCAAGCCCGTAACCTTCAACATAGAAAGTATTTGGAAGATTCCAGTATAAACTTGCGCCATTCAGGACATTGGGGTGAGTAATTAGGCGATCGCAAACCTGTGCTATAACTTTGGCAACAGGCAAAGCATCACCTGCATAACCCCCAATGGTAGCCCCAATGCCTGTTGGTACGATTAAGATAGCGGTGTATGGACGCATATTGAGTTATGAGTTATGAATCAGAAGCCATCAAATACTAACTCCTAACTCTTGTACAGACGCGATTAATTGCGTCTCTAAATTCTATTGATCTCATTTTTCTGCTAAAACTATTATTGCTTGGCAAGAAGTGGAAGATTATCCCCAGTTGGAAGACCTTGTAGCCTTGGTTTATGGTTGGGATAAATTGGGAAATGAAACGCTAGAAGATGAAGTGATTGAGCGATAGGGTTTTGAGGATCTGGATGATTTTTGCGATCGCATTACACCTGTAGAAGGAGATAAACTAGGGGGTTATCCAGAATGGGTACAGGGAATGGAATGTCCTGGTTGCCCCATTTGTCAGAAACCTATGCGTCAGGTTTTTCAACTGGCTTCTAAGGATAATATCCCTTATTCGTTTGGAGATATGGGTACTGGACACATGCTTCAGTGCAAATCACACAAGCATGAATTTGTCTTTGTTTGGGCTTGCAGCTAGGAAATCTTCATGAGCCTGATTATTAATTTACTATAGGACTCATATTTAATTTTTGAAAAATACAACTCAAAAGCCTTCTTCCCTATTGCCTATTGCCTCATTCAGAAGCTATAAGCAACCCATATTTTATATTTTATCACTGTTACAATGCCTGTTAGCGCAGATAAATAAACCAGATTGTGAAGTTGAAATTTTTTCAACTTGCTTCGGAGCTTTTATTTCAGTAAATAGCTGAATTCCTTGATTAAAATTAAATTTACTTTCATCAGCCTTTGCCATCTTTTGATAAGTCAAACCTAATTGATAATAAGCTTCAGCTAGATCGCACTTAGCACCTATTTTATCCAACAGTTCGATTGCTTCTCTATGATGAGCCAGGGCTAATTCAAAATCTGTTTGTTGTCGATTTACTTCTGCTAAACCATTGAGTGTCTTTGCTTTCACCTGCATATAATGGCTTTCTTCAGCAAAAGTTAAAGCTTGGTTTAATATTTCATTTGCTTGATCAAACTCTCCTAAATTGACGTATGTTTGACCCAAAATTTGCATGAAATAGACAAATCTACCAGTCTGTTCTACCAGTTTTTCGTTCGTAATATTCTGATAAACTACATCTGCTAATGCAAAGGAGGCATCACGCAAACCTAAATAAGAATACACCAAAGCTAAACAAACTGATGCTTTCTCTGCCCAGCGATGATGCTCAGTATTTTGGGATAGGTAAATTACTTGTTGAAATAAATTTGCGGCTGCCTCTAGTTCCCACAAATCTATTTTGTAAAGACCAATACTTAATAAAGAATCTACCTCTAGCATCCTCAGATAGTAAACTGGATGTTTATTTTCTGGCTGAGGTATAAGTGATTTTAGTGCTTGGGTTGCTAGAGTAATAGTCTTTTCTTGACAAGCGATCGCTTGACTAATTTTACCTGTTATCCAATATAGATCGCCCAGTATATTATAGAGTTCGCTGAGGTTTTGGTTATTTTCCAGATTGTTAACAACTTGATTAATTGCCGCCAGTATCGGTTGAATTAAACCCATCCGATACAACGTACTACCAAGAGGCAAAAATTGCTGCCATTGATTATTTCTGCTTTTTAAAATTACCTTACCTGCTAACTCAAACTCATGAATTTCTATATAATGATAATATGCTTCCAAAGCTTGCAAAGCATCTTTAAAGGTTTCAATTTGTTTAATACTAGCTGTCCAAAATTCTGCGGCTTTGTGATTGGCAATTTCCCATTCATTGCTGGGGCGTAAACGTGCGATCGCTTCAGCACGAATCACCGGATGCAGCCAGTATTCGCCTTTATCGCACTCCACCAAAGACCGATTTCTCAATGAGGCGATGATTTGGCGATGTTGATCGGGTGGGACATCCCACAATAAGCAAAACAACCCTTGTGATGGGATAGTAGGTATATCTTGGTAACGATAACATCCCAAACGGCAAAGTAAGCGATATGCTTGGGGGTCGAGGATTTGCAAACGATTTATTTGACTAACCGCTAAATTTTTTAAGTCGGTTGCGGCTAACGGATCGGCATGATTTTCTTGCCAATAAAGAACCATGTCACCGCCAAAATCCTCCTGAATCGAACCACAGAGAATTCCCATTGCTTTAGCATTACCGCCATAAGTGCGATGCATGATTTGCAAGGTTGGCGAGTTGATAGTTAACCCACGGTTGCTAAAAAACTTTTGCCATGCACTTTGATCCAAACCAGGAAGCCGATAGTGATTCACATTCAACCCAGGTTCACAAAGGCGATCGCGGCTAGTAATCAAGGTAACAGATTGCACCCTTGCATCAGCCAACACCCGCAATAGTTCTACATAGTTGCGGTGAGAAGCAATCAATCCACCTTGTTGATCTAATGCAGGTTCGAGATTGTCAATTAACACTCCAATCCGCCGATTGTGGAGTTGGCGCTTGAGTCGTCCCAATGTAACCCCAAATTCTACCCCAGGTTCTTGATCAAAGTCTTGTTTGAGCCATTCTTCTACTACTCGTTCGGCGGGGGTGATATTCTGCGTTTCCTTTGCCATCAGCAGTTCCAAAACCAAGTCAAATTCTTGATGGAGATATTGCTGCGCTAGAGTGGTTTTGCCTAAGCCTCCCTCACCTTGGATAACAATCACTTTCGATCCTTGATTTACCAAAGTATTTAGGTGAGCGATCGCTTCTGTCCGTCCAATAAAATTGGTATCCTCTAATTTTGGGGTGGGATGTGGCGATCGCGAGTAATCAATCAGACTAGATGATATCGCAGTAGTTTTTCTCAGAACTCGCTCCAAAGTAGCACGACAATTACTTTTGGTAATCTTTTCTCGCAATACTTTAGAAAGCAGCTTCCATAACTGAGAACCAACATCCTTGGCGTGTCCTTCCGTACAACCGTAAGAATGAGCGATATCTAAGTATTTTCTACCCAACCAAACTTGCACAAGAATCACTTTTTGCAAATCGCTCAACCGTTCCCCAGTCTGAGGGGGAATTGTAGCGTCTAACCATGCTAATGCTGCTTCAGCGTCCATTGCGTAACGAAGAGGGGAGTTCAGATTTTAGGGACAACTATAAATTACTCTACAGTTATATTGCTAGAGTTTTCGGATAAGATTCTGTAAACCCGACTTTTTTCCCTACTTTTATCAAACAGAATTCAGGAGTCAGGAGTCAAACCAATTAAAAATTAAAAATGTAAAATTAAAAATTGCAAGACGCTCGCGCTATCAGTAGGGGCTTGAACCCGCTACTGATAGCGTAGCGGTAGCGACGTAGGAGCGTCTTGTAGACCACTAAAATCTTTGATTTAGTGGGGGCTTGTACCCAGAATTAATTAATTAAAAATTATTATTTCTTTCAATTTTTAATCTTTAATTAAAACTGGTCAAAATGGGCTAAACCTTAGCTATCCGCTAACAGAATGAGTTCTATACGACTAGCAGATAGCGCAGCGTCTCCGGCTCCACTCCTAAATTCTGACTTCTGAATTCTTCTTCAATTACCTCAATCTTGTAATAGTCAAAATTAATGTTCCACGATTGTTAAAATACATTATTGGAACATCATTGGCATAACAAAACAACTCCCCATTTGAAGAAGCTTTATATTTCTCCAATTTCTTCCCAATTAAGAACTCTTGTTCACCAGACTGGCCAATATTCCCAATTAGGGAAAACCAGTTTTCGTTTGGTTTTCTGCGGAACATCTCAGCCCAACGTAGCCACGGTTTTGTATACCCATCTGCATCACTTCTAATCTTGGCATCATACCAAAACTGTTCTCCTTGTACTTCAAACTTATAACTTGCTCCTATTTCTAGAAAAATACCAGTGGCGTTCCAGTATTTCTGAGCGTCTATTATTGTTTCTGATGGAGAGCCAATTTGTAGCTTTGTCATTTTTGTATTAATTTTACATAATTGTAACGATGAACCGGAACATCACTTATTACATACGAATAATCACTTGCCGAAGAAAAAACATTAAGGAGATAAGTTTAGAAATTTGTATTACTTCAATGCCTTGAATAATCTTTTTTTAACCTCTTATTAATTTGAAAAACTTACTCTTCCTAGATAATTGAGGCTAGCTATTTACAACAAATTAAGCCTCATCCAAAACATCAGGGAGTATACATTGAATTTATCGAGACGTGAGTTTTTTACCCTTGCAGGAGCATCTGCTACAGGTGCCGTCCTTCTATCTCCTTTGCAAGCATTCTATGCTAAACCTGCGATCGCTGCGGGCCCCTACGGCAATTTAGTGACCGACCCCAACGGAGTATTAGATTTGCCATCAGGATTCACTTACCGCAGACTATCAGAAACAGGCCAAACGATGAATGATGGTTACTTAGTACCGGGTGGTCACGATGGTATGGGTGCTTTTGCCGGGTCTAATGGCAATACGATTCTAATTCGCAATCATGAACTCGGTACTTCTGGCAATGGTGTGGGCGCTCCCAATGGCAGCAAGTACAACACAAATGGGAGGGGCGGTTGTACTAAATTGGTTGTTAATTCTTCCCGCAACCTGGTAGAACATCGGGGTGTCCTAGCTGGAACTATTCGCAACTGTGCTGGTGGCCCTACGCCTTCAGGGTCATGGTTAACCTGCGAGGAAACTTTTGAAAGCAATAATGGCAAGAAGCATGGTTATGTGTTTGAAGTTCCCAGTAGTGCAAATACTTTTGTCACCCCCGTCCCACTAACCGCTATGGGGCGTTTTAATCACGAGGCTGCTGCTGTAGACCCCAACACAGGGTATATCTATATGACAGAAGACCGGAGTGATGGGCTTTTCTACCGCTTCATTCCCAACCAAAGCAACAACCTGAGTGCTGGCGGCACGCTATACGCTTTAAGGATTACGGGGTCGTCTGGAATCAACACAGCTACGGGTTTCCCAAAAAATACGCCTAGGGCGGTGAACTGGGTACAGATTAGCAATCCTGATCCCACATCTGATACTGTCAGAACAGCAGGGTATAACAGCGGTGCCGCCAGGTTTTCAGGTGGGGAAGGCATCTTTTATGGCAGTGGTTATGTCTACTTCACCTGTAAGAGCGGTGGTAGTTCTGGAGATGGGCAGATTTGGCGTTATTCGCCCACTAATAATACTGTTGAGCTATATATTGAACCCAACAATTCTGGTGTGCTAGACAATCCAGACAATATTGTGGTTTTCCCCAACCGGGACATCTTTCTCTGTGAAGATGGGGATGGAACGGATTACATTCTGGGCATTACTCCCAGTGGCAGTCTTTATAAGTTTGCTAAAAATGCCCTCAACACATCAGAGTTCGCCGGGGTCTGCTTCTCCCCCGATGGTCAGACGATGTTTGTCAATATGCAGAGTCCAGGAATAACCTTTGCTATCTGGGGGCCCTGGTAACGCTACATCCTGTTTCAGCCTAGCCAGAGCGATCGCTCTGGCTAGGCTCCTAGTGTGATTTCAATCAGACAGTCTGACGTAAAAAACTTAGAACCATTACTGGGACAGTATATCTAGCGTTGCTGATTAAGAGTCAGTCAGTTAATCCTGGTTTGAAAATACCTTGATTGCAGGTGACTACAACTAGACTAAAGACTTTTTCTCCGACTTTTGCAACCCTATCACATCAAACTGCCGACTTCAGCCGACTGACAAAACGAAGTGCGATCGCTTAGGCTATTGGGCATAGAGATAAATTTTTAAGTATAAAAATATGCTTAATACCCTCAGCCCAATCACAGAAGACTTAGCAGGTCAAAGCTATCCCAGTCCTCATTATTTGCAAACACAGCGCCGCATTCGTTTACTCATAGACAAATATATTGCAGTCGAAAAACTACATGAGCGTCTGCAAGATTTACCGATACAATTTGCCAATCCCCAACCGCGTCCCTGGAAACTCATCGACTGGCAAACAATTAACCGCAATCAAATTATCGGCTTAGACGCAGAGGTATTTTTATCTATATTGATAGGTGCGATGGATACAGAAGCACCAATTCGCGGCTATACCCAAACAAGTCGGCAGTATTTAGAAAAATTGCATCCTCAAATGGCTCGGTTTGTTGGTGGAACTGTCGGTGAAAATGGCGAACTGCTGGAACTTGGTTTGTGGGAAAAGGAAGAACGTCAGCACACACCAGCATTAATCAAAGTTTACACCCAATTAACAGGCGAGAAAATTACCCCAAAATTTCGTACTGTTAGAAGCTATCTCCCCACAGATGACGCTCACGAAGACTTATATCGCCACGGCTTACACCGCATTGCCACAGAATACGGTGCAACGTGTCTCTATATTTGGTTGATGGCTCACACCACTGGCGCACTCCAGGATGTTTTAGAGGAACTAGCACAAGATGAAATCAACCACATGACCAAATTCTGGGGGTTTGGAGTCTGGACTTTCCCTGATACTGGGTTGACACGAATTGGACGAACACTGATTAAAACGCGATCGCAAAATTATCAGCGCAACAACCTCATGCGTACCCTCCGCCGCATGATGGCGACCCTCAACTGGAATACTTGGTCATTGACTAACAAAGCAACTCTCCTCTTCACCTTCACCTATACAATGCGTCGTCTGTGGAGTTGGAACAACACCCTCACATCAGAGTATCTGCAAGATTTATTTGAGACTACTTATTAGTAAAAACAAAGGACAAAGGACAAATGACAAATGACAAATCAAAATTACCCAGCGATTTAAATCCCCAAAAAATACCCCAACATATCGCCGTCATTATGGATGGTAACGGAAGATGGGCAAGCAGTCGAGGATTACCGCGCATTGCTGGACATCGCCAAGGAGCAAGTACGCTTAAAGAACTATTACGTTGCTGCAAAGATTGGGGAATCAAAGCGTTGACAGCCTACGCTTTCTCAACAGAAAATTGGCAGCGTCCTGTTGAAGAAGTAGATTTTCTGATGCATTTGTTTGAGCGATTATTACATCGCGAGTTGGCTCAGATGCATCAAGAAGGTGTACGAATATCATTTATTGGAGATTTATCGGCTTTACCTAAGTCTCTACAAACAGAAATGGAGCGTTCAATGACAGAGACGTTGAACAATCAAGCAATCCACTTTACTGTTGCGGTCAACTACGGTAGCCGCAACGAAATTACCAGAGTTTGCCGTCAAGTAGCTCAACTCGTAGAACAGGGCCAACTCAGTGCGGAACAAGTGAATGAAGGTCTTGTAGAACAACACCTCTATACGGCAGATACTCCAGAACCCGATTTGCTGATTCGTACTAGTGGTGAGATGCGATTGAGTAATTTTCTTTTGTGGCAAATGGCGTATACAGAGATGTATTTCAGCGATATTCTTTGGCCAGATTTTAATCGAGAATCATTTCATCAGGCTTTGTTGAGCTACCAAAGTCGCGATCGCCGTTTTGGTCAAGTTAAAGCTTCACTGTCAGCTTAGGGTATTTGGAAAACCTCTCTCTTAAATTTCCCCCTTCCCGCATCCTACGGTATATACACAAGTCCTAAAATCCTTGTCTAGTAAGATGCAAGCCTTAGTAGGCAGGGTTTTGAGTTTATCAAGCTGATTATCAATAGTGTTAGCTTATTGATATAAAATTAACGAAAAATCAAGGATTTTAAAAATAATTATCCGTTCTTTTCCCTCTATTTGATTCTCAACCTGACTTGTGTATACACGGTGGCTTCCCGCATCGGGAAGGGGGAAAGGTTTCAAATCCCTCTTACCCCTTACCCCTTCCCCTTTTCCCAGCCATCACGCAGCATTTTTAGGTTGGCAGACTACTAGGTTGGTTGCTGCTATCAAGCATAAAGTAAAAGCACCCACAGTACCAGGATGGTATATGAGCGCTAATAAATTAAAACATTATTGAGGATAATCTATCTGCTATGACAGACCGAAGTAACTATAAGAATAGCAGGCGGTGGGTAAATAAACTGCAAGGGTAGTTACAAATGTTTTGTTAAAAATAGTACTTACTGTAAGGTGTTGTTTCTTTTGCCAAAATGTGATATATTGCGCTCCTAATTGAAAAATTTTCTGTATGCGATCGCTGTAAAGCTTCTCTTGGATGAAACTGGTTAACAACCCTAAGAGAACTTATTTATACCGTTTTCCTCCCGATCTTACCTGTACTTCAATCAAGACTGCGATCGCGGTCTCTTAATTTTTTTGAATAAATTATTCTTTGGTAGGTATTGAGCCGAAATCCTGATACTGTTGGCGAAAGTGTTACAACTAAAAGCTGCAACGGCAGATTGAAGGTTTGAGCTTAAATAATACTTTTAAATACAAATATGTATTACATTCGTTAACGATATCAAATCCTTGGCTCAATACTTATATTCTTGATCACAAAATCAGAATCAAGTAAGTTGACGTTAAAAAAACTAAGTATATTACAAAACATAAATATGCTTAAAAGCCTTACTAATGAACAATGACAAAGGACAAATGACAGCCTTAGCCAGTTAGCTTTAATTTCACCGATCTACTTATTTAATTATTATTTTGTCAATATAGCAATCCGATTTTAGATTTGAACAGAGAAAATTTGGAAAGCTTATGAATCAGGCATCCTACGGAGCTTTCTGTTCAAAAACCATTTATTATTTACTATAGTAACTATAAAAACTATCAATATAATCTTTTGTTAATTCTTTCCAAAAATAGTATTTACTATTATTTAATACTTGCGATATAAGCTGATGTTCTGGTAAGCCAATTCAGAAAAAATCCTGATATCAAAAATTTAAAGTTGACAAGATTATCTTGCTAAAACTACTTTAGATTTACTTATCAATCAATTTTAAAATCGCAATTAATTTTTCCCTATTTTATCGGTGTTAGGAGTTATGATGGCAAAATATCTACTAGCTTCTGCTAGTGGGATGGGCTTTTTGTGTTTAATTGCCGGGTTGTCACCTGTGCAAGCCCTTCCTAGTTTAGAAATTGCAGATAAAAACGTAGCTGTTAATCAAGATGATAGCAGCTATCAAAAAAATGATTCTTATCAAAGCAATTTAGCAAACAATATTTCCAGTCAATTGCTGATAGCTAATGATAGTCAAAAAAATTTTCCCTCAGTCAATCAGCAGCAAAAAAATCAAGATTTAGGAGTAGATTCTACTGTTAAGTTTGGGCAGCTAATCACAGCACAATCTGCAAGCTCATCTCCACCATCAGACAAACTTGCACAAGTAACATCCGTATCCCAATTGTCTGATGTACAGCCGACTGATTGGGCTTTTCAGGCACTCCAATCTTTAGTTGAGCGCTATGGTTGTATCGCAGGTTATCCGAATCAAACCTATCGCGGTAATCGGGCGATGACTCGCTATGAATTTGCTGCTGGCTTAAATGCTTGTTTAGACCGAATCAACGAACTGATTGCGACTGCAACTGGTGATTTGGTCAAGAAAGAAGATTTAGTCGCGTTGCAGAAACTACAAGAACAATTTGCGGCAGAATTGTCAACATTGCGTGGTCGAGTAGATGCTGTAGAAGTTCGCACAGCAGAATTAGAAGCAAATCAGTTTTCTACGACTACTAAACTTAATGGAGAGGCAATTATTGCTGGTATTGGTGCTAGTGGTGGCGCTCCTAATGACAGTGACCCGAATATCATCCTAGTCAATAGAGTGCGGTTAAATCTCACTACTAGCTTTACTGGTAAAGATTCATTAATTACTGGATTGCAAGCCTATAACTTTTTGGGTGGAGCCGATGGACAGGGTAGCCTGCAACAAAGTTTAGGATTAGCTTCGCCGCTTTTAAGTTCTAGTAGCGCTCGTACCAGTTTTGAGCCGCAATTTCCGGGGTTAAATGTCAATACTTTGTCGAGCGTTGGCGCAAACAGCATTCAGCTTTACAAATTGCTGTATATTTTTCCCGTCGCTAATAAATTAACCTTGTTTGCGGGAACTGCGGCGGAAACATCAGATGCTTTCCCAGCAATTACGCCTTTTTATGGTGAAGGACAAGAGTCAATATCTCGTTTCGCCGGCTTAAATCCTGTGCTACGGGTTTCTGGTGGGACTTCAGGTACTGGTTTAGCATCTGCGGCGGGCTTTATTTATAATATTTCCCCGAATTTGGATTTACGAGCTTTATACGGCAGCGTAAATGCCAATTTACCCCAAAAAGCTGCTAGTGAGGCACTACCAGGAGTTTCTACAACACCTTTGGGAGGAGGTTTATTTAGTGGTAGTGGTGTTATTGCCACACAGTTAACCTTCAAGCCAAGTCCCGCTTTTGATATTGGTTTAAACTATGCCCACAGTTATCACGAAATCAATATTTTGGGTACAGGATTAATTAGTGATGATATCGGTGCTTTAGCAGGGGTTGCAGCAGGGACACCGGTCACACTCAACTCTGTTGGCGGTACGGTAACATGGCGATTGTCTCCCAAGATAGCCTTATCTGGCTACGGTGCAGCACTATTTGTTGATGCTGCTTCAAATAGCGTGAATGCTTCCACTACCTTTACAAGTTGGATGGCGGGAATTCACTTCAGAGATTTATTCAAGTCAGGGAATACTGCTGGGATTCTTTTTGGTCAGCCGCTTTTCCGTAGTGATACTGGTGGTGCTGCTCAACTTACCCCCACAGGCGAGAATCGGGCGACTCCTTACCATTTAGAAGCCTATTATCGCCTTCAAGTTAGCGATAATATCAGCATTACACCTGGTGCGTTTGTTCTCTTTAACCCAGAAGGTAACAGCAACAATGAGACTACGACTGTAGGCGTACTTCGGACTACTTTTACCTTTTAACGATAGCTCCAAATAGCGCAAATATCCTCCCAAAAGTAACACTCCTGAAAAGGAGTGTCGAGGATAAGATAATCACTAATAAATAAGTAGAAATTTGGTGGACGATTATCGAATAATAATATTGTCTTTTTGCCCAAAATCTTTTATGCAAAACTGGTGAGATGCTTAGGTTCGCTACGCTCAAAATAAAGTGCGTAGCCCATCATAGATATCGCCTCACACATAACCTAATTGTTTCTTTTACCTGAGTTACCAGTTTGATTTGAGAGTTGGTGCTTTTGTATAACCCGCTCAATCTGGCAAGTTACCGCATTTATTCTGTATTTAACCTTATCAAAATCAATATTTACCCAAATATAGGCTTTGTCAGGTCTTTCCTGCTTAGTACTCATATATTGCTTTTCTTGTCAAGATATTTTGTTATATCTATACAATATAGCCATCTCTATTTTTAAACTACTTTCTCTAGACGTATAAGTAAATATGCTTAATATTTACTTAAGATTTTATCTTCTAGAAGTTCAACCACTATTTACTAAAAGAGACGCGATATTTCGCGCCTCTAAGAAGCAAAACCCAAATTCTAAGTATTTAGCTTAAATCTTTGTTTGTAGATATTGCACCAACTGCGGTGCTTGCATCACTCCCTCTATCCTGTCCACAGGTTGACCTTGCTTAAACAATACTAAAGTTGGGAGAGAGGCAATTTTGTACTCAGTAGCCAAATCTGTGTATTTTTCTGTATCAATTTTGACAATCCGTAGGCGATCCTTAAGTTGGAGATTGACTTGCTCTAAAATTGGCACCATCATTTGGCATGGGCCACACCAGTCAGCGTAAAAATCTACTAATACAGGTACATCAGAAGCAGACAGCATCTCTTCAAAGCTGTTAAATTCTTTTTTAGTTGCCATGTGACACACGCCGATTTTCAATTGTTTGTTTCAATAGTAATTCTTAGTAAATAAAATCGGTACAAGTTTATGGGTTTTGTTGGGAAAATATTAGATTACTCAATATAGATTGATTTACCCGCAAAAATCTTAAATATTTATAATAAAATCCATAAATCGTGTGTGTTTGTGTATATGGATTAGATATGTATTTAAACCTATCTTAGCTGCCTAAATAAGGTAAGTTAGCACAATAAAATCATAATATGTAAAGAAAAATTAACTAGGCTAAAACCCTTATAACTATTGCCTGTAGCAAGATTGCCTATTGCCTTATCCCAAAGCTAAATACAAGGGATAGCTTATCTATAAAATATCTAATTTGCAGGATGACAGCAAGATTCTCACCCTAAAGAGTGAGATTTTATCTAGACAATATTCAGATGTTCCCTAAATCACCATAAGATAATTAGCGCGGTATTTCTAAGATTGAGGAACATTAAATGACATTATTACAAGGTAAAGTCGCAATTGTCACAGGTGCATCACGAGGAATTGGCAAAGCGATCGCAATTGAATTAGCTTCACAAGGAGCGATCGCAGTTGTCAATTATGCCAGTTCGAGTGCTGCGGCTGAGGCAGTTGTTACAGAAATTACAGCAGGGGGAGGTCAGGCGATCGCTATCCAAGCAGACGTTTCTAAAGGCGATCAAGTAGACGCACTAGTTAACGCCGTTATGGAAAAGTTTAGCCGTGTGGATATCTTAGTCAATAACGCAGGGATTACCCGCGACACATTGCTTTTGCGTTTAAAGCCAGAAGATTGGCAAGCTGTGATAGACCTTAATCTAACTGGTGTTTTCTTATGTACACGCGCCGTCAGTAAAATCATGCTCAAACAGCGATCGGGGCGAATTATTAATATTACCTCCGTTGCTGGGCAGATGGGCAACCCAGGTCAGTCCAACTACAGTGCCGCAAAAGCAGGTGTAATCGGCTTCACCAAAAGCGTTGCCAAAGAACTGGCTACTCGCGGTATTACCGTTAACGCCGTCGCCCCTGGCTTCATCACCACCGATATGACCAGCAATCTCAATAACCCCGAAGATATTCTAAAATACATCCCCCTCGGTCGCTTCGGTCAGCCCGAAGAAGTCGCTGGGATGGTGCGCTTCCTAGCCGCCGATCCCGCCGCCAACTACATCACCGGACAAGTTTTTAATGTCGATGGCGGAATGGTCATGGCATAAATAGTGCTGAGTTAAGAGTCGAATGGCACGCTTGAAAAGCTGAAACCTCCTTGCTGGCGGGTGTGGGAGGTGTGGGAGGTGTGGGAAGTGTGGGAGGTGTGGGAGGTGTGGGAAGTGTGGGAGGTGTGGGAAGTGTGGGAAGTGTGGGAGGTGTGGGAGGTGTGGGGAGTGTGGGAGGACGGGCAAGAAGTCTTACCCCCCACACTCAAAAAGCAAGTTATATCAGGGCTTTGCAATTAACTTAGTGCCATTCAGTTAAGAGTCATTGAAAGAGGTAGGAGGCTGAGGGTAGTTTTCCTCCTGCCTTCATCTGAAAAGATATATTTACGTTGACAGACAATATAATTCTTCTGTAGAGTGAGTGCGTAATACCGTTTCACTTTCAGGTTGATAGAAATAGACCGCAGGGGACAGAATTAGAGACAAATCTATTTGTATCAAGCATTTCGTGAAATGGTATAAGCCCTAATCTTAAAAGATTAGTCTAAAACTGAATGAAAAATATTCCCTAGCAAATATGACTAACTCAGCACCAAGTCGTTTGGGTGAACTCGCCAAACTGTTTTTGAAACTTGGCGTTATCGGCTTTGGGGGCCCGGTTGCCCATATTGCCATGATTGAAGATGAAGTGGTTAAGCGTCGTCAGTGGTTGACAAGGGAGCATTTTCTAGATTTGCTGGGCGCAACTAACCTAATTCCTGGGCCAAATTCCACAGAAATGGCTATCCATATAGGATACATCTATGCAGGTTGGCTGGGGCTGATTGTCTCAGGTGTCTGTTTTGTCTTACCTGCGGTTCTAATTACTGGGGGGTTTGCTTGGGTTTATGTTGCCTACGGCACTTTACCTCAAGTAGCTCCGCTCCTTTATGGCATTAAACCGGCTGTTTTAGCAATCATTATTAATGCCCTCTGGGGCTTGGCAAAAAAGGCTGTGAAAACTCGCCAGTTGTTAGTGATTGCTTTGGCTGTGGCGTTAATAACATTATTATTCAAATTAAATGAAGTAATTGCCCTATTAGTTGGGGGATTGCTGGGTATGGTTTGGTTACATTCTGGCGATAAAAACGACAAACCAGGAGATAAAGCCAACTTTCTAATTGCTAGTCTTACCACAGGCGCGACTTTAAAGGCATCAACGGTTGTTGCTGCATCGGTAGCTACCGCATCTACTGCAACCAACGTTTCTTTATGGCAGTTAGGTTGGTTTTTTCTGAAAGTCGGTAGTGTCTTGTTTGGTGGTGGCTACCTTTTGGTGGCTTTTCTCCAAGGAGGATTAGTTCAAGAATATGGCTGGCTGACACAACAGCAGTTACTAGATGCGATCGCAATTGGTCAATTTACTCCTGGGCCAGTACTTTCGACTGCTACGTTTATTGGTTATATCATTGCCGGCATCCCTGGCGCAATTATTGCCACAATCGGAATTTTTCTACCTTCTTTTGTTTTCGTTGCTGCCCTGAATCCCTTAATTCCCCGCTTACGGGCTTCTTCTTGGAGTAGAGCGTTTTTGGATGCTGTGAATGTTAGTGCTGTAGCGCTAATGGTTGTTACCACCCTGCAACTGGGTGCAGCCACCTTAACATTACCACAAGCCCCATTTGTAGATTTTCTCGGCTTGGCGATCGCGATCGTCTCAGCCATTTTAGCTATTCACTTCCGTATCAATGCTGCATGGCTAGTCTTTGGGAGTGCTTTGATTGGATGGGGCGCTACACTCTTGGGCTACACTCGTTGAAATTGCATATTTTATCAAAACAGAATTCTGAAATCATCCGATTTATAATTTAATACGGTTCAGTTAGCGCTAAAAACCTTCTAAACTGCAAATCATGAGTGCGTTAGCGTAGCTCACCGTAGGTATCGCCCTGATTCTATTTGCAATAGCAGAGATGGCATTGTTTGTGGCGATCGCTCGGCTAAAAAAGAGCCGGATGATCGCACCAATCAACTAATTTCCTTACTTTAACAATGCCTTCGTGCCATCACCATTTGTCATCGCTTTATCTGTATTCGGTGTCATCACTGCTGCGATCGTCATTGTTGGCGCAGTTTTTAGTGCAGTATTCCCCACGGATCGCTTACTACTCTTGCGTGGTTTACCCCCTGCCTGCATATACTGCAAACTGTTCTTACCGTAGCGCGTCGCCACACTCATTAACATTTTTTCTGAGTAGCTTCTCAAATCCTGCTCTAGCAATTCAATTTGCCCTACTGCTTCATCAACCGTTGAAAGCATTGTGTTGTAGCTCGATAGCTTTGTTTGCAAGGTTTGAATCCGCCTTTCATACTCCGCTAAATTTAAGCTATCGCTAAACTCAAGCGTTTCGCTAATCGATCTCATCCCCGATATCCGTAGCGTTGCTTTATCCAATACTGTAGAATTGCGTTTCAGTCGCGCCATGAATGCCTCTCCTGCAAAAACTTATATGAAAATTAGTACAGACTTGTGGTTCCACTTTAGCTATTTGCTATTCCTCTTCCCCTGAGTAAAAATCACCAAAACTAAAGTGAAGTTTCCGGTAAAATCTGAGATTTCTTCGCTAATTTCACTTGAAATATTTAAAATTATTTGTATAAAAAATTTTCTAAGAAGAATTTAGAACTTAGGTGGCCACTGAGCGTAGTCGAACCAAGTCCACAAGTACCCAAATATCGTGTTGAAGTACACAAATATCGTGTTGAAGTACTCAAATATCGTTTTGAAGTACCCAAATATCGTGTTGAAGTACTCAAATATCGTTTTGAAGTACTCAAATATCGTTTTGAAGTACTCAAATATCGTTTTGAAGTACTCAAATATCGTTTTGAAGTACCCAAATATTGTATTGAAGTACCCAAATATCGTATTGAAGTACCCAAATATCGTATTGAAGTACCCAAATATCGTATTGAAGTACCCAAATATCATGTTGAAGTACTTGCGTTGCTTTTATGAAAAGTAAAATCAAATTGACGCTGATTAAAATTATTCACACGTTGATATGGGTATTCTTCAACTTTGTGATTTTTTATATTCATTATGCCGCGTAGGCGTAGCCCGTTGTAGACATCGCAATCTTGTAATTGGGACGATAGCGAATGCTATACAGCATAGGCTTTTTGTGCATGGTGAGCGCGCTGAAGATTTTGAGTCTGTCAAATTTTAGCTAAAATGTTCTAGTGCCGTGATTTATTAGCGATCGCTCAAGTTACTTAACGCAACCCATTATGTTACAAACAATTCAAGGAATATACAAGAACGGCAAAATCGAATTAGCTGAAGTCCCACAAAATATTACTGAAAGCCAAGTTTTTGTAACTTTTTTAACTTCTCAATCAGTCAGTTTAGATAGTCAGCTTATGTCTTTTGGTATGTTTTCAGGTTCTCAGCAATCCACTGAGTCTGATTTCAAAGATGCTGAGTTTCATGGCAATGCTGACGAGGCTCTGAGTTAGACATGAATCTATCAACATGAAATATATACTTGATACCCATGCTCTAATCTGGTTTTTAGAAGGTAATTCTCGTTTAAGCCCTATTGTAAAAGCTATTCTTTCCGATGCAACCAGTGAATTAATTTTGCCTGCGATCGCTTTGGCGGAGTCGGTATGGATCGTTAGTCGTGGTAAAACTTCGATTCCTTCTGTTGATGCCTTATTAAAGGTTGTTAAGAATGATAAACGAGTTTTTATACATCCACTGGATTATGATGTCATTGAAAAAAGTGCAGAACTAACCTCTATCAATGAAATGCACGATCGCCAAATTGTATCAACAGCTTTAGTTGTAGAGAGTCAAGGAAATCAAGTAGCTTTATTAACTTGCGATCAAAATATTTTTGCTGCAAAGTTGGTAACAATTATTTGGTAATTATTTTGCTTTGCGCTCGCTAGTTCAATTTTCATCAAGTCAAAGGCGGGTATGATTTCAATCTCTGCGATCGCCCCTGGAGTTAAAAAAGTCTATTTAACAGGGGGAAGCTTTAGTTCTATGCCTAATTTGCTTCTTATTTCTGTAACATTTAAGTTAAATTTGGTCAATGTTGAAATAGGTTCTATTTCATTGCCTTTTCGACTTCTTCGCAAATTTTCACCCAAGCTTGATTACGTTCTGGCTTATTTAGAGTGTCGAGGGGTTTACTTGGAGGGTGAGCAGCTTGGTATTTTTCGATGTCAGTTTTTCTGTATGAGCTTGCACTAATTGGAATCCAGAAAATGGTTAATCCCTCTTGTTCGGCTGCGTTGAGTAAGGGGGGAAGCTCATGTCTGTCGATGAAATCAGAGCTTATAAAGTCAGGGCTGACTAGCAGGATAGCAACCTTAGCCGTGGCTAATGCTTTTTCAATCTCGGCTTTCCATTTTGCGCCAGGTTTGATTTTGGTGTCATCCCAAACGATCAAACCTTCTGCACGAATATAGGGTTTTAGTTGTTTTTGCAGTTCTATTAACCATTCTGCATCTTCATGACTGTAGCTAACAAATATTTGGTTTCTGATGCTTTCTGACATACTTGGTTCCTTAATAGGGAATGATTCAATAATTTCTTTTTTTAATTGTTGTCTTTGTCGAGTTCTTATATCTTCATACCCATCAAGTAGTTGACGCAAATCGAGTTTTAATTTTAGTTTACCGATGGTGATTGTGCTTTCACCCATCGCTTCGAGTCCGAGGAGTTCTTGGTAGTCGAGAGGCGGATGGTTGGGATGATTGGGAACGGGAACCCATTCGGTGATTTCGAGATTGGGGAGACTTTTGTGGATTTTTTGGAAGACATCGCGGAGGATGCCGAGAAATAAGCGGGGGGTTTCTTGGCGTTTGCTAATGGTGATGAAGATTTTTTTGTCTTCGGGATCGGCTTTAATCCGAGCGATGTTGTAGATTTCGTTGTTTTCTTGATATTGCAGCATTACGCCACTGCGCCAATAGATTTGGTTATGGATTTTTTCGTGGGTGTTGACGATGAAGCGGGAAATAATGCTTTCGGGGAGAACTTTGTAATGGTATTGAAATTCCAGGGTTTCGCCTTCTAGTTTTGTTTTGTCTGGTTGGTCTTTGGGCAAAAGTCCGGCAATCAAAAATTGTGGTGGGTAACATTCTAGTGCAAAGCAAAGCTCAAATTCTTTCATCAGCCCGATTAGATAGCCATGACGCTTAGTGGGGTATCGCTCTGGATTGAGGATGCGGGTGAGATCGGCGGGGGTAAAAATGCCTTTGGTTTTAGTTTTGAGGTTTTCATCGCTCAGGAGCGCGTAAATGCCTTCTGTCACCCAGTTGGGTTTGAGAACATTGGTATCTTTGAGGATGGGATGATCGCGGAAGTTGAGAACTAAGCCAAGTCGATGGAGAAGATCGATGAGTTGATCTTGGTTTTGTTCTTCAGAAATCTTATTTTCGTGGCAGATGCCGATGTAGCGGTTGTAGCTGATGAAGTCTTCAGTCATGGATTCGAGTTGTTGTTTAACCTCAAACCATGTCAGGGGTAGAAGGTCGTAGACTTCTTTGAGTTTGGCAATTTGCTGGAAAATGACGGTGCGAAGTTCATCAATGCCGATATTGTCTTGGCAGGAGGTTTCGATAATCGCTTGGATGTTAGGATATTTTTCGCGTAATGCCTTGCGGTTGATGTCGAGGGGTTGTTCGTCTTTTTTGTTGCCAACGATAATCACGGGGGACTGTCCGCCGAAGCTTTCGATTAGTTTTAGCCAATATTCGATGCGGTTTTCTTCTTCGCTGGTGCGACAATTACAAACTAGGAGATAGAGGCTGCGCTTAGTCAGAAAAAACTGATGGGTGGCATGATAAATTTCCTGTCCGCCAAAGTCCCAAACATTCAGGCGGATGTCTTTGCTATTGACCTGCACATTCCAAGTTTTTACATTGAGTCCGTCGGTTTGGGGTTGGTTTTTATCATATTTATTGTAGATTAGTCGTTGGATGAGAGATGTTTTACCGACGCTACCTTGTCCGATGAGCAAGAGTTTAGCTTCGTGTAATGGTCGAGTTTCACTTGTGCGAATTTGCCTCAAGTAATTAAAAATCTCTTTTGGATCGTTTGAATTAAGAATTTCTAATGGAATATTGGGAATTTTGTTGCCATCAAGTCCAAGCTGCGTCAGATTGGTTAATTTTGCGATAGCCTCTGGTATCTCCGTTATTTGGTTGAAACTGAGGTAAAGCTGCGTCAGATCGGTTAATTTCGCGATCGCCTCTGGAATCTGGGTTATTTTGTTGTAACCGAGGTCAAGCTCCATCAGATTGGTTAATTTCGCGATCGCCTCTGGAATCTGGGTTATTTGGTTGCGACGGAGGTTAAGCCCCATCAGATTGATTAATTTCGCGATCGCCTCTGGTATCTCTGTTATTTTGTTGTAACCGAGGTCAAGCCCCATCAGATTGGTTAATTTCGCGATCGCCTCTGGTATCTCTGTTATTTGGTTGTAACCGAGGAGAAGGTACGTCAGATTGGTTAATTTCGTGATCGCCTCTGGTATCTCTGTTATTTGGTTGTTATCGAGGAGAAGGTACGTCAGATTGGTTAATTTCGCGATCGCCTCTGGTATCTCTGTTATTTGGTTGTTAAAGAGGAAAAGGTGCGTCAGATTGGTTAATTTCGCGATCGCCTCTGGTATCTCTGTTATTTGGTTGTAGGGGAGGTGAAGCTGGGTGAGATTGGTTAATTTCGCGATCGCCTCTGGTATCTCTGTTATTTGGTTGTAGGGGAGGTGAAGCTGGGTGAGATTGGTTAATTTCGCGATCGCCTCTGGTATCTCTGTTATTTGGTTGTAGGGGAGGTGAAGCTGGGTGAGATTGGTTAATTTTGTGATCGTCTCAGGAATCTCGGTTATTTGGTTGTAACGGAAGTAAAGTATTGTCAAATTGGTTAATTTTGTGATCGCCTCTGGTATCTCCATTATTTTGTTGCTACCGAGGTCAAGTCGGGTCAGATTCGTTAATTTGGCGATCGCATCAGGTATTTCAGTTAGCTCTACTCGAATTAAGATAAGTTCCTCTAGATGTGGTATTTGCGTTACTACATTGGGAATGCTCTCTAAAGGATTGCCACTAATATCCAACTTACGCAAATTAGGCAAACCCAATAGTTCGAGTGGAAGCGTTTTTAAATTGTTGCCTGAAACCTTTTCGAGACGGCGGTTTCCTACTCGTTCATAACCTTCAACCTTCTTTCCCAAAATTAAAGACTCAAGCTGCTGCAACTTACCAATTTCCACAGGTAACTTAGTCAACTCTTGCCCCGACAAGTCTAACTCTCGCCAACCCTCAGCCACAGCGCGATCTATCAGTACCAACAACTCATCCTGCGTCATAATTCCAAGGAGAAGGGTAAAAGGAAAGAAGATTGATGAAGATTATCTTAACTGATTAGAGAAAATGCTAGACCATCATTTTTTGGCGATCTGTCAGTTCTCTGTTTGGGATATTGCGGATTTAGGCGATGCCTGCGGCGGGCTACGCCAACGCGCCTTGAGATGATGGGAAAAGGCGATGTCTACGACGGGCTACGCCAACGCAAAACATATAGGTCGGTTTTAGTATTGGCGATCGCTTATCGGAAATTGAGATTGAGCTTCAAAACAGTCGCTAGGATAATTACTATAAAATTTCAAGTTAGGATGAAATAAGCGAGAGAGATTTTGTTGTCATGAATAAGAGGACTCAACTGCTCGAAGCAATTGCAGCTTTACCAGAGGAATTAGTTGACCAAGCATTAAATTACGTGCAAATGTTGCAAAATCCAATTCAGATTACACCAGGAGTTTGCGGGAGACAAGCGCGAATTAGAAATACACGAATTCCCGTATGGACTTTAGTAGCATATCGTCAACAAGGTGCCCCGGATGAAGAATTATTGTCAAATTATCCTGGATTGACTGCGGAAGATTTAAGTGCAGCTTGGCATTACTACGAACAAAATCCTGAAAAAATCGATCGAGAAATTGCCCAAGATGATTTAGTTTAATGGCATTACAATTTTACTCCAATGAAAATTTTCCCATTGCAATGGTAAACTTACTCAGATCGGAGGGACACGATGTATTAACTTTCTACGAAGCAGGTCAAGCAAATCAAGGGATTGCTGACTATGTTGTTTTGCAATATTCCACAGCGACAGGTCGCATTTTGATTACGGAAAATCGCCAAGATTTTATCGATCTACATCGCACTGCACCAAATCATGCTGGCATGATTATTTTTAAACACGATCGTGATTATGCTGGGAAAGTCAAGGCAATAATTGATTTTTTGAATGAGGATAGTCGAACCTTACAGAATCGTTTGTTGCGGGTTATGAAGCAAAATATAAAAGCAGTCGGACAGATTTTTTTCGTACAAGAGTATGGTAAAAGTTGATTGCGATCGCTGTTGGATATTGCGGACTTAAGCGATTGCGCTCAGATGATGGGAAAAGGCGATCGCTGCTAGAGTAACCAAGTACGGTCATGATGTGCTGATGAGAGGGAATCTGGGAATAGGGAAAATAAGCGACACCGAGTCTATTACTTTAAAGGTAGAAAAATTTGTAAAGTTGTCCCTTTTTTTACTAGACTTCTGAGACTAATCTGTCCGCCGTGAGATTGAATTATTTGTTGAGCAATCGCTAACCCTAAACCGAATCCTCCAGTTTTGCGAGAGCGTTTCTTATCTACCCGATAAAATCTCTCAAATAGATATGGCAAATCATCTTTGGGAATCCCAATTCCATTATCTATAACTTGAATTACAGCAGAATGAGACTGACTAAATAAGTGCAACTGCACTTCTCCTCCAGCAGGAGTATATTTACAAGCATTATTAACTAAATTTACAACTGCTTGATAAAGCAAGTTAGCATCACCAAGCACAGTTACACTATTATTAGGCAATTTAGAAATTAAACTAATATGTTGTGCATCTTGGTGTGTGACATAATCATTTGTTATCTGCAAAAGTAAACTCTTGAGGTCAACTTCGTTTAACGATTCGGTGGGTAATTGACCTTGAGAACGTGCTAGAAACAATAGATTAGTCACCAGAATACTCATTGACTGGCCGATATCAAAAATCTTTTGAAAGCGTTGACGCTGCACCTCAAGGTCAGTAGATTTAGACAGAAAGCCAAACTGAGCATTGCTAATAATTGCTGTCAAAGGCGATCGCAATTCATGGGAAGCATCAGCTGTAAACCGTTGCAGGTGATCGTAGCTGTGACGAATTGGTTGCATCGCTAGCCCTCCCAACCACCAACCAGTCAGGGCAATTGCACCCAAGGTAATCGGCACTGAAATCGCCAAAACTAGCCGAAATTCAGCTAAAGCACTTTCAATAGATGTGATTGGCATTGCTGCTTGCATATAACCAATTAATAAACCATCCTGGTAAACAGGCAACGTTACCTGACGCAGCCATACTTTATCATTGGTTTTGATAGTATCAAATCCACCTAATACCGAAAGGCGATCGCTCGGAATCGTACCAAAAAATTGTACTAGTTGCTTTTGGTCATCATACCAACTTGCATACACTAATCCTATATCTGGCAATGGTTCTACCATGCTTCCCAATAATGGGACATGTTCCAAGTCTAGCTGTCGGCGACCATTATACATTTCTGACTTCACATTCGCTGCCATCACACTGGTTTTTTTATACAGTAATATATCCAGTTCCTCTAACTCATCTATAACTTCCACATAGTAAACTACCGCCGCAAACCCAATTAAAATACTACCCATTGTTAGGGTGAACCAACTTGCAAGATTACGACGGCTACGATTAAACATAAGTAAGTTGGCACAATAAAATCAAACTATGTAAATGAAAATGAACTATGCTAAAAACCCTTATGCCTATTGCCTTATCCCAACGACAATTATTTACGCCCACTTACTTAACTTGTCATTGATCGTTGAAAGAAAAATTTCAAGGCTTCTAATTCTCAATTTAATTATTGGGGATTTAAGCGATAGCCCATACCATAAACTGTTTTAATCCAGTCTGCTGCACCCAATACTTGCAAGCGTTGTCGCAACTTGCGTACTAGGACAGTTAAAGCATTGCTTTCCGGTTCCATACCCCACTCCCACAATGCCTCTTCAATCTGGTTGCGATTTAAAACCTGATTAGGATGACGCATCAGGTATTCTAATAATTTTGCTTCACGAGGAGATAATTCGACTTTTACGTGACTTCGTTCTACATTTAATTCAGCTAAATCCAATTGCAAATCTGCTACCCGTAGACTATCTCCCTGCCAATTGGGGACTCTCCGCCCCAAAGCACGCACCCGCGCCAAGAGTTCCACTAAGTCTGCGGGTTTGACTAAATAATCATCTGCTCCCGCATCTAAACCCATAACTTTATCAGGCGTGGTGTCTTTAGCTGTCAATATCAACACCGGCGCAGTTTTACCAGAGAGACGATACTGGCGACACAGAGTTAAACCGCTAATTGTCGGTAACATCCAGTCTAAAATTAATAGATCGTAATGTTTTTGGGATATCAGCCATTGTGCAATTTCCCCATCTTCCGCAGCATCTACAATATATCCAGCTTCCGATAGAATACCTTGTAATGGCTCTAATTGTTCAAAATCATCTTCTACTAATAATATCCGCATACAACCTTTGGATGTAAATTCATAACAGGGGAATTTCCCGCACTATATTAATAAGAAGGAAGTCAATTTTCTCTTATATGTTGTATTAGTACTATCCCAGGTTAAAAATTTAAAGTGTTCTACCAGAAGGCATATCATGAATGCGCCAATAGATAGTTTTTGGTATTGATCGCTCCGTAAGTATCAGACAAATTAGTATTATATATAAGCTAAAAACTAAAGTATTATGCCTTATTTAAAACCACAGATTTTACTAATTATTCTACCTATGATATTACTAGGTATTGCCTTTTGGACTGGTAGTGATTTGTTAACAAAAAAAATATTAGGATTCTCTCATAGGACGCTGGATAAGTTGCAAGCTGATACACTACCACAGGTGGAGCTAACACTTAATTTTACAGTGGTTGATATGAAAGTAGAGAAAGAGCAAAAATTTACTCAAGTGAAGATTAAAACAGGAAATTCTCTGCTAAAAAGGTTAGAAATTGAAATTCCTAACTCAAAAGTTACAGAAGTAGCGATCGCACAAAAACTTGGATTAGATCCTCAACAACAAAAGCTGAAGCTTAATAAACAAATCCAAGTAAAAATTCCTGTGATTTTAAAAGTAATCAAAGCTGAAATTGAAAAAAAGCAAGGACTTAGCTTTATTGAGGTTAGAACCGCTAACAATACTCTACGAAAGTTGGATTTTGTGCTACCAGTAACTGAGATTAATATGGTAGAATCAATGACTGCTAAATTACTAAATTTGTCTCCTGAAGAAGTCAGAAAGCTAATACGGTATCAAGTTCAAAATCAATATTGGTTAAAACCTAAAATAAAGAAAGCCGCTAAAACTGAAATAATTTAAAATACCAATAACGCGTAAATTAGTAGAGACATATTAGTCAATACAGTTCAGATAAGACCAAAACACTTATAGAGACGGCGATTTATCGCGTCTCTTTGAACCGTATTGACATATTAGTATAGGGGCACAAAGTGCAATTTCGCCTTTCTACTAAAGTTGATTCCGCGCTTTAAGTTGCAGATATCGCTCAACTACCTGATCGGCAATTTGATTTGCTGGTGCATCTAGTACTAATACACCTTTTTGTTTCAATTGAGCAAATGCGACTTGTCTTTGCATTAATAAATCGAGTGCGACTGCACGGGCATAAGCTTCTGTAACATTATCTGTAAAAGTGTTTGCCAAATGGTCAACTTGTGGGTCTCGCAAAGTGACACAAAATGGTAAATAGCGAGGCGCTAATTTGGAGAGTGCAGCCAGGAGTTCTGTAGAAGCGGTGACATCAACTAAGTCGGTAATTACGACTACAAGCGCCCTCCGAGTTTGACGTTGCAAAACATTTGTTACCGCCCCCAAATAATCAGATTCAAATAAGACTGGTTGAATTGGAGTTAGGCGATCGATTAGCTGATTTAAATGATGTTGACCGCGTTCTGGGGGAATCCATGTGTGCATCTGGCGGTCAAATACACCAACACCAACGCGATCGCCTCGATGTAACCCCGCCAAAGCTAAAGATAAAGTTGCATTCAAACCCCAGTCAAATCGCTGCAAGTTCTGCACCTTTGCAGTCATCAACCGTCCGCGATCGAGCAAGATTAGTAAAGTTTGTTCCTGTTCTGGTTCTAGAACCCTCACCAGTGGCGTTGCATTCCCATAAGCACCAACCCGACGGGCGGTAGCTTTCCAATCAATAAAGCGTAAGTCGTCACCAGTGCGATAATTCCGCAGTTCGGCAAACTCTGTACCAATACCAGTTTTGCGAGATTGGCGCATTGATCCTGATGATTGCAATGTTAAATGAATTGTGAGCGATCGCAATCCCACTAAATCAGGATAAACTTTCACTGGTAGACTGTGGGAAATTTGCCAATCATCCCAAGCTAATCCCCAAATTCCCAATTGTCGAACTTGAATATTTCCCCAAGGAAACTCGCCGCGCTGTTTTGGGTTGACGGTATATGTCAATTCCTGAGTGGTATTACTGGGAATAATAGCTCGGTGTGTGGGCGCTGATACACCAAATCCTGTTGGGTAGTAATCGCAGATTTCAATCAAGGCGTTGGTATTTGGCGATGTTACTTTTAGAATCACCGGATTATCCCGCCCAATTGATAACCGGGACGGTAATTCGCGGGTAATTTGCACGCGAGAACGTCGCACCTGCAAGCCATCTGCAATCATCAATCCAAGAATTATGGCATCAAATAACACAATGATGGCGATCGCTGCTTTAATGTTGAAAAAAAGGCATAGGATCGGGGCGATCGCTATACCTAAAACTAACAACATATAAACTCGTTTGGAAGGAAGCATTGTAAAAATTAGGAGAATGACGATTAGTTTAACCTACGTCATCATGTGCAAAGCGATTAAAGAGGAAATCTAAGGCATAATTGCGTAGTTGGTAGTATTGGGGATCTTCCATGATGCGGGCGCGATCGCGGGGACGAGAAAAAGGAATTTCCATAACTTCGCCAATTTTCGCATGGGGGCCATTGGTCATCATTACCAATTTATCTGCTAAAAATAGTGCTTCGTCGATATCATGGGTAATCATCAGCACTGTACAACGATTATCGCCCCAAATTTTCAGCAATTCTTCTTGTAATTCTTCTTTGGTGATGGCATCCAGCGCCCCAAAAGGTTCATCTAAAATTAAAACTTTCGGGCGAATCGCCAAAGCACGCGCGATAGAAACCCGTTGTCTCATCCCACCGGACATTTGCATTGGTTTCTTTTCCATTGCATCAGCCAGTCCCACCATTGCTAGGTGATCGCGCACGATCGCTCTTTTTTCGGCTTGTGGTTTGTTGGGATAAACGGCGTTAACAGCTAAATAGATGTTTTCAAAAGCAGTCCGCCAAGGTAGTAGGGCGTAGTTTTGGAAGACAACCATCCTGTCTGGGCCTGGTTTGGTAATGGGTTCTCCTTCCAGTAAAACTTGACCGGAGGTAGGAAAGTTAAAACCGGATACCATATTTAGTAGTGTCGATTTGCCACAGCCAGAGTGGCCAATGACGCAAATAAATTCGCCCTGTTCAACGTTAAGGTTAACGCCGTCGAGTACGGTGAAGGGGCCTGTCTTTGTGGGATAGACTTTGGTAACGTCTTTAATTTCTAGGAAAGGTCTGCGGCTGGTGGTTGCAGCTGCGAATGGTTTTCCTAGTGTGCTTGTTGCTGTTGAGTTGCGGTTTTGCATGGTATTTGGGGATTGGGTATTGGGGATTAGGGACTACTCGCTGCAACCTAGAGGTTTCTTAATGAAGTTCAAAAACTCTTTAACGGAGTTCAGAGGTTCATTAACGGAGTTCAAAGGTTCATTAATGGAGTTCAGAGGTTCATTAATGGAGTTCAAGAGATTTTTAAAAATTAAAATTATTTAATGTTGTGGGGTGGGCATCTTGCCCGCCCCACAAGAAGTAAGATGTCTTACTTCTTCCACTCCCTCTTTCTCTCACCAGTTTTTTATGACGCAAGTCTCCTTCTCGGTGCATCAAGAACAACTTCCGCGACTGAAAAATCACGTTTAATTTTCAAGTTGTTGAGATAAGCGATTGGATCATCGGCGTTAAAGGGAGTACCATCGAACAGTTGAATCGGTTGGCGAATATAGCTAATATCTAAACCTAATTCTCGTGCGGCGGTGCTGAAAACACGCACTCGACACACCCGTTCAACAACTTCTACCCAATTTCTGGGGAAAGGAGTATCACCCCAACGCGCCAATTGACTCATAATCCAAATTTGTTCGGTGCGACTGGGGCGGTTGATGGCAGAATCGGAATAGAACTGGAGATGGGCATAGTCTCGCAATGGATGATCTAAGTCACAGGTGAGACTATCTGGATCTTCGAGTTGAATGTATTCTAAATCAGTGCTGACATAATCTCGCCCTGCTAAAATTTGGCGAATTTCTTGGGTATTTTCGGGATTTGCACAATAATGGCAAGCTTCTAACAATGCTTTAGTCAAGGCGATATGCGTATTTGGATAATTTTCTGCCCAATCTTCCCGCACACCAAGAACTTTACCGGGGTGTCCCAGCCAAACTTCTAAATCGGTAGCGATGGTAAAGCCGACATTTTCCACAGCAGCGCGGTAGTTCCAAGGTTCGCCGACGCAGTAACCATCAATGCTTCCAGCTTTGAGGTCGGCTACCATCTGCGCTGGGGGAATGGTCTTCATATCCACATCGCTATCGGGGTCAATTCCACCAGCCGCTAGCCAGTAACGCAGCAACAAGTTGTGCATCGATGCGGCGTGTACTACTCCCATTGTGTGCCGTTGGTCACGGGTGCGAAGCAGGTATCTTTTGAAGTCTGATAAGGTTTGTACACCTTGGTCGAGAAAGCGTTTTGCCAAGGTGATGGCGTTACCGTTGCGAGTCATGGTAAGGGCGGTGACAACGGGCAGAGGTTGGTTATTATGTCCTCCCAAAGTTAACCACATCGGCATCCCTGAAGGCATTTGAGCCGCATCTAAGTAACCACCACTTATGCCATCTTCTATACCCCGCCAGCTACTTTCCCGCACGAGGTTAACTTCATCTAAACCATGTTTGAGAAAGAAGCCTTTTTCTTTAGCAACTGCTAAGGGGGCGCAAGCTGTCAGAGGTAAAAAGCCAATTTCTAGGTTAACTTTTTCTAATCCATGACGGGCAACGTCGGCAGTTTTCCGCGCCCGAATTTTCTTAATCCGTTTCTGCTGATTCAGGAAGTAAATCATCTCACTCCGTAAGCTGTAGTAGCTGGGATGTTCTACTACTTCCATCCGCTTGCGGGGTCTGGGAATATCTACTTCGAGAATGTCACCAATTTTAGATTCGGGGCCGTTGGTTAGCATGACGATTCTGTCAGATAACAGCACTGCTTCATCTACATCATGTGTGACCATCACGGCGGTAACTTGATTTTCTTCGCAGATTTGCATGAGTTGTTCTTGCAAATTGCCGCGTGTGAGTGCATCTAATGCACCAAAGGGTTCATCTAACAGCAGTAATTTGGGACGAATCGCTAAGGCGCGGGCGATCGCAACTCGCTGTTTTTGTCCACCTGATAACATCCCCGGTTGTTTGTCAGCATGGGGACGCAAACCCACCATATTTATATGTTTTTCGATAATGGCGTTGCGTTCAGCTGCGGGTAAACCTTTCATTACTGAGTCCACAGCGAGGGCAATATTTTCTCTTACCGTCCGCCAAGGTAATAAGGAATAATTTTGGAACACCACCATCCTATCTGGGCCAGGTTTGGTGATTTTTTGTCCTTCAAGAGTGACAAGACCCTCAGTAGGCAAATCCAAACCCGCAATCATATTTAATAGGGTGGATTTACCGCAACCGGAGTGACCAATCAAAGAAACGAATTCTCCTTTTTTAATTTGGAGGTCGATTCCTTTGAGGGCGATATATTTGCCACCACCAGTTAATTCAAAAACTTTTTCAATTTGATCGACAGCTACGAACATACTTATTTGTCCTTTGTCATTAGTCTTTTGTCATTAGTCTTTTGTCTTTCGCCATTAGCCCTTAGTACGTGGTCATTAGTCCTTAGCTTTCTACAAATGACCAATGACTAATGACCAATGACTAATGACTATTTTTGCTCTGCTGGTAAAATCTTGTTTTGCAGCCAACCCATTGCTTTATCTAGGAGCAACCCAACAACGCCGATATAAACTAGAGCTAAAATTACTTCGCTGACGTTGTTATTTTGATAGGCATCCCAGATGAAAAAGCCGATGCCGACAATACCGGACATGACGATTTCGGCGGCGATAATCGCTAACCATGCTAAACCGATCGCAATTCTCAAACCGGTAAAGATGTAGGGTAATGCCGCAGGAATCAAAATATTAGTGAAATATTCTTTGCGGCTAAGTTGGAGAACTTTGGCGACGTTGTTGTAATCTTGGGGAATTTGGGTTACGCCGACAGCAGTGTTAATTAAGATGGGCCAAATTGCCGTAATGAAAATTACGAATAATGCTGCGGGTTCGTTTTGTCGTAAAGCTGCTAAAGAAATTGGAACCCAAGCTAGAGGTGGTACAGTCCGCAGTAGTTGAAAGATGGGGTCTAATGCTTTGGACATGGTTCTATTAACCCCAATCAAAATGCCCAAGCCAATACCAACGATCGCAGCTAGGGTATAACTGATCGCAACCCGTTGCAGACTGGCGAGAATCTGCCAAAATAAACCTTTATCAAGTCCACCCCGGTCATAAAATGGCCAGAAAATGAGAATCCAAGTATCTTGAACAACTTGTATTGGCCCTGGTAATGTAGCGCCCGGAGTCCAAGAGAAGAGTTGCCAAATAGTCAAGAAAATTGCGATCGCGATCGCTGGTGGTATCAGGTCAGGAAATTGCTTTTTCAGGCTGGATATAAAGCCATTACTCAATCTAGGATTTGCAGGGCGTTTTTGGGCTATTGTCATGATGCTGTATTCTCCTCAAATTTTATTTGTTATTTGTCCTTTGTCATTTGTCCTTTGCAAAGAACTAATGACCAATGACTAATGACTAATGACTAAACACTGACCTTTTTGATTTTCAAATTCTTCAAATATTCTTCTGGCTTTTCAGGGTCAAACTTGATGCCATCAAAAAACTCTTCTACACCACGGGATGTATTTGTGGGAATATCAGCAGCAGCAATCCCAGCTTCTTTGGCAGCTTCTTTCCAAATATCTTCACGGTTGACTTTGTTGATAAGTTCCTTAGCTTTGGCAGCATTATTGTCAATGTAATCTTTTGGCAAGAATCCCCAGCGAACGTTTTCAACTATGAACCATAAATCATGACTCTTATATGGATAGGAAACACTACCTTTTTCATCTTTCCAGTAGTAAGCCGCCATCGATTTATCATCAATTTTGCGACCATCACCCATGTCATACTTACCTTGGTATGGATCAGCTAGAATTTCCGGTGAAGAAAGATTGAAATAATTCCGTCCAGCCAGAATTTGAGCAGCTTCTTTGCGATTGTCAAAATTATCTAGCCATTGCTGTGCTTCCATAATTCCTTTTAAAATTGCTTTGGTAGCCTTGGGATTTTTATCAACCCAGTCGCCTCTCATGGCAAGATATTCTTCAGGATGATTTTTCCAAATTTCTGCGGTTAATGCTGCTACATAGCCAATCTTGTCTTGTACCAGGCGATAAGGCCAGGGGTCGCCTGTACTAAAGGCATCCATTGTTCCTGTTTTCATGTTGGCCACAGTTTGCGCTGCTGGTACTGTGAGCAACTTGACATCTGCATCTGGATCTAAGCCGCCTGCTGCTAACCAGTAGCGAATCCATAAATCTTGGTTAACGTGGGGAAAAGTGAATGCAGCAGTGAAGGGTGTTGAAGATTTTAATTCCTTAAATAAAGACTTAGCGCCGGCGAGTTGTAAGCTAATACCTTTGCCTTGATGCTTGTTTGCGATCGCAATTCCATTTCCATGTGTAACCAATTGACATAAGACATACATGGGAATTTTTTGATTGCCTTTGGTGATTAAACCTTCTGAAATTAAATGTGGCATTGGCATCTGCCATTGACCGCCATCTATACCACCACCGGCAGAACCAATTTCTACGTTGTCTCTGGCTGCACCCCAAGAAGCTTGTTTGGAAAGACCAACATCAGTCATACCATACTTTGCAAAAAATCCTTTTTCTTTAGCAATAATTAAAGGAGCCGCTTCTACAATGGGTATATATCCTAGCTTGACTGTAGTAGTTTCTGGTGCTTGTTCAGAACTAATATTAGCAACCGACTGAGCAGTTGGTTGTGCTTTAGTGCTTCCACCAGTCAGATTTTCAGGAGGATTACCCAAACAGCCTTTGAGTAATACAGCACTTGCAGATACTCCGGCTGTAAATATAAATTTGCGGCGAGAAATTTGATTAAAAAATTCTGTCATAAATATCTCCGTCGAAGGTAAATTTTATTTTTTATAGCTATAGCAAATTAGGCAAAAAACATTGTGTTTGTTGCGCTACTAATGATTAAGCTATATTTGGCAATGTAAACCCAGCCATTTCATCAATGACACGGCTACTTATATAAAAACTCGGCTAATTTATTGGCTCTGGTCTAGTCTGACGCAGAGGCATCATTCACCTTGTTGAAAACAGTTTACAGCCTTTGAAGCAAAATTAGTTCACTCGTTGCCTCGAATTATTAAACAAATATTAGATTGGATATATAAGTAAAAATTTATCTATTTTCCTTAATCATAGGAATAATTTCTAATGTATAAACTATTGTTTATGGAAACTATTATATTTACTTGATGATTGACTATTTTTACTTGTTTTGTAACTGAATTTTAGTAGTCTTTTGTCATCTATAAGTTTTTATTTATAGCAACTATTATATTATCCCTATTAATTTAGGAACGCACTGCGATGAGAGTGAGATAGTAAGGCTGGGAAAGTTGGAAACCGAAGTAAATACCCCAAATAGGTGTATTTCTTATCCAGCGATCGCAACTATCTGCCGTTTCCAACACCACGAATAAACCCCGTCTTTTTAAGCAGCAGCCGTAGTTCTGCGTCACGAAGTTTCGTGTCCTTATTGTTATTTGCCCACATATCAGAAAAGAAATCTTGCATCAGCGCAATGATGCCACGGTACTTGACGATGCTGGCAACATAAAACTTATCTAACTTCATGATTCCATCAGCATGTATCTGCTCGATGTTGTCGAGTAATATAGACCGCAGTTCATGAGGTTTTAAGCCTTCTTTTATGCCATATTTTTCCATAATCCTGCGTTTATCGTTCTCCGAACACAAATCATACGGCGATCGAATCAGATGACCAAGATTTCGCAGGACTTCTCCATAGTCATAAAATGCGTTCTGCTTAAAAAAAGACTTTTCATCTTTCGTCAAAGTAAAACTTTTGTCAAGTACCAAACCAAAATCGGTCAGATATGTCTGCTTACCGTCGGTGAGGATGTTGCGAAAATGTGCGTCAAAGTGGATGATTCCCTTCTTTCTCAAAAAGGTAATCGTCGTGCGTAAGTCATCCAGGGGTTTTTGAAGTTTGTTAGGGTTGTCTTGCAGCCATGTTTCCAGAACATACGGTATGTACTCTAGAAATAGAAGCAACTCATAGTTAGCGATCGCTCTATCTAACATATAATTCCCGGCGTTGGCACTATTGCCCCAGTACTCCACATAATCTCTTAGAGGGTGTTTATAAAATAAATCTTAAGCAGTTGAACAACGATGATTGTGGGCTAATCGACGTAACATTAGATGCGTCATAGCGGCGTATATCATGGTTTCGCTTGTTTGAGGATGATATTCGTAATCTTTACTTAGACGACGATAACGACCAAGCCATGCAAGTGTACGCTCTACAACCCAACGTCGAGGTAATACTTTAAAACCTGAAGTGTCATCAGAGCGTTTAACGATCTCGATTACACAACCAATAAAATATCTGACCCAATCGACTAGTTTTCCTGCATATCCAGCATCCGCCCAAATTAAATGTAATTTGGGGAAAGAATATCGAATTTTATTTAGTACAAGCTTTGCTCCGTCACGGTCTTGAATTGAAGCAGCATGTACAACAACGATTAAAAGTAAACCCATCGTATCGACAAGAATATGGCGTTTACGACCATTAATCTTTTTTCCGGCATCATAACCATCAATCCCTCCTTTTTCAGTTGTTTTAACCGTTTGAGAGTCTATAATTCCAGCAGATGGTTCTACGTCTCGTCCTTCAATTTTACGCAGTTGCGATCGCAATACGGTATGAATTTTTTGCCATACCCCTTTACGCTCCCAGCGTCGGAAATATGAATATACTGTTTGCCATGCAGGTAAATCATGAGGCATCATTCGCCACGAGCAACCTGCACGCAATATGTAAAAAATCGCATTTACTACTTCGCGCATATCTACTTCACGCTTTTTTCCACGCTTTCGCTTACGTTCTGCTGGAATCATTGATTTTATCAAATCCCACTCGACATCGGAAACGTCTGTAGGATAAGGTTTTTGACTCATAGCATCCGATTCAAATACGACGACTGTCTCTTTTAAAATACGTGTCCTGGGAAATGAATGTCCTGCTCTTTATTTTTTATTTATAAACACCCTCTTAGACGTTCCATATCGACATCCGCACGCTGCCCAGAGAAGGGAATAATCCGATAATGGTACATCAGTGGGAAAGTGGCAATTGCCCCCGACAATACCCAGTTGGTTGTCTTGATATGAGTCACGAGTTCTCGAAAGACACCAAAACCAGTGGAACCGAAGCCGTAATTACAGTAAGTTGGCAGGTTATAAAGGTTTCTGGTGGAGAACAGGTTATCAAATTCGATATTTGTAACTGGAACACGTTTCACAAAAACTTTGGATTCACCAAGGACGATGGTGTGATTCATTCCCCAACCCGTACTCGACTCATTTGACTCACTATTGTCAAACAGAGAACGCAATTGGGCATTATCCAACTGAGCGATTTGTGAACTGAGCTTGAAGTACCTTTTTCTTCTAAGTTCTATATGCTTTTTAGCCATTTTCTCCGTCCAGCCACAGCATGAGAAACCGTAAGACTATTCTGATATCAATTCAATTAATAGACATCTAGTGAAATTAAATATGCGTTACCCAGAACCATTGTAGAGACGTAGCAATGCTACGTCTCTACATCTAAATGATTGCAAGACATCCTTGACTAAAGACGCGATTCATCGCGTCTCTACAGCGCAAACAATTGGGAGTATGTCAAGTAGTGTATTCGGCGTTAATTCTCACGTAGTCGTAACTCAAATCACAACCCCAAGCTTTACCCACACCATAACCATTACCAACATTAACGGAGATTAACACCGTATCCTGTTGGAGATAAGCACCCACCGATGCTTTTTTCAAATAAGCACTTGCTGCTGCACGGTCAAATTGTAGAGGTTGTCCATTTTCTAACATTAAGAAATTTCCTAGCTTAATTTGCAGATTTTCTTGCTCAAATGGCACACCTGCACGTCCGGCGGCGGCGGCGATGCGTCCCCAATTTGGATCGCGTCCAAAGATTGCAGATTTAACTAAGGATGAACCAGCGATGGTTTTGGCAATTTGACGGGCTGAGAGTTCATCATGAGCGCCAGTCACTTCCACTTCAATTAGACAGGTTGCACCTTCACCATCACGAGCGATCGCTTTGGCTAAATGCTGGCAAACTGCTGTTAACATCGCCTCTAATTTCTCTGCTTCTGCGCCCCATTCTATAATTGCTGGGGTGCGAGATTGACCATTTGCCAAGGCGATTAAGCTGTCGTTGGTGCTGGTATCGCCATCCACGGTAATGGAATTAAAGCTTCTATCAGCCGCCCTTGCTAACATTTGTTGCCACAGGGCTGGGGAAACTACAGCATCACAAGTAACAAATGCCAACATGGTTGCCATGTTGGGGTGAATCATGCCGGAACCTTTGGCAATACCACCAATTCGTACTGGGCGTTCACCTACAGTTGTCTCTAGGGCAATAGATTTTGTTACCAAGTCTGTAGTGATAATCGCCCCAGCTGCGGCATCTGAACCTGTTGCGGATAGTGCTGCTACTACTTTGGGAATTCCACTTCGCAAAGCATCCATCTTAATTCTTTGACCGATCACACCAGTGGAAGCCAATAAGACAGATTCAGACGAGATGTTTAGTGCTTGGGCTATTGCCAGAGAAGACTCTAGGGTGTCAAGGTAGCCTTGATTACCTGTAGCGGCATTTGCTTGTCCAGCGTTGCAAAGGATGGCACGAGCGCTAGGTTTGGCTTGCAAGCGTTGGCGACAATATTCGACACAGGCAGCTTTAACTTGACTGGTGGTGAATACACCAGCTGCGATCGCTTCCACCTCTGAGAATATCAAAGCTAAATCTGGCAACCCCGAAGGTTTCAACCCTGCGGTTATTCCCGCCGCCTGATACCCCCTTGGTGCTGTGATGCCACCTGTGATTTTTTGCCAATCTGCCATTTTCTTCCTTACAACTATCAGGTTGGATAGGTCAATTTGTGCTTTAAAAAAGTGCGAAGAGACGCGATTAATCACGTCTTTACAAGAGTTATGAGTTTCCCCCCAGTTCCCTTGCTCCCCAATTCCCAATGACTATTATGAGTTTATTTGCTGATGGCAATAATAATGCACTAGTTGGCGATTAGCATAATTGTTTTACCTTTCTTATGACGAAAGACAAATACGAAAAAAGAGAGCAACTTCGGTCGCTCTCCAAATCATTACTGTGCATCTTTTACTCACAGTATATATTTGATTATCTAAGAGTTAATACTTATTGATTAAGATTTCTTCTAAAATTTTAATGAAGCTGCTCCGTAAATACCACAGACTAGATAAAAAAGAGAGCTACTTAGGCAGCTCTCCAGATCATCAGGGTGCATCTACTTACCACACTATATCATTTTAGGTATGCGGGTAGTCACCAGCTTTTATATGAAGATTTTATGAAGAAACACCGAGAAAATACTTACCCTTGATTTCTCACAAGTGAGAAATCCAGGAGTGTGGGAGGTGTGGGAGGTGTGGGAGGATGGGGAAGAAGTCTTACCCCCCACACTCCCCACACTCCCCACACTCCTCTACCCAAACCCAGGGATGAGATGTTTTTTTACTGGAAGTCCCTAAGCATTCAGTTTCTTTTCTACCAATTCGTTAGTCAGCTTAGGATCGGCACGTTTGGCTGTTTTTTTGAGAACTTGTCCAACAAAGAAGCCTTTAAGGTTGGTGTTACCGTTGCGATACTTTTCTAGTTCTTTGGGATTGGCGGCTATGACTTCATCAACGATAGGTTCTAGTACACTAGGATCGGTGATTAACTCTTGACCTGCAAAAGCTTTTTCAGGAGAAATCCCACTGAGCAAATCTGGTAACTTTTCTTTAGCTTGAGCATTGCTAATTTTGCCCGTTTCAATGCGAGTAATAATCTCAGCTAAATTGGTAGGAGTCAGCCCGATTTGAGTAATACTGAGTTTTTGCTTATTAAGGTAGGCGGCGATATCTTGAGTAATCCAGTTTGCAGCAGCTTTGGGATTTGCTCCAGATGCGATCGCAGTTTCAAAATATTCCGCTACTGGACGATCTTCTGTCAACACTCGCGCATCATAAGCCGAAAGCCCCAACTCACTTTCATAATGATGGCGTTTTTGGGCTGGTAATTCTGGTAATTCGCTGCGCCACTTCTCTAATTCTGAATCCGTCACCTCAATTGGTGCTAAATCTGGTTCGGGGAAGTAGCGATAATCGCTAGAACCTTCCTTCACCCGCATACTACTTGTACGTTGAGCGCCTTCTTCCCATAGCCGAGTCTCTTGGATGATGCGATCGCCTGCTTCGATGGCGGCGATTTGGCGCTCAATTTCGTAGTCAATCGCTCGTTGGATGGCGCTGAAGGAGTTCATGTTTTTAATTTCTACCTTGGTGCCAAATTCCTCTCGTCCCACTGGACGCACAGAGATGTTGACATCGCAGCGCAGAGATCCTTCTTGCATATTGCCATCACTCACGCCGAGATAGCGCACAATCCGGCGTAACTCTTCGGCATATTCAGCAGCTTCTAATCCAGAACGCAAATCAGGTTCCGAGACAATTTCGACTAATGGTATACCTGCGCGATTGTAGTCTACCAGAGAATAAGAAGAACCGGAAAGGCGATCGCTGCCGGCGTGTACCAATTTTCCTGCATCTTCTTCCATGTGCAGACGTGTGATACCAATGCGTTTGCGGCTGGGATTGCCCTCAGCATCTACTAACTCAATTTCTAGCCAACCATGTTCTGCGATCGGTAGATCGTATTGAGAAATTTGGTAATTTTTGGGTAAGTCAGGATAAAAATACTGTTTCCGGTCAAACTTACTATATCTAGCAATTTGACAATTCAGTGCCAAACCAGTTTTGACAGCATATTCTAATACTTTTTCATTGAGTACAGGTAAGACCCCAGGTAAACCCATACAAACCGGGTCAATGTTAGTATTTGGGTCAGCGCCAAATGCCGTAGAGCTATTAGAGAAAATTTTGGTCTTAGTACTCAACTGACAATGGGTTTCTAGACCAATAATCGCTTCATACTCAGTTTTTACAGTTGTAGCAGTCGTCATAATATCACTAATTTCGGCATAATCCTTGTAGTGGTACTATTGTAGCGGCGTATTGAGCTGCGCTGAAGACGGTTATTTGGGTGAGTAATGCTTACCCTGATGAGCTTGAAAAGGAAGTTGTAAACCTAGGATAAAGAAAATCTTGATTATTGGTTCTGGGGTGTTGGTAAATCTACCCTAGCCCGCGAACTATATTCGTATCTTTAACTGGTAGTAAAACATAAAATTTCACCAAATACCTATTCCCCCAACCTATAGTAGTCCGCTCAATGGGGTAAATATGCACACGACTGGCTTCCCTTAAAAAGCTAGTTCTAATTCCAATACGGTTGGGTTAAGGGACTTCCAGTTAAAAAAATATCCCGTCGTAGGGGCGCAAGGCCTTGCGCCCCTACAAATCTATAAATAATTTGGGATAATTTATTTTTTGCAAGTCCCTAAGAGCTACTGGTAAAAATTTTGGGTTTTTGAGACGCGATAAATCGCCGTCTCTACAAGTCTTTTGGTCTTATCTGAACTGTATTGGTTCTAATTCCCTCCTTTTTAATAAGGGTTAGGAAGCATAAAGCCTTTACAATTCACAACGGAATTAATTAAATAATTATTAAAAATATATGCACTCCTTAATTAATACTTGAAACTATTTAATAATAAATCAAACTATTAAACAAACTTAGCACTCAAGGCTTGTTAGTGCTAATTTACAACTCAACTTTAACACCTATAATTTAGCACTCAAGGCTAGTTAGTGCTAAATTTTTATTTAATTTTAACACCTATGACATAAACCAAAAATCTACTTTTTATAGATGCTTAAGTTAGGTTAAAAGTATTATAATAGAGAAAAAGTAAAGCTTCCTGCAAGTAATTTATAACTCGGAGTACTAGCATGAAATACACTTTTGATATTGTAGGAGTATCTCCACTTTTGCAGTTTTTTAATCACCAACAGCAAAATGAGCAAAAACCACCCCACCAAGGTGTGGAATACTTGGGGATGTATACGTGTACATTAGATACCTTTCTAGAATCGGTAGAATCCGTTCCAGCCAAGTGGGATTGGAATCTAGATCAAGTGGTAGATACCGTGATTCAGTTTTGGCTGAACAACTCAGACAGTATTAGTTATTGGAAAGTACGTTTAAGTAATGCTGGTAAAGATAATTTACTAGTCGCAAGATTAGCGGATATAACCGCCTTACAAGCTGAATTTGAATCCCTTCTAGATAAAAAGTGGTGAATAGCTAGAAATAAGACTCATATTTGATTTTTGAAAAACTTAGTACAACTCAAAAATCCTTCTTGCCTATTGCCTCTTACCTGTCAACGCCACACTGCGCGAACAAAAATCAAAGCGGATTCCTATAGAAGTATGAATTGCTGCGCTTCCAAGCAAAATCAATGCTTTTCTCTGTTATTTTCGTTTTCAAGTATTTTGAGAATTTTGAGATATAGATTTTCTACTCTTTTGGTCTGAACTTCACCAAATGAAGCATAGTGGCTTAAGCTAGGAGCGCCATTTACTTCAAGGATTGTATAATCTACTATTGGTGAGGTTATATCACTAGCAAGAATGTCCACACCTGCTAATCTCAGTTGCATATCTTTTGTAATACTTACTGCGAGTTTTTGAAAATCAGGATGAATGCTTTCTGTAAAGTCTACTGCCTCACCTCCAGTCGATAAATTGGCATTATCTAAAAGATATACAATATTATTTTTAGGTATCACACTACTAAAATTTAGCTTCCGTCTTCGCAAGTTTTTTTTAATTCTGTAATCTTCAAAATCTATAATTTCTTTTCTACCATTTTTGATAAAACTTTCCTGCTTTTGTTGCATAAGTTCTAAAACATTAGACTGACCATCCCCGGTTATAAATAGGGGAATTCTTTGATATGCCGAAACTACTTCATCATTAAGTACTACAATTCTATAATCATTGCCACTATAAAATCGTTCTACAATAAAACCTGAGACTTTTTGCAAGATTTTCTTGGCTATTTGATAATATTCTTGCTTATTATAAACCTTGGTAACAAATATTCCTTGACTGAGATTAATTGGCTTGACAATTACAGGAAATCCCAACTCCTTAGCATAATAGAATCCTTGTTCTATATTTCTAATATCATCTATTTCTTCGCATAATTCTTCACTAAAAAATGTTTTTCCTTCGGTAACTTTGTAGCCAAAATTATTCAAAAAAAAGCTGGAGACACTTTTATCTTTTGCTATTGCTGTTGAACCCGAAGAATTAATACTAAATCTGGTATTCCTAAAAAAAGTTTTATTCCCATTTTTAAAGGTAATCAGTCCCACAAAGGTGCATTCTGGATCTACTAAAACTACTGCTCCTATTTCCTCTGCTACTTTTTGAATGATTGATGTTACAAATGGTGTTTCCATTATGATAACTATAATTTTATCGGGGAATTTAATATTCATTCTCAAATGAACTTTTGATAGTCTCTTTTAAGACACTAGCATTAAGTTTACCACTGATACTGATTTTCCTTCTGCGTATGCAAACAAATCATGAAAACTCAATATTTGGCAAACCTTCTGCTTGAAGATTTTTTGATGCTGAAAACAGTTGCAAATTAAGGCTTTGAGATTCATAGCTACCTGAAAATTACAACTTAGTTAGTCTAAAATTTAGCGCTAAGTGTTGACAACTTATTAATAATCGAATAACAAGGTGGCAGCAGCATAAAAAAAAAGCGTTAGTGCATTCCTACTTAGAAACTAATTAACGCCCTTCATTAAACTTCATACGGATAACATCATTATGCCAGAAAATACGGTTAACCAAGCTTCTAAATCAGACAATCAGCCTATTGCTTATAAAGAACGCCTCAATTCTTGGGCGATCGCTCGTCAGCTTCCTAATACCCAACGGGAAATTGTTGCTCGCTTCCGCAGTCGTTCTGATGCCGATGGCTATATGCGACACCTCCCCCAGGAAATACCAAATGCTTCATATATGGTTGTTTTTGATTGCCAACGCGAAGCATCTGTGATTTAAAGTACAAATTTCGGCAATAGACCTATTTTGAAAATAGGGAACAGAGAAAGAAATTTTCGTTCTAGATTGTGTTTGCGTAGGGGGTGCTTTGTCCTTACTCTGTTCATTAGTATCTTTTTACATTCTTGTGGTGAAAAAGGAAGGGTTAAGGGGAAAATCCAATCCCTTTAACCCTTGCTCTTAATGTATCTTTTTGCCAGCAAAAAAATTAAAAATGTGTAGGTGTAGTTCGTCGAAAGCGAACAGCGCTCACTACAAACTAATTTCAATAAGCAGTTTTCCTTTGCATAAAGTACAAAGTTACTGGTTTATAGGCAGGGGACAGGAGGTAGAAACTCTTTATATATGATGCGTGAATTCTGCATTGTGTACCTCACTTCCTGGCAATCCACTGTATTTATTACATTACTTAATTTCCTTTGATTATTCTCGCCTACTTAATTAATTAGAAGCAGAAGTTATTAAAATTTTTTACCATTATATTAAACCTCATCTATGTTGAAACCTAGAGTTTTTTAAAAAATATATTTATGTCAATACTGCTCGGGTTTTGCATTTTTAACTCGGAATTGGGTTTGGGGAAAAGGTTAAAGGTTAAAGGTTTTTTCTTTTCCCTTTCCCCCTTAACCGACAAGTATTGATATTTATGTAGGTTGGGTGGAGTGAAACGCAACCCAACATTACCACCTTATTTATGTTGGGTTACGCGATCGCTGCACCCAACCTACAAAACTACAAAACTACACTTGGTCTTTCCTGTCAATGCCTAACTCATAATTACTTAAAAAAATCCGTAATTGCCCCCTTGCTATTGATATTTTAAATTACTTAAAAGTAAAGGTTAGTGTAATAAGCCCTGAAAGAAAGTGCTTGAGGGTTAATAAGTGGTCAAACAGTGCCGATATCACTGGTTAAAAGCTGTGATATTTTTCCACAAAGAAAAATTACTAGCTTTGTTGTTGGGGATTTTCTTCTCAATCTCTGTAGTTTTACTCTGCCAGCAACTTTCAATTCAGACTCCAAGGTTATTAACACAAGTAGTATTGATTACAGGGTTATTGGTTGTCACGCTGACATTACCAATCTGTTTTGTCCTGGCGATAAAAGCAATAAATCAGGATTTAACTCACAAGATTTTTGAACAGAAACAAATAGAACTTGACCGTCGTTGCAGTGAGAAGCATCTATACCAGTTACTGGAAACTGTCAAAGTCATCCCTTGGGAATTAGACTTGAAAACTGGTCGATTTACCTACGTTGGGCCGCAAGCAGTAGACTTGCTAAATTATGCGATCGCAGAATGGTACGAGAAAAATTTTTGGTACAATCATCTGCATCCAGACGATCGGGAAAAATCCGTTCGTTTTCGTCAAGAAGCAACTGCTAGGTGCGAGAATCACGAATTGGAATACCGGATGCTAGCAGCCGATGGGCGAGTTGTTTGGCTGCGAGACGTTGTTAGGGTAGTTGAAGCAGCAGAAACTCCTACTACGCTGAAGGGGTTTATGTTTGACATTAGTGATTTAAAGCAGATTGAAGAAACCTTGAGGCTGAAGGAGAGGGCACTTGCTGCTACCAAGAATGGAATTATCATTGCCGATGCTAGACTTCCCTGTAATCCGGTAATTTACGTCAACTGCGCCTTTGAAGAAATAACAGGCTACAGCGCTACTGATGTGATTGGGCAAAACTGTAGATTTTTGCAACGCGCAGATATAGAGCAATCAGCACTCAATGACCTGCGCTCATCTATTCAAGCTGGAACAAGTTGTAAAGTTATTCTCCGTAAATATCGCAAAGATGGTATTTTATTCTGGAATGAATTGGGTATTTCTCCTATTGATGACGAAAATGGTAAGTTAAGCCACTTTATTGGAATTCAGACAGATATTAGCCACCGCAAGCAAGCTGAAGCCAGCCTGCATCAGCAAGCTCTCACTTTTGAAAACATGAATGATGGCGTAATTATCACAAATTTAACCGGAAATATTATTGACTGGAATCCTGCTGCCCAAAGCATGTTTGGTTATACTAAAGCTGAGATTTTGGCTAAACATATCAGTATTTTGCATCAACCGGAAGTAGCCGCAACATTAAGCACTAAAATTCTCGAAACAGTCAACCAGCAAGGACGCTGGTCAGGGGAAATACACTTTCTTGGTAAAGATGGCAGTGAGAGAATTTGCGAAACAACTGTAGTCCCTTTACAGGATGAACAGGGAAAAACTGTTGCCACTGTTGGCATAAATCAAGATATTACCGAAAACAAACGAGCTAAAGAAGCATTGCAACGCCAATTGCATCGCACCCTACTACTTGAACAAATTACTCAAGAAATTCGTCAAAGTCTTGATACCAGCAAAATCTTTGAGACAGCTGCTACCCAAATTGGACAAGCGTTTAAAGTTGATCGCTGTCTGATCCATTCTTATGTTTGCGACCCCATTCCGAAAATTCCTTTAGTAGCACAGTATAATACACTTTCTAGTCCCTGCTCAGTGTTGGGATTGGAAGTTCCCATGACTAATAATCCCCATGCAGAGAAGATGATGGCACAAGAAACTGCGATCGCCTCTCCTGATGTGTATGCCGATCCTTTACTTAAGGCGGCCGAACCTATCTGCCGAAAAATTAAACTGAAGTCTATGCTGTCAATCCGCACCTCCTATCAAGGAGAACCCAATGGTGCGATCGGATTACATCAGTGCAGCTATTTTCGCCAGTGGACACCAGACGAAATCGAATTACTAGAAGCAGTAGCGGCTCAACTGGGTATTGCTCTAGCACAGGCTCACTTACTGGAACAAGAAACCCGCCGACGGGAAGAACTTACCTTGAAAAACTTTGCTTTGGAGCAGGCAAAACGTCAGGCTGAAGCCGCAGATCGGGCAAAAAGTGAGTTTTTGGCAATGATGAGCCACGAAATTCGGACTCCAATGAATGCTGTTATTGGCATGACCGATCTTCTGCTGGATACTGACCTCACCCCTCAACAGCAAGACTTTGTAGAAACAGTTCGCAGTAGCGGAGATGCTTTGCTCACAATCATCAACGACATTCTAGATTTCTCCAAAATTGAGTCGGGAAAGCTGGAATTAGAAGAACAGCCTTTTGATTTGAGAGCTTGTGTGGAACAGGCTATTTCTCTATTAGCCCCGAAAGCTGCCCAAAAAGATATCGAACTAGTTTACCTAATCCAACCGCAAGTTCCGACTCAGATCGTTGGCGATATGACACGTCTGCGCCAAGTCTTAATGAATCTCCTCAACAACGCCATTAAGTTTACTGAATATGGAGAAGTGTTACTCTCTGTTGAACTGGGGGCTGGGGATTCAGGGAAGCAGGGGGAAAATTCCTCTCCTCTGCACCCTTCCCCCGTTCGGCTACGCTCACGGCAAGCCTGCTCCTCTGCCTCTTCTGAGTCCCCAATCCAAATTCAATTTGCCATCAAAGATACAGGTATTGGCATCACACCAGAGAAAATAGAGCGGTTATTTCATCCCTTCACTCAGGCTGATGTCTCCATGACTCGACGATATGGCGGCACAGGGCTAGGGCTAGTCATTAGCAAGCGGCTTAGTAAGATGATGGGGGGCACTCTTTGGGTGGAAAGCCAAGGGATTGTTGGTGGCAATCCTAGCCCTAGATGGAAAAGTAGAGAATTATTATCATCTCCTTACTCTTCCCAAGGTTCAACATTCTACTTCACCATTACTGCCCAAGTATCTGCTGTACCAGAAGCTGAATTTAGTAATTCGTCGATGCAGCTTCAGGGAAAGCGCCTGTTGATTGTGGACGACAATCTGACTAACTGCCAAATTATCAGCTTGCAAGCAGAATCTTGGAAAATGGAAACTTATGCTGCCAAATCTGCGAAAGAAGCGTTAGCTAAACTGGCTCAGGGAACACAGTTTGATATTGCCATTTTAGATATGGAAATGCCAGCAATGGATGGCATAACCCTAGCTCGTCAAATCCGCAGGCAATCTGGTTGTCAAAATCTACCTTTAGTGATTCTCACTTCTTTAGGTAGAGGAGAAACATTCTCTGACTTTGGTGATCTCGATGCTGCCTTTTTGAGCAAACCCATCAAACAGTCTCAACTCTACGATGTTATGACCCGTGTTTTAGGAAATCAGCCAAGCCAAGCGAGTATTTATGATTTTCCCTTGGTTGATCGGCATTTGGCCTATCCACTGCCATTACGGATTCTTTTGGCAGAAGATACGGTTGTAAATCAGAAAGTTGCCTTACTGATGCTACAGAAAATAGGTTATTCAGCTGATGTCGTAACTAATGGGGTAGAAGTACTCAAGGCTTTGCAAAAACAGCCTTATGACCTAGTGTTGATGGATGTCCACATGCCCGAAATGGATGGGTTAGAAACAGCTCGGAGAATCTGTCAAGAATGGGAAGTTGGTTTTCGTCCGCATATCATTGCGATAACTGCCAATGCGATGCGAGGCGATCGCGAAATTTGTCTTGCTGCTGGTATTAATGACTACATTAGCAAACCGATTCAGCTTCAAAAATTAGCTCAGGCACTCAGCAAATGCCCACGCCAAAGAAGTCTTGAAGTCACTTCCATAGTCAAACAAGATCGAGCGATGTATTTAGAATTGCAACCTTGGCAAAATATTCTCCAAGAAGGGCAAAACCAGACATTAAAAAGTGCCAAAATTGATGCCAAAATTCTCCAATCCTTACGGGATATCGTCAGAGGCGATCGTGTTGTATTTGCTGAACTAATTAAGTGTTATCTTACAGAGACACCGAGACTGGTACAAGATATTAGCACTGCGATCGCAAATCGGGATGCCCAGACTATATGGAAGGTAGCCCATCAACTAAAGTCTAGCAGTGCCTCTATTGGAGCGATCGCTTTAGCACAGCTTTGCAAGGTTTTAGAAGCACAGGGACGGAGCAGTGAATTAGAAAACACCGTAGAATTACTCCCGCAGTTATACCAGGAATATGAACAAGTTAAAACTGCGTTAGCAAAAGAACTTGCGAAGGAAATACCATGACAGCTACTGCTCAAGAAAGCCAATCTTTAGTTCTAATTGTTGATGATGAGCCTTTTATCCGGATGATACTTCGGCATTTCTTGGAGCGGGAAGGCTATAAAATAGCGGAAGCTCAAAATGGCAGAGAGGCTTTAACTGCTTTTAAGGAACTGCGCCCTGACATAATACTTCTTGATGCCATCATGCCGGATATGGATGGGTTCGAGTGTTGCACTAACTTAGAACTTCTTGATTGCAGCAAGCACACTCCAGTTTTAATGATTACAGGACTTGAGGATCAAGAGTCAGTTGACCGGGCATTTGCAGTGGGAGCAATGGACTATGTTACCAAACCGATTCACTGGCCAGTTTTGCGACAACGGGTAAAACGCTTGATTCAGCAATCTCAGTTACAACGAAAACTGGAAACCGTTAATTTGGAATTGCAGCGATTAGCTACTATTGATGGATTAACTCAAATAGCTAACCGCCGACGCTTTGAAGAGTATTTTAACCAAGAGTGGCAGCGTCTAAAACGGGATCAACGGCCTCTTTCCCTGATTCTTTGCGACGTTGATTTCTTCAAATTATATAACGATACTTATGGGCATCGAGTAGGCGATCGCTGTCTTCAAGAAATTGCTAAGGCCATCAAATATATTATTAAACGTCCCGGAGATTTAGTTGCCCGTTATGGTGGGGAAGAATTTGCTGTGATTTTACCTAACACAGACACCGAAGGGGCGACTCATGTTGCCAAGAAAATTTGCCATACTGTCCGAACATTAGCAATACCTCATGAAAATTCTCAAGTTAGTCCTCATGTAACCATTAGTGTCGGGTTTACGACAGAAATTCCTCAGTCAGATTCTGACTTGGAAGAAATGATTGCCGCAGCAGATCGGGCATTGTATCAAGCAAAGGCAGCAGGGCGCGATCGCTTTGTGCAAAATATTCTACTACCCAAAAATAAAAATTTCCGCTAGTGCACCAAACTGTCACACATTAAGGCTTGCTGCGAAAGTCTTGTAGTAGTCTGCCAACCCAAAAATGCTGCGTGATGGCTGGGGAAAGGGGAAGGTGGGGCCCCCACGAAGTGGGGATAAGGGGCAGGGGTAAGGGGTAAGGGATTTGAAACCTTTCCCCCTTCCCCTTTACCCTTTACCCCGCCAAGTTCACTTGGCGAACTAGTAGGTTCGGTTGCGCGGGATTTGTAAAGTAGTGCGATTGCGGCTTGATTCATTAGAAAAGCGATCGCGGTTCCGTATGAGCGATCGCTAGATTAATCCCTAACCACAGGGATTGATGATGACAATTATATTTGTTGCAGTACTTTAAAGATTGCAGTGCTAGCCCCCTCATCCCGATGCTCTTAAAAGATAAAAATAATTGCTCTACTGTAGTATTAGAAGAAACTAAAGCTTCAAAATTTGGGTTCCTTTTCCAATACCATTATTTGTCTCAAAATAGCCGTACACAATGGACTGTCACTATCTAAAAAACCATTCACGATCGTAAAGTGGTTTTCATCAGGCTGTGGTAAATATTCACCAGGCAATTCTTTTTCTTTCCATGCAGCCAGAAAATCTAGCGATTGTCGTTCAAACTCTGAAGTCTCTTTGCCACCATAAGTTACAAGTAGAGAACCAGCTTTTTCAGGAAGATGGCGGATAGGACTATTGCGAAGAACTTCACCCCAAGTAAATTGTATTTTGGGTTGTAGCCAAGTGTAGGGAAATGGCATCAAATCAAACAAACCGCTAATAGCACAACCACCTTTAATGATGTCATCTGGTAGTCCATAGTCGTTTTTCCAGTCTGTAGCCATGAGCATCGCAGTTAAGTGACCACCGGCTGAGTGACCAGCTACATGGATGCGATTCGGGTCTGCACCAAAGCTTTCTGCATTATTATAAATCCAGGCGATCGCTGAACGATTTTGGCGGACAATCTCATCAATGGTTACTTTGGGACACAAGGCATAGTTAACCACCACCACTGTAACATTGGCAGCTACAAGACCTTGGGCGACAAAGCTAAAATCTTTACTGTCGGACATTATCCAATAGCCACCGTGGATAAATACCAAAATTGGTGCTTGTGGTTGCGTGGCAGGAAAAATATCTAGATGTTCGACTAAGGTAGAACCAAAAAAAACATTTAGATGACAGCGCAGTTTTTCACGCACCTTAGCACTGTTTGCTGCATACAAATTCATGTATCCAGGTATATCAAGACCTAGTTCACTGGGATTGTACTGGTAATCTAGCTCGGCTTGAGTTTGAAAATTTTGATACAGCATTGAGTTTTCTGGTTTAGGGCAAGTGATTTTAATCAAAACGAATTCATTCTGTTAGCGGATAGCTAGGGTTTAGCCCATTCTGACTCCTGACCGAAAGAGCCGCCTAAGAGGTTGTTTAAAAAGTAGTTGACTGTATCTTTGCACTTATTGATCCCCCCCTAACCCCCCTTTCAAAGGTAGGTATTTAAGAAAGGGGCAAATTAACAGGTAAAATACAGAACTGATGTCAGTCCGCAAAAATATACAAGGCAGATGCGGAGCAGAATTAAAGGCTGTAGGAGGGTAAATGCAGATAGGAAAAAGTGAGGAATTAAGACAATGGACTAGAAAAGTCATAGAAAAAATGCCGAATCTCACAAAGCCGCAAGCAGTAGTACTGGCAATGTGGAGTTTTGGGATAGTGATGACTCAATCAAGTGGACTAACAACAGTTTCAGTATTTTTAGCAGAGTTGCTGGGTAAAAAAGAGAATACTGTGCGCCAGCAACTGCGAGAATGGTATCGAGATGCTGAGGATAAAACGAAGACAGGACGGACTTCATTAGATATTACAACTTGTTTTAGTCCACTACTGTGCTGGATTTTAAGCCTTTGGCCGCAGAACGAAAAGCGTTTGGCTCTGGCAGCAGATGCCTCGACTTTGAGCGATCGCTTTACTGTACTAGCAATTAGTATTGTTTACCGAGGTTGCGGAATTCCTATTGCTTGGAAAATAGTAGAAGCAACTAAACCAGGGAGTTGGAAACTGCACTGGCAAAAACTGTTGAGCCAGATCAGCCAAAGCATCCCAGCAGATTGGTTTGTAATTGTTACCACTGACCGAGGACTTTACGCTCCTTGGCTGTATGAAAAAATTCAATCCAATGGTTGGCATCCGTTTATGCGGATTAATCAAATTGGACAGTTTCAAGTTTTGGGGCAGGATGCTTGGCAGCCTTTAAATACTCTAGTGCCACAAGTGGGTCAGTCATTCAAAGGCTTAATAACTTGTTTTAAAACTAATTCAATCAAATGTACCTTATTAGCTCGCTATGACGATGGCTATGCCGAACCTTGGTTAATTCTCACTGATTTACAGCCGGAGGTTGCGGATGCTTGCTGGTATTCTATGCGCTCTTGGATTGAGTGTCTGTTTAAAGATGGTAAACGAGGTGGTTTTGATTGGCATCAAACCAAAATCACTGACCCTAAACGTGCCGAAAGACATTGGTTAGCCATAGCGATCGCTATTTTATGGCAAGTAAGTGTTGGTGGTTGTGTTGATGCAAATCTCCCTATTAGTAGTTTAGATGAATTACCCCAAACTCATATTGCACGACGCAATTTTAAAAATAGTCTCCCTCACCGTTGGCTTAGTTGCTTCCGCCGTGGATTTTTAGTGATTAAGGCCGCTGTTCTTAATCGTCTTCCATTACCAATCGGTGGTTTTTTCCCTGAGCCTTGGCCAAGCTTTACTCCACAACTTAATGTTTCTCAAATCACTCTCTCTACTGCCTGATTTTTAAATACCTACCCTTGAAAGCCCCTAACCCCCCCCAGTCGCTCCACTACAGCGCTTCGCGCATCCTGCGGCGGGGGAGACCCCATCGCTTTTAGCGTCTCCCCTTGGGAGAAGACCGCGCTGGCTCCCCTTAAAAAGGGTGGAACCGGAGTCAAAGTCCCCCTTTTTAAGGGGGATTTAGGGGGATCTAAACGTTTTGTTACCGAGAAGAGGACTTTTCAAACATCCTCTAAAACCTGCGGCATAGCAATTAGAGACCCTATACATAGCTTGCTTCTTTGCAGGAGTATGCTTAGAGCGAGTTTACGATAGCGAGTATTCTAGCCTCGCGTCTTGATTCTGACTTCTGAATTCTTCTCCAACTAAATTTTTGAATGAATTAATTCCTTATAAAGTCTTACGTTGCTTTAAATTAGTCAGTATAATCACTAGCCGATTATATGAACTGTGATGTGAAAAATAGCCTATGATATGACTGGAATATTCATCATAAAAAGTAAGTGATAGTACAGAAGGCAAAACCTTTACACCACGCATTACATTACTTGATTTCATAGGATATTCCTAAAGGATTTAAAACATTTATTCACACAAATCAAGAAGATACAAAAGGTAAATAATTCAGTACAATTTCGGTGTAAGTCTTTTGAGCAATTTACTGCTTCTACGTCCTATTACGCAAGTTTAAATTTTATTCTTGAATAAAATTTCACTATTTTCTGACCTTTGTAAAGTTAACATCAAATTATTGGTAATTATGGTGGGAACCTCTACCTGAGCAATGTTTAGCTGGAGCAAGACAAACTAAAGAGGTTAATTCATGTTGCTCAAACGGTTGAACTGGACACCAGAGAAGTATATGACACAGCATCCCTGAACCAGAGAAAAGCTTAAAACGCACTTAATATAAGCATTTTTAAGCATTTTTCCAAAATTTCTAATTTTAATAAGGACAAATTAAAACTCCTTTGACACAATAGGACAGAAACAGAGAGGTATCTAATATTCTCATCTCTCTGTATATATGATTAGGCAACTAGACTGGTATAAAAAGAACCAAGCCACTTACCCAAAATACGATGAACCCCAACAACCCTTTGCAGACAATGCAAACAAGTTTCTATACAGCTTTAGGTGCTGTTAGTGAATTTACGGGCCTACTTCAGGAGCCCCAAAAACTCACGAATTACTTTACCCGGATGCAACAAAAGCCGGATCAATTGTTCCAAGATTTAGCAATAAAAGGCAAAAATATGGAACAAGATATGAATAGTTTTTTCAAAAATTACTTTTGCGGAGGTGGTGACAAATCACCATATCCCAAATATATAGAACGGGCAGATGGACAGGCTTTTAACCAACCCTATGAAATCAAAGGGACAAAAATGTACGGCTTTGTCGTTGAGGGTTCAATGGCGAAGTTGCAAGAGGTGTGTGATAAATATCTCAACGATCCCAATAACGGAGAGATTGAATATCGCCCAGCAATGAACTATCTCGTCCTGACGTTCAACAAGATAGATTCTTTAAGTTCCATCTATCCTCCCGACTATGACAAAGGAACTGTGCATGAAGAAGAAGCCATCTTTTGGATGTTGACAGTGGTAGGTAAAAGAGTCGGGCCTTTATTCATAGCCGAACGCCTAGCTTGGTTTATGCCTTACGTGTACGTGAATAATTCTCCCATCCTAGTTTCGGGTAGAGAAGTCTATGGCTTCTTTAAAGAACTTGGCATATTTCAGATCCCTGAATTAAATCAAGAACCGAATTTATTTACTGTAGACACCTTAGTATTTAAAGAATTTTCTCCTACAAGCCAATCTATAGATGCTCGCCTACTGGAAGTTCAACGCATCAATACAGGAGAGAATCAAGCCATCAAGACATGGGACACCTTTGAGGAAGCAGCAAGAGCGATCGCTAGTTTATTATTTGACAACAACGAAATTCTGATTCCTGGCTTACAGTTACCCTTCAATCTCCTCGAATATCTCCTAGAAAAAATCGTCCCTCTCGTTACCCTCAAACAAATCCGCGACGTAGAAAACAGCAAAAAAGCCTGCTATCAAGCACTGATTGAATCCCCCATGCAGCTACAAACCTTCTATGGCGGAAAACTCTTTGGCGATCAATTTCAACTAAAAATCAATAATTTCGCTAGCCAACCAATCGTTCAAGACTTAGGACTACACAAAGGCTATCCCGCAGGTAGCGAATCCATAACTATCCCCGTAAAACTTGGTTTTGTACTGCACTTCGACTTCACCCTCAAAGATGGGAAAGCCGTTTGGCAAGCACCACAGAAAAATTAGCATTGGGCAAATATATAATTCCCTACTACACAAGCAAAGTCCATCTAATGCAAAATCAAGGGTTTACTAACCTGCGAAGGCAGGTTTTGCCTGTGTAGCCGCGACTTCTAGTCGCCCAAACTTTCTCAACTCGCATCTATCAGGAAAAACAAATATGTCTGAAACCTTTAAGCCCAAAAAAATCGCTATTTTAGGCGGTGGAATATCATCCCTAACCACTGCATACGAATTAACCAGTCAACCAGGGTGGGATAGTCTCTACGATATTACTATTTATCAAACAGGTTGGCGTTTGGGTGGTAAATGTGCAACTGGACGCAACATCAAACCCCATACACCCAATTCTGAACCAGACTATCGCATCGAAGAACACGGACTGCACATTTTTTTTGGATTCTACGAAAATGCTTTTCGTCTACTCAAGCAATGCTACGACGAATTAGGTGGTAACGGGCCTTTTAGCACCATAGAAGATGCATTCAAACCCCACAGTCTCATCGTCCTAGAAGAATACATCAATAAAAATTGGAAAACTCTGCCTTTTAAATTTCCTACCAATACTCTAGTTCCTTGGGAAGGTGGCGGCATTTCTTCTCTTTGGGAACATATCTGCACAACCATTCATTTTGTCATTCAGACTTACGGAGTAATTGATGATTATAGTCGGTCAAAGTCTACTAAAAGTTCTTCAACATCTGTTGCCAAACAAATAGCATTAGGCAAAGAGGTAATGGAATTTTTATCAGATAGTAGTCTCTTGCAGTTTCCTAGCCAGTTGATTCAGTTATTTCTCCAACAACCCATGTTTTGGGGAGGATGGCTGAACAATATCAACCAATTTATTGGTAATATCCTTCAAAACCTAGATTTTAATTCTGAGAAAGTATTCTTAAATCTTGCCTACAACCTAGCTAAATCACTGCCCAAAAATACCAAAAATCACAGACGCGAACATCATCAATTAATTATTAAGCTCATAGACCGCTTTAAAGAACAGTTAATCTGTCAGATAGAATGTAAGATTGGGCAAAACCCTGATATGCTTTGGCGTTTAACACTCATCGATTTAGCATTAGCAAACATCCGGGGTTTGTTTGTGGATGAGATCATTCATTTTCGTTCCCTAGATAGTTTAGATGAGTACAACTACAGAGACTGGTTACTAAAACACGGAGCTAGAGAATCAAGCGTTAAATCAGCATTTATTCGCGTCTTATACGATTTAGTGTATGGTTTTCCAGAAGGTAATACCGATAAACCCCAACTAGCAGCCGGAACAGCTATTCGTGTCCTCACCACTATCTTGTTCAAATACAATGGCGCAATCATGTGGAAAATGCAATCAGGGATGGCAGAGGTAGTCATCACTCCACTATATGAAGTGCTAAAGCGTCGTGGTGTAAAATTCAAGTTCTTCCATGTTGTCAAGCAGTTGCATTTGGATCACAATCAGCAATCAATTGCCAGTATAACTTTGGCTCGTCAAGTAAATTTAAAAAATCCAAAGCAAGAATATCAACCACTTATCACAGTTAAAGACATTGGTTGTTGGCCTAGTGAACCTCTTTATGATCAGATTGTCGATGAAGAAGCCCAAAAACTCCAAGACCAAGAAATTAACCTTGAGTCATATTGGACACCTTGGCAGAATGTAGACACAATTACCCTCACCAAAGGCAATGATTTCGATATTGTGTTGTTAGGAATTTCTATAGCCGCCTTACCCTCCATTTGCAGTGAATTGCTCCATGCTAAAAAAAATCCGGCTCACCAAAAATGGAGCGATATGTTAATGCAAGTCAAGACAGTAACTACTCAAGGGGGACAAATATGGCTTAAGCCTACCTTATCGCAATTAGGATGGCAACAATCTAGCCCTGTACTAGGAGCTTACGTTGAACCACTCGATGTCTATGCAGATATGAGCGAGTTAGTACAACGAGAAAATTGGCCTTCCGATCATTATCCTTACAATGCAGCTTATTTCACCGGTGTAATTCCAGATCCAGGGATTCCTCCCCACACAGCTTATGATTTTCCAGCTAAAGCCCAAAAAAAGGTAGAACAAGAAGCAATTAACTTCCTCAACAATCACATCGGACAGCTTTGGCCTGATGCTACTCAGTCAAAAAATCCCCAAGGTTTGAATTGGGATTTACTAATAGATTTTCAAAATCGTCAGGGAGTAGAACGCTTTAAAGCTCAATACTGGCGAGTTAACATTAACCCATCAGAACGCTATGTACTGTCTGTACCTGGAAGTAGCAAGCATCGACTCAAAACTGATGAATCTGGGTTTGATAACCTTTATCTAGCTGGCGACTGGATTAACAACGGTTACAATTCCGGTTGTGTGGAAGCTACAGTTATGTCTGCAATGCAAGCAACACGAGCCATTCTAAACCAATGCTTCAATATAAAATACACCAAAGAAATTATTGGTGAGTGGGATTCTTGGTTATAAGGGTATATTCAAATTAATCAAGAGCATTTTGACAAATTTAACAGAATTTAGCATTATTGAGGTTGCTAAAACCTAGACTATTTCGTAAACCGATACATTTTTAAAGTTTGTTGTACAATGGACTTTAAAAATGTATTTATTATTCTCTGAATAATAGGATCGTTAGTTAAAACTTTGAAATTTTATTCAAATATTAGTATTGCCAATGATTACATTATCAAATTATCAAATTATAGAATTAATTGATGAAGGGATAAAAACTGCTGTTTATCGAGCCAGGAGAAATCAAGATGGTCAAATAGTAGTTATTAAGCTTTTAAAAACAGAATACCCTGAGCTAAGAGATATAGCAGCCTTTAAACATGAATATGAGCTAATCAAAGATTTAGATATCCCAGGAGTTATTCAAGCTCATAGTTTAGAAAAATACAACAATGGTTTTGCTATTGTTTTAGAAAACTTTGATGGCATTTCTCTCTACAAAACTATCCAGACAGAAAAAATTGAGTTACGAAATTTTCTCAATATAGGCATTCAAATTACTCAAGCTTTAGGTGAATTACATCAAAGTTATATTATCCATAAAGATATTAAACCACAAAATATTATTGTTAATTTAGCAACCTGTCAAGTTAAAATCATTGATTTTTCTATCTCATCATTACTTTTTCAAGAGAAACCCAAACTCAGTAATCCTGGTTTGCTTGAAGGAACTCTAGCCTATATGTCTCCAGAGCAAACGGGAAGAATGAATCGGTCAGTTGATTACCGCACAGACTTTTATTCTTTGGGTGTAACTTTTTATGAAATGCTCACAGGTCAGTTACCATTCTCAGCAACCGATCCAATGGAGTTAGTTCATTGTCATATTGCTAAACAACCCATAGCAGTAGAACAATTAAATCCACAAATCCCTCAAGTAATTTCTGCAATTATTATGAAATTACTCAGCAAAACTGCTGAGGGAAGATATCAAAGTGCTTTTGGTATTAAAGCGGATTTAGAAACCTGTCTCGCTCAATTAGAGCAAACTAACTCTATAACCAAGTTTGCTATTGGTCAGCATGATCATTCTAGCCAACTGCAAATTCCCGAAAAGTTGTATGGACGAGAAGCAGAAATAGATATCTTAATGAATGCTTTTGAAAAAGTTAATCAAGGAAATAAAGAATTAATATTGGTTGCAGGTTACTCAGGTATTGGTAAATCAGCATTAGTTAACGAAATTCATAAACCTGTTATCAAAAACAGAGGCTATTTTATTGCTGGTAAATTTGAGCAATTTCAGCGCAATATTCCTTATGCTTCCCTGATTCAAGCATTTCAAGAGTTAATGCAGCAATTACTGACAGACAGTGAAGCACAACTATCTACTTGGAAAGAAAAACTTTTAGAGGCTTTAGTCCCGAATGCTCAAATTATTATTGATGTCATTCCTGAACTAGAACTGATTATTGGGAAACAAACAGAAGTCCCACAACTAGCTTCAGCAGAAGCACAAAATCGCTTTAACTTGGTTTTTCAAAAGTTTATCAATGTGTTTGCTCAAAAAGAACATCCATTAGTTGTATTTTTAGATGATTTACAATGGGCAGATTTAGCTTCATTAAAATTAATTCAGTTATTGATTACAGATGCTGAAATCCAATATTTATTGCTCATCGGAGCTTATCGAGATAATGAAGTTGATGCTAGCCATTCTTTAATGCTAGTTTTGCAGGAAATTGAAAAAAATAATAGCCCTGTACAGATTATTCACTGTCAAAATCTAAAAATTACTCATATTTGTAAATTGGTTAGCGACACTCTAAAATCTAGTTTAGAGAACTCCAAAGAATTAGCAAAATTGATTTTCAATAAAACTGCTGGCAATCCATTTTTTATCAATCAATTACTCAAGTTTATTCATCAAGAAAATTTACTTTTGTTTGATTTTCTTACTGGTCAATGGCAATGGGACATTCAGCACATTCAGGCGCTAGAAATTACTGAGAATGTTGTTGAATTGATGATAGGTAAAATTCAGAAGCTCAAAGACACTACACAAAATATTTTAAAAATAGCTGCCTGTATTGGCAATCGATTTAATTTAAATATACTTTCTTGTGTTAACGAAAAATCTCATAATGACACAGCTTTGGAGATTTGGGAAGCATTACAAGCTGGTTTAATTCTACCTTTAAGCGATAATTATAAATTACCACATCTATTAGATTATGTTGATATTTTTGTAATTGATTATAAATTTCTTCACGATCGCGTGCAACAAGCGGCTTATGCTTTGATACCCGATGAGCAGAAAAAAGAGATTCATTTAAATATTGGTAGACTGCTATTAAAGAATATAGATGAAAGTTTGCTAGAAGAAAGAATCTTCGATATTGTTAACCAATTCAATATCGGTATCGAACTGATTACCTCTCTAGAAGAAAGATATAAAATAGCTAAGTTAAATCTTATCGCTGGACGAAAAGCTAAGGATTCTGCTGCTTACGAATCTGCTGTAAAGTTTCTGAGGCAAGGTCTAAGTTTACTTGCAGTCGATTGTTGGCAAAATTATTATGAATTAACTCTTAACCTCCATGTAGAAACTGTAGAAGCAGAGTATTTAAATACAAATTTTGAGCAAGCAGAAGCATTGTTTATCAGTGTTATAAGCAATAGTAAAACTATTCTTGATGCTGTTAAAGTATATGAGAAAAAAATTCAGTTTTATGTTGCTCAAAATCAAATGCGAGAAGCATTAGATTTAGATTTGCAGGTGCTAGAGATGCTGGGAGTCTCTTTATCTCAAACTCCACCAGCAGAGTTAAAAGTTGAAGAATTAGTCAATCTGCCAGAAATGACTGATGCTCATAAGCTAGCTGCTATGAGGATACTAATGACAGCTATGCCTCCCGCTTATTTAGCTGATCCTGCACTTTTACCATTGATTGCTTTTACGATGGTTGATTTATGTGTGCAGTATGGCAATTCATCTTTTGCAGCTTACGCCTATGGTTTTTATGGGCTAATTTTATGTGGGCCTCTTAAGGAGATTGAATCAGGTTATAGATTTGGTAAATTATCTTTGCAGATTTTAGATAAATTCAACGCTAGAGAAATCAAATCTAAAGTTTATGCACTATTTAATATTTTTGTTAGACATTGGAAAGAACATATTAAAGCAACTATAGAACCTTTACAAGATGGTGTTCAAAGTGGTTTAGATACAGGTGATATTGAGTATGTAGGTTACAATGGATTATTAGTTTGTTGGCATCCTTTTTGGGTTGGAGAAAACTTAGAGATTGTTGAACAAAGACTAGAACAATATATTAATTTAGCACACAAGATAAAACAAGAGCATTTTACCATTTGTTTGCTTATTTTAAAACAAATGATAATCGAACTAGTTCAAGGGACTGATAATGAATCTTACTTAGAAGGTGAGAGTTTTAATGAATCTGTAATGCAGAGAATGGCAGGAAATATTACAGCTATCTTTTATAGTTATCTTGCCAAAAGCATTTTGAGTTATTTCTTTAAAGATTATAGCCAGTCTGTTAAAAATGCTCAATTAGCACAACAGTATGAAGTTGCCGTTGGTGGGACTGTTTATCTATGTGAATATAAATTTTATTATTCTCTGGCATTGTTAGCCTTATTTTTAAAGACTACTTCTCAAATAGATACAAAAGCTGATATAGAGATAGTAGAACAAAATCAAAGACAATTAAAAGAATGGGCAGATCATGCACCTGCAAATAATCAGCACAAATACGATCTAGTAGAAGCAGAAAAAGCACGATTTTTAGGACAAATCTTAGTAGCAATGGAACACTACGATCGCGCGATTCAAGGCGCTCATAACTTTGGATATATTCATGAAGAGGCGCTAGCTTATGAATGTGCGGCAGAATTTTATCTCAGTCTAGGAAGAAATGAATTTGCCTCCCTCTACATGACAAAGGCACATTATGGTTATCGCCGTTGGGGAGCAAGTGCTAAATTTAAGGATCTGGAATCAAAATACCCAGAATTAATTGCTAAGGTTTCCACTCACTCTCAACTAGGCTTTACAAGTAATACTATTACTACTTCTACTGCTAATGAAAAGTCAAGCGGACTAGATTTTATTACAGTTATTAAAGCATCGCAAGCTTTATCAGAAGTAATTTTATTGGAAAGTTTGCTAGAAAAATTAATGACAATTGTAATTGAGAATGCTGGCGCTCAAACTGGTATCTTGCTTTTAGATAAAGGAGGAAAATTATTTATTGAGGCTCAAGCAGATGTAGACCAAGATGATTTAACTGTTGGTCAATCAATACCAGTCGAAAATAGCCAGAAATTGCCTGTATCTGTAATTAATTATGTCACAAGAACAAAAAAAGATGTGGTTTTATCTGATGCCAGTAGTGAAGGAAGTTTTACGATAGACCCGTACATTATTGAGCATCGTATAAAATCTCTTATGTGTACTTCTATTGTGAATCAAGGCAAACTAATTGGCTTACTTTACTTAGAAAATAATTTAACAGTGGGAGCATTTACATCGGATAGAATACAAGTATTAAAAATACTATTTTCGCAAGCAGCTATTTCTTTAGAAAATGCCCGACTCTACGCCAATTTAGAGGAAAAAATTGAGGAAAGAACGAGAGAGCTAAATGAAAAAAATGTGCGGTTAAATCAAACACTGCATGAATTAAAATTAGCTCAAGCTCAACTTATTCAGACAGAAAAAATGTCCAGTTTGGGTCAAATGATTGCTGGTATTGCTCATGAAATTAATAACCCTGTAAGCTTTATTCATGGCAATTTAGATCACATTAATAATTACACACAGGATTTACTTAGTTTAATTAATATTTATCAAAATATCTATCCCAATGTAGTACCAGAGATTGAAGAGTTTTTAGAGAATATTGATGTTGATTTTATTAAAGAAGATATACCTAAAACTTTAGCTTCGATGAAAATTGGTACGCAACGCATTCGAGAAATTGTGCTGACATTGCGTAATTTCTCTCGGTTAGATGAGGCTGATATGAAACCTGTTAACATTCATCAGGGAATTGAGAGTACGTTACTCATTTTGCAAAGCCGTCTTCAAGCCAAACCAGGTAAGCCTGCAATTGAGATTATCAAAAACTATAGTGAGTTGCCAAACGTGGAATGTTATGCTGGGCAACTCAATCAGGTATTTATGAATATTCTGAATAATGCGATTGATTCTTTAGAAAGGTCAAATCAGGGAAAAACAGCAGAGGAAATTCAGAGTGATTGTAGTGCGATCGCTATTCGTACCGAACTAGTGAATCCTGATTTAGTCGCTATTTTCATTAGGGATGATGGGGTTGGTATGTGTGATAATATCAGACAAAAAATATTTGATCCTTTTTTCACTACTAAACCTGTAGGACAAGGTACTGGTTTAGGATTATCAATCACTTATCAAATTGTAGTAGACAAACATCACGGGACAATAGAGTGCATTTCAGCACCTGGACAGGGTGCAGAGTTTATTATTCAAATTCCCTGTCGGCAAAAACGGTAATCTAGCATCAGATATATCATCAAAAAATGCATCAATATTAAATCCCTTGAAGACGAACACACATTGTTTAATTAAGGTGACTAACTTAGTCACACTCTCTAATATCAATACTCCGGACAATTTTTAGTTGAGGGAATAGACAAGAAAGCTATCGAGCCATTAAGGTGCTGATTAGAAAAAACTTGCACCGACTCGATAGCCATATGGAAATTGTACAAAGCTTACTGAGCAAAATGGGGATTTTCCATAAACCACAGATAAAAGCATTGACAACGCTGTTTGCGACGATTCTAATTGCCTGTGGCAAGGTAAACTTTACCAACTTGAGCCGTTACAGCCAACGAACAGAGAGAAGTTATCGCCGACAGTTTAAAAAACAGTTTGACAACGCTTGGTTCAACGCGGAACTAATCAAAGCAGCAACGTCTCTTGAGCACTCGATGATTGCCGTGATGGATTGTTCATTCATTGCTAAAAGCGGGAAAAAGACCAATGGATACGACCAATTTTATAATGGCAGTCACAATCGAGTCGAGAGAGGATTAGAGATATCCTTGGTGGCGGTAGTAGATGTAGAAACGGAAGTGGCCTATAGTCTGCTTGCTGAACAAACATTTGACCAAGGCGAATGTCCAGAACTGACGCGGATGGACTACTATCTCCACCACCTGGAAATTGCTCAACCTCAATTACCTCCCCAAGTTCGCTACCTTGCTGTGGATGGAGCATATGCCAAAGAGCCATTTGTCAAGGGAGTCAGAGCACTGAAGCTAGATGTAATTAGTAAACTGCGCCGAGACGCAAATCTACGATATGTATTCGAGGGTGAACAGAAAGCACGGGGAGCTAAACGCAAATATGATGGCAAAGTTGATCTAGCCGCTCCTACTCGCTTAACTTGGGTACGCGAACTGCAATCAGGGATTGAGCTTTACACAGCAGTTGTATGGCACATTTCACTTAAGCGCAAGATCCGTCTGGTTTATTTACTTGACCACCGTCACCCTGACAAACCGAGTTATGCTGTCTTATTCTCGACAGATATCAACCAATCCGCAGACGATATTTATCGTTTTTACAAACTGCGTTTTCAAATCGAATTTATCTTCCGCGATGCTAAACAGTTTACTGGGCTGAGTGATTGTCAAGCCCGTGATGTTAAAAAGCTTGACTTTCATTTCAATGCCAGTTTCACTGCCTTAAATCAAGCCTTGCTCGATGCTCATCAACAGCAGTCTGCTCAAAAACCCTTTATCTTTTCTATGGCGAGTGTCAAGCGACGGGCACTCAATGACCATTTGCTCGACACTTTTATTTCAATGTTAGAACTCTCGCCGACTGTAATTAAATCCCATCCTAACTAACCTGAGTTCGGGTTAAGCCAGAAGCTAAAAAGCTTATTCTGTCAGGATTGAATAAAACTGGAATTGATCAAAGCAGGGATAAAAGTGGAATCATTTTGTCAATAAGGTTCACAAATGAAACTAATCTCAGCAATATGTCTTATTGACAATAGATGAAAACAGAGCTTTAGACCGAACAACGATAATTCAAGGCTTTTGAGGATTTCTTATCCCGAACTCAGGTTAACTACCAAAACCTACGTTCTTACGGCGTTATTGCTGCTTAATTTTGTCCAGAGTATTGTAATATGAGCTTTAACTAATGGGTTTGTTGATCAAAGCCAAATATTCATCACGGAAATAACGTAAGGTACTAAATACCGGATTGGGTGCAGACTGACCAAGACCACACAAACTAGTATGCTTCACCATGTCGCATAGTTCTTCCAACAAGTCTAAGTCAGCAAGAGATGCTTTACCTTCACTCATCTTTGTTAACAACCGATACAACTGCACCGTTCCCACCCGACAGGGAATGCACTTACCACACGATTCATCCATACAAAATTCCATGAAAAAGCGGGCGACATCCACCATATTGGTAGTTTCATCCATGACAATCATGCCGCCGGAACCCATCATCGAACCCAATTGAGTGAGTGATTCATAATCTACCGGACTATCAAAAGCTGTTGCTGGGATACATCCCCCGGAAGGGCCGCCAGTTTGTACTGCTTTTACCACACCGCCATCTGGTACGCCACCGCCCATTGTTTCTACAATCTGCTTTAATGAAGTTCCCATCGGTACTTCTATCAAACCTGTGTTACGGATTTTGCCTGCCAATGCAAAAACCTTTGTGCCTTTACTCTTTTCGGTGCCAATGCTGGCGAACCAGTCAGCACCTTTGCGAATAATGGGTGCAATATTGGCGTAGGTTTCAACGTTATTAATTAAAGTAGGATGACCCCATAAACCAGACTCAGCAGGGTAGGGCGGACGGGGATGAGGAGTGCCGCGTTTACCTTCAATAGAAGCCATTAAAGCAGTTTCTTCACCACAAACATAAGCCCCAGCACCGATACGAATATCAATCTTAAAATCAAATCGAGAGTTGAAAATTTGAGTGCCCAAGATGCCAAGGCGTTGGGCTTGACGAATGGCAGTTTGCAGACGATTGATAGCGATGGGATATTCTGCCCGAATGTAGATGTAGCCTTGATTTGCGCCTACAGAATATGCTGCGATCGCCATTCCTTCCAAAACCCGATGAGGATCGCTTTCTAAGACGCTGCGATCCATAAATGCCCCCGGATCTCCCTCATCAGCGTTAGAAATTACGAATTTGCGATCGCTTTGTTCGCTACTTTTTGCTTTGGCAACTGTTGCCCATTTCAAACCTGTAGGATAACCAGCACCACCACGTCCCCGTAAACCACTGCGAGTAATCGCATCTACTACTTCGTTGGGTGTCATCTCCCGTAAGACATGGTAAAGTGCTTGATAACCTTTGGTAGCAATATAAGATTGAATGCGTTCTGGGTCGATTTTGCCACTGTTTTCTAAAACAATCGGCATCTGAGCAGTAAAAAATGGATGAGTTAAATCACCTTGTTGAACTATTGTTTCTCCTCCATTGAGAGCAGTGATAATTGAGGAAGCATCACTAGGTGTAACTTTCTCATAAAGCGTACCTAAACTTTCTGGTTCGGTGTTTTTCCGAACCTGTACTAATGGGCCTTTACAGCACAAACGCATACAACCAACGCCACGAACTTCTACTGTTTCTGCCAAATTTTCTGCTATAACAGCCTCTTCCAAACGCTGTTTGACGGCTTGTGAATTGGCAGATAGACAACCAGCTGCAACACAACAGCGAATTTGCACAGGTTTCTCTAAAGCACGTTCTTTTTGGGAAATTTCAATTAATTCAGATAGATCCATCTTGCAACCATCCTTTGATGCGCTCAAGGACTGATTCAGCAGTTTGATTGCCTAAAACAGTGCCATCAAAAACTACAGCAGGCGCAATTCCACAAGCACCCAGACATCTTGCTGTTAACAGTGAAATTTGACCATCTGCGGAGGTTTCACCAGCGTGAATGTGAGTAGATTTTTCTACGTTTGCCAGGATAGCTGGAGCGCCTTTGACGTAACAAGCTGTACCCGTACACACCACACAGGTATGCACGCCACTAGGTGCAAGTGAAAACAAATGGTAGAAGGTGGCAACACCATAAACTCGACTAGGTGGCAGTTTGAGACTATGAGCAATGTAAATTAATATATCGTTCTCTAAATAGCCAAAAAGTTCCTGCGCTTTATGCAATATTTCAATGAGTGCATCCTGTTCATACTGGTGGCGTTTGATCGTTGCTTCCAGCATTTTAAAGCGCTTATCACCATGAGTTATAGAAGATATTTTTGTTGTGTTGTTACTTTTAACACCAGATATTAAATTCATCCTTTGAGCCTCTCCTCTCTTCAGGATATTATGAGTCTCACAGTTTTGATGATAAGAAAACAATTTGAGAAACTTGTGAGGAGAGTAAGTAAATTTTTGGCTTTGCTGGATAAGGATATGATTTAACCAGGTTCCAGGCGCAGAGATCCAGAGAAAAGATTTATGATTTCGGAAAGAATGCCTAATTTTCGCCGCGTTATCAAGGCTATAAGTTTATGTCCTCACAACTTCCACAGATTTTTAGCTTAACCTCAAGATATAGACAAAACAGGGTTTAAACGCCGAGGCAGAAGAAATCCTAATCTTCCGCCTCTTACTTTCTGCCACGCCACCTGCTACAACAGATAGAACGTAGTCAGTGGTTCCTCTACTTTTATCGGGAAAGGCAGAGGGCAGAAGGCAGAAGGGAATTCTGACTCGTGTCCTCTGGCCCGTGACCGAACGCGAGTGCGTCTCGTAGAGAACCGAACTTGGGTTTAAGACCCCCACCAAATTTTCTTGTTTTGTGGCCTCAATTAAGTACGGTGTTGAATCCACTTCTAAATTGAACCTTCTGCCTCCTGCCTTCTTCAATGTTGAGGTGTGATGACTATGCAAAAACGACTTGGCATTCTTACCAGTGGTGGCGACTGTCCCGGACTTAATGCTGTGATTCGGGCAGTTGTTAGTCATGCCACCCTCACCTATAACTGGCAGGTAGTGGGTATCCCTTATGCAACTAGAGGGCTTTTAGAGAGAAAGGCAATTCCTCTGAGGATACATGGTCTAGACCTACGTGGAATTGACCCCTTGCTGAATATGGGAGGTACAATTCTGGGTAGCATCAACAAAGGCGATACTCTAGCTCATATTGACGAGATTGTTGCAGGCTATCATGCTTTAGAACTAGATGCCTTAATTGGTATTGGTGGAGATGGCAGTTTAGCAATTCTCAACCAACTACAAAGCCAGGGAAACTGGCAGTTTATCGCCATTCCGAAAACAATTGATAATGATGTCGGGAAGACAGAAAGAGTAGTTGGGTTTGATACGGCGGTTAATACGATTGTTGATGCTCTAAATCGTTTGACATTTACAGCGGCCAGTCACGATCGCGTCATGATTGTTGAAGTTATGGGACGCAAAGCAGGTCACTTAGCACTACACTCCGGTATTGCAGGTGGTGCAGATGTGATTTTGATTCCCGAAATTCCCTACACAATTAAAGGTGTGTGCGAACATTTAGCAGAATTACGCGATCGCTGGGAACGCAGATTTGCAATTGTCGTTGTGGCAGAAGGCGCTCAAATAGCAGCCGATTCATCTAGTCCTCCATCCTGCGAAAAGCCATCCTGTGGTATGGGTCAATATATTGCCGATGAGCTTCGCTGTTGCAGTAACCATCAAATTGACATTCGGGTTTCCGTTTTAGGACACATCCAGCGAGGTGGTATTCCCTCAGCTTTAGACCGTTTGGTGGCAACCGCTTTTGGCAAAGCTGCGGTAGATTTATTAGCTGATGGGCAATCTGCACAGATGGTAGCCTGGCAAAATGGACAAGTTGTAGCAGTTCCTTTAGAGGCTGTCTTGGCTTGTAGTCCATGTTTTGTAGATGCCAATAATTTTTTAGTGGAAACTGCGCGATCGCTTAGTACTTACATTGGCGACATTATTCCAGCGATCGTCAAGACAAAATTTAATGAGACTTTGTAAAAATCCAGTTTAAAATTGCCTGAAGCTGAAAATTAGCGAGGGTTTTACATTGAGAGAACTAGCCATTTCATCATTAATAGAATAATCTATGTAGAGTCTTTAAAAATGTAGTCTACATTTTGATACTTTTATAAAAGTCGTTTAGTTTATAGATGGATAACTGGATTCCAATTAAGAATCTTACAAATGTCATCAACTAATTCTTGGGGTAGACAAGGCTTAGTAATTACCCCTGCTACTCCTAAATTTCTCAACTGCTGTTGTTCTTGAGGTTGAGCTTTAGCCGTCAGCATAATAGTAGGAATGTCACAGGTTGCAGCAGTTGCCTGTAGCTGCTTAAAAGTAGTCGGCCCATCCATACCAGGCATCATTACATCTAGTAAAATGGCATCAGGATGCTCAGATTCTGCAATTTTTATTCCCTCGCTACCTGAAGATGCTGTTAATATGTCCCAACCAGCTACTGACTCTAACGAGATTTGAATAATTTCCCGCAGACTATCTTCATCATCAATTACCAGTAATCTTTTTGTCATATTTGACACTCCCTTTTTGTCTACAGATACTTTTATCAATCAAAACCCTAGTATTTTTTAGAAAACTTTATTTTGATTATGACTTCAAGTAATATGGCAGGAAAATTATTATAATACCCTGACAATAACATACTAAACAATAATTATGAAGATTTCGTGAGTAAGGAAAAATTTCAATAAATACAATATAAATCGCCATAAAAATATCTCACAACTCAATATTCTTCCCAATTTGCTAATTAGTAGAATGAGGTTAATAAAGATGAGGATTTTTCCTGTAAATGAATTTATTTGGAGAAGTCTGATAGTCGCAAGGCAGTAATTGTGTCAGATATTTATTATTAGAGCATTTTGGGGTAGCACTACAATCGAATCTGAGTTAACACAACAGCTTTGTTGAAGATGATAGCCATTTTAAATTACCACTAATTAACATAATCTATTATTTTTGACAAAAGATTACACTCCTTCATAAAATCCTCACAAACTTTCTATAAATTAGTATAAGCAAATATCACTGAGATAATTTTTAGAGTGTATTTAGTGTAGTATGGAAGTAACTAAATAGCTTGCTTATTGCTAGAGCCAAGTATAGGACTCAATATTTGATTTTTGAAAAAAGTCCGTACAACTCAAAAAACCTTCTTTCCTATTGCCTATTGCCTTCCCACGCAATTAAGTTAAAAATCAAAGCGGATTCCTATATTATGTAGACGATCGCAGGGAGGCTTCTCGGAGAGTACGGCTCACCGCAGGCTATTACAGATTATAAATTTGTTTAGGATGATTGCAGTGAAGACACGCCAAGAACTTGAACTAGAAAATATAGCTCTACGTAATCAAATACAAGTATTAGAAGAGACTTTTAGAGCTATCAGAATGGGTAAGGTAGATGCTTTAGTTGTATCTAGCACTCAAGAAGAACGAATTTTTACTTTGCAAGATGCTGATTATCCTTACCGTGCTTTTTTGCAAGAGATGCATGAAGGCGCTGTGACGATAGACGATCGCGGAACAATTCTTTACTGTAATCACCCGTTAGCGGTAATGCTCAAAAAGCCACTAGAGAAAGTAATCGGCTCTAACTTTGAGGATTACATAGCGCCAAAAGAAAAACAGGTATTTCAAGGATTATTTCAGCAAGCAAGACAGGTATTTTGTCGAGGAGAAGTTTACTTAATTGCTGAGGATGAGACTCAAATACCTGTTTATTTGTCTTTTAAACCATTGCAAATAGACGACATAGCCGTTACTTGCATAGTAGTAACCGACTTAACCGAGCAAAAACGTAATGCGGAAATTGTAGCAGATGAAAGACTAGCAAATTCTATTCTGGAACAAGCAGGCGAAGCAATCGTTGTATGCGATCGCAGTTGGCAAATTATTCGCGCCAATCAAGTAGCACAGAAATTGTGTGGTAATAATCCATTATTTCAACAATTTGATTTGTCGTTTCCACTGCAATGTAGTTATTGTAATGGCTATCAAAATATAGAAAAATGTTTATTTATTGACAAATCAGCAAATTGCCAGCAAAAGCAAGAAGTATTTTCACTATCTAGCTTGCTACAAGGTCAATGTTTCCAAGGAGTAGAAGTATTATTAACCCGCCAAGATGGTAGCAAATTCAATTTATTGTTGAGTGCTACTCCATTATTAAATTTAGACAACCAAATTATTGGTAGTGTAGTGACCCTAACAAATATCACAGAGCGCAAGCAAGCAGAAGAAAGAATAGCACAGATGATAATCCGTGAACAAGCTGCTTGTGCAGAAGCGGAAGCAAACAAAAATCGTTTATTTAATATATTAGAGAGTATTAGTGATGCTTTTGTAGCAATTGATGCTAATTGGTGCTATACATACGTTAATCAAAAAGCAGCAGAAATTGTCGGGAAGAAAGCAAAGGATTTAATTGGTAAAAATATTTGGCAAGAATCTCCCGATTTACTTAGTCATAATTCTTATAATGATTATTTACAAGCTTTAAATGAACAAAGTTTTATTCAAGTAGAAAAATTTTATCCATCAAGCCAACGCTGGTTTCAAAAGCGCATTTATCCTTCTGTGGGAGGTATATCAATTTTTTTAAAAGAAATAACTAAAGAAAAACAGACTGAGATTGCTTTGCAGGAAAGTGAAGAACGGTTAAGGTTAGCTTTAGAAGCAGCACAAATAGGAACTTGGGATTGGAATATTTTTACTAACCATCTCAAGTGGTCAAGTCGTCAAGAGCAATTATTTGGTATAACTCCAGGTACGTTTACAAGTAGCTATGAAGCTTTTCTCACCTACGTCCACCCTGAGGATAGAGAAGCAGTTCACCAAGCAGTAATAGGTGCCAAAGACAATAAATCTGAATATTATGTGGAATACAGAGTTGTTTGGTCTGATGCTAGCATTCACTGGATTGGAGCTAAAGGAGAATGTATCTATGACGATGAAGGTACAGCATTACGCATGCTTGGTACTTGTTTAGATATTACCCAACGCAAGCAAGCAGAAGCAGCTTTGCAGCAAGCAAAAGCAGAATTAGAAATTAAAGTTGCAGAGCGAACTGCTGAATTATCTCAAGCAAATACACACTTGCATAGATTAATCAATATTCTGACAGCAACTATTAACCAACAAACAAAAATTGAAGCTCAACTGCGTGAAGCAGACCGCCGTTGGCGTAGCTTATTAGAAAATGTGCAGTTGTTAGTTATTGGACTGGATAAGACAGGGAAAGTTGAATACGTTAATCCTTTCTTTTTAGAATTGAGTGGTTATACCCAAGAAGAAATTTTAGGTAAAGAGTGGATTGCCAATTTTATACCGCAATATCAGCAAGATAATATCCAAAAGATTTTTGTAGAAACGTTAGAGCAAGAATTGCATTCTCACTACCAGAACGAAATTATTACTAAATCTAGAGAAGAACGTGTAATTGCCTGGAATAATACAATACTACAAGATTCACAAGGCGCAATAGTAGGTACTATGAGTATTGGTGAAGACATCACCCAACGTTATACTTTAGAAAAAATCAAGAATGAGTTTATCTCAGTTGTTAGTCACGAATTACGTACACCCATGACTTCAATTCAAGGAGGTTTAAGCTTATTGAAAACTGGTTTGGTAAAACTTGATTCTGACAAGGGTAAACGCATCATTCAAATTGTTTCAGAAAGCTCTGAGCGCTTAGTCAGGTTAGTAAATGATATCTTAGATTTAGAAAGACTACAATCTGGAAAAATTACTTTAAATAAACAACAAGTTAATGTTGTTGACTTATTAACAGAAGCTACAGAATTAATGCAAATAATGGCTAACAATGCCGGAATAAATTTGTTAGCCTTACCTCAAAATATTAACTTAACAGTTGACAAAGATCGGATTATTCAAGTACTAACTAATTTGCTGAGTAACGCGATTAAGTTTTCACATCAAGGGTCTACAGTATCAATATCAGTAGAAGAAATTAAAGGAAAAGATAGTCAAACTTCAGATGTGTTATTGAAGGTACAAGACCAAGGTAGAGGCATTCCTGATAACAAGTTAGAATCTATTTTTGAGCGGTTTCATCAAGTGGATGCTTCTGATTCTCGCAAGCAAGGTGGAACAGGTTTAGGTCTAGCTATTTGTCGCAGTATAGTAGAGCAACACAACGGGCAAATTTGGGTTGAAAGTAAAATAGGATCAGGTAGTATTTTTTACTTAAAGCTACCTTTGTAAATTAAGCATAGCTACTTACCCAATACTTTTCGGGTTTTGAGGGAAAGGGGAAAGGGAAAGGGTTTAAATTTACCTTTACCCCAAACCCAGTAAGCTTTGCCCAGACCAAAAGAGAGATTGTTGGGTTTATCCGAAAAGTATTGGCTACTTACCTAATATTTGCAGTATTTTTCTGTAAATTATTTAGCTATACCCTCACAAGTTCCTCAAATAATCTTTCTATAACCATAAGTATGAAACGACTATAACTCTCGTGATTAGCTTGATAAAAGGAAATTTTCCATGCCAGAAGCACTAGTTAATCAAAAAACTACTCATCAACTTTCTCAAGACAAAGACTTGGTATTACCTTTAAGCAAAGTTGGAATTGCTGATATACCCCTAGTGGGTGGCAAAAACGCTTCTTTGGGAGAAATGATTCAACAGCTTGTACCCAAAGGCATTAAAGTTCCCACAGGATTCGCCACTACAGCTTACGCTTATCGCTACTTTATCTCTTCAGCTGGTTTGGAACCTAAATTGCAGCAATTGTTTGCCAATTTAAATGTAGAAGATGTGAACAATCTCCATTTTATTGGTCAGCAAGCACGGTCTTTAATACTGCAAACTCCATTTCCACTAGAATTGCAACAAGCAATTACCCAAGCTTATCAAGACCTTGAAAAACAATATGGCACAAACACTGATGTCGCAGTCCGTTCTAGTGCCACAGCAGAAGACTTACCTGATGCTAGCTTTGCCGGACAGCAAGAAACATACCTTAATGTCCACGGGTTACAAGCTATTCTAGAAGCCTGTCACAAGTGCTTTGCTTCGATCTATACTGACCGTGCTATTTCTTACCGGGAACTCAAAGGTTTTGACCACTTTAGCATAGCCCTCTCAGTAGGCGTACAAAAAATGGTGCGTTCTGACCTAGCAACATCTGGTGTGATGTTCTCAATTGATACTGAGACAGGTTTTCAAGATGTAGCACTGATTACTGCTGCTTATGGTTTGGGAGAAAATGTAGTACAGGGAGCGGTCAATCCAGACGAGTACTTGGTATTTAAACCTACACTTAAGCAGGGATATCGCCCAATTTTAGAAAAACGGCTGGGTACAAAAGAAATCAAGATGGTCTACGATGTCGGCGGATCGAAATTGACCAAAAATATCAGTGTTGTTGCCAGCGATCGCTTAAAATATGCTCTTAGTGATGAAGAAATTTTACAACTAGCCCAAGCTTGCTGCCTGATTGAAGAACATTACTCAAAAGTTCGTGGTGTCTACACACCAATGGATATTGAGTGGGCCAAAGACGGGATTACCAATGAACTTTTTATCGTGCAGGCGCGTCCCGAAACAGTACAATCTCAGAAATCAAAAAATGTTCTCCGCACTTATCAATTACAACAAAAAGGTGAAGTATTGAGTACAGGGCGGAGTGTGGGTGAAATGATTGGTCAAGGTAAAGCCAGAGTTATTCTGGATGTGCAGCAAATTGACCAGTTTCAGCGTGGAGAAGTGCTAGTCACAAATCGCACTGATCCTGACTGGGAACCAATCATGAAACGTGCTAGTGCAATTATCACTAATCAAGGTGGGCGTACTTGCCATAGTGCAATTATTGCTAGAGAAATAGGTATTCCGGCAATAGTTGGTTGTGGTAATGCCAGCACCGTTTTGAAAACAGGACAAGAAATTACTGTTTCTTGTGCAGAAGGCGAAACTGGCAAAGTTTACCAAGGTTTATTGCCTTATGAAGTGAAAGAATTAGCATTGGAAAATTTGCCCCACACTCGTACCAAAATTATGATGAATGTGGGTAATCCAGAAGAAGCATTGAGTTATGCCGCTATCCCTAATGATGGAGTTGGATTAGCACGGATGGAATTTATTATTGCTAATCATATTAAAACGCATCCACTAGCGTTAATTCACTTTGATAAATTAGAAGATGAGTTTGCAAAATTTCAGATTGCTGAGTTAACTGCCCAATACAAAGATAAAGCGGCATACTTTATCGATAAACTAACTCAAGGTATTGGCACGATCGCAGCTGCTTTTTATCCCAAACCTGTGATTGTGCGCCTGTCAGACTTCAAGAGTAACGAGTACGCTCACCTTTTGGGTGGCAAGCAGTTTGAACCCCAAGAAGAAAACCCGATGTTGGGGTGGCGTGGTGCTTCGCGCTACTACGATGAACGCTATCGTGAAGGCTTCGCTTTAGAATGTCTAGCGATGAAAAATGTGCGCGATCGCATGGGTTTAACTAATGTAATTTTAATGGTGCCATTTTGTCGGACTCCCAAAGAAGGTCGGCGTGTGCTATCAGAGATGGCCAAGCATGGTTTGGTGCAGGGAGAAAACAGTTTACAAGTTTATGTGATGTGCGAGTTACCTAGTAATGTGCAATTAGCAGATGAGTTTTGTGAAATTTTTGATGGTTTCTCAATTGGCTCGAATGACTTGACACAATTGACATTAGGAGTAGATAGAGATTCGGAATTAGTAGCGCATTTATTTGATGAACGGAATGAAGCGGTGAAGCTGATGATTGCCAAAGCCATAGCCACAGTTCAAAAGCACGGACGTAAAATTGGTATTTGCGGTCAAGCACCGAGCGACTATCCAGAATTTGCCCAATTTCTGGTTCAGCAAGGTATTGATTCTATCAGTCTTAACCCTGACTCCGTATTGAAAACTCTTTTAGAAATAGCAAGTGCGGAAGAAGGTAATTGAAAAAGAGGCAGGGGAGTGGGGGGCAGGGGGAAATCCCGGATTTCTCACGATACTGTAGGCAGGGGAGTGTGGGAGGTGTGGGAGGTGTGGGAGGTGTGGGAGGTGTGGGAGGTGTGGGAGGATGGGGAAGAAATCTGACCCCGCACACTCCCCACACTTCCCACACTCCCCACCCTCAATTCGAATTCACGGGTGGGGACTTCCGCGACACGTTAAACTTTTAACCGAAGTAATACGAAGTGTCGTGAATTGTTGCCCATTCAGGTTTATAAGTGGCAAGAGAACGCATATATTGGGCACGTTCAAAAGCGCTGGGATTTGGACAATGCTTTTGACTCATACTCCCCTGCATTTGTTCGACTGATTCGTATTCATGTTTTTGCATCCATTCGCGCATTTCCTGCTCGATGACTCTAATGTGGTTGATCCCATGTCGTAGCAGTACCGAGCAAAGCATCGTTATCTTGGCACCAGCCATGAGCATTTTTAGCGCATCATCACCTTTGTGAATACCACTTGTTGCTGCTAAATCGGCATGAATACGACCATAGAGAATGGCAATCCATCGCAGAGGTAATCGCATTGATTGCGGTGTACTTAACAGTACATTGGGTTCAACATCAAGGAGATTGAGATTAATATCCGGCTGGTAAAAGCGGTTAAATAGTACTAAAGCATCAGCACCCGCCTCATCTAAACGTTTTGCCATATTTGCCATATTGGTGAAGTATGGGCTGAGTTTGACTGCTATGGGGATAGTTACTGCTGCTTTGACTGCACAAAGAATATCAATATAGGTTTGCTCAATTTCATTGCTTGTTAGTTCTATATCAGTAGGGACATAATAAATATTCAATTCCAGTGCGTCTGCTCCCGCTTGCTGAATTTGTTTGGCATAGTTTGTCCACCCACCAACAGATGAGCCATTGAGACTGGCAATAATTGGAATGCTCACCGTCTGCTTGGCTTTGTGAATATGCTCTAAATAAGTTTCTGGCCCTACCCGAAAGCTAGCTGAGTTAGGGAAGTAACTTAAGGCTTCAGAAAAACTTTCAGTTCCTTGAGTGAGGTGATGGTGGAGTTCATAACGTTCTAGGCGCAACTGTTCTTCAAATAATGAATGCATCACCACTGCGGCTGCACCTGCATCTTCCATGCGTTGGATGTTGTCAATATCCTCTGATAGAGGGGATGCAGAGGGAACAAAAGGCGATCGCAATTTCATTCCCATATAAGTTGTAGTTAAATCCATTATGATGACTCCAGTTTTCAATAATTTCTTGCAGCTAAATATTGATACATCTGCCAACGGGTCTTCACATCTGCTTGAGCTTCTTTAAGTAATTGCTGTGCCGCTTCTTCGTTACTCTTAGTCAACATTTTGAAGCGGTTTTCTAGATACATATATTGCTCTAGCAGTAACTTTGGTGTGCGTGAATCAAGTTGTAGTGGGTTTTCTCCTTGCTTGATGCGGTCTGGATTAAACCGATACAGCAACCATTGACCGGAATCGACAGCAGCTTTTTGATTCTGCATTGCTGTACTCATGTTGATCCCGTGGGCAATACAATGGCTGTAGGCAATAATTAGCGATGGGCCTTGATAAGCCTCAGCTTCTAGAAATGCCTTGAGAGTGTGTTCATCTCGTGCGCCCATTGCGACGCTGGCAATATAGACATTGCCATAAGTCATGGCCATTAAACCCAAGTCTTTTTTAGGCGCAGCTTTACCCCCGGATGCAAATTTGGCTACAGCTGCTTTGGGAGTGGCTTTAGACATTTGTCCACCTGTATTGGAATAAACTTCAGTATCGAGAATGAGAATATTAACGTTGTGTCCACTGGCTAAGACGTGATCTAATCCTCCAAAGCCGATATCGTAACCCCAGCCATCGCCACCGATAATCCAAACGCTCTTTTTCACTAAATAATCAGCTAAGGATTTGAGATTTTGGATTTTAGATTTTAGATTGGGGTTTGGTTGATGATTGACGATTTCATCTAACCGTTTTTTCAGCAATTCTATCCGTTCTCGCTGTTCCCAAATATCAGCTTCATCTTTTTGTTGGGCATTGAGGATACTATTTGCCAGTTCCTCACCCACATCTGTTATCAGGTCTTTGAGTAATTCTGCGGCAAATTCTGCTTGTTTATCAATCGAAATGCGAAAACCGAGGCCAAATTCGGCGTTATCTTCAAATAAGGAGTTTGACCAAGCCGGGCCACGTCCTGCGGCGTTGTGCGTCCAAGGTGTGGTCGGTAAATTAGCGCCATAGATAGAAGAACAACCAGTGGCGTTGGCAACAATCATGCGATCGCCAAATAACTGTGTTGCTAACTTAATATAAGGTGTCTCGCCACAACCAGCGCAAGCCCCAGAAAATTCAAACAACGGTTCTTGCATTTGCTGTTGGTTAATATGAGTCAGCTTCAAATGACTTCTATCTGGATTAGGAATACTCAAAAAGAAATCCCAATTTTCCCGTTCTTGTTCGCGTAATGGTCTTTGCGGTTCCATATTGATTGCTTTGCGGCGTAGTTCTGATTTATTCTTCGCCGGACAAACATCTACGCAAATTCCGCAGCCAGTACAATCTTCTGCTGCCACTTGGATAGTATATTTCAAACCTTGCCAATCATGGTCTTTGGCATTGGCACTCTTAAACATCAATGGTGCATTTTCTAACTGCTGCGGTTCGTAAACTTTACTACGGATGACACTATGAGGGCATACCATGACGCACTTGCCACACTGAATGCAGACATCTGTATCCCAAACGGGTATTTCCTGGGCAATGTTACGCTTTTCCCATTTCCCTGTACCAGTGGGATAAGTACCATCTGCTGGTAAAGCACTAACTGCGAGTTCATCCCCTTTACGGGCAATCATTTTACCAAGAACATCACGGACAAATGGGGGTGCAGCATCAAGAATTGGAGATTGTTTTTCTTTACCATTCCCTATTCCCAATTCCCTATTTCCCACTTCAAACAAATTTTCTAAAGTGGTATCTACTGCTTTGAGGTTCATCTGCACAATTTCGTCGCCTTTCTTGCCGTAACTCTTGCGAATAGAGTTTTTGATTTCTGCGATCGCTTCTTCTCGTGCTATTACACCCGATAAGGCGAAGAAACAAACCTGCATTACCGTATTGATTTTGCCAGCCATGCCCGCTTGACGAGCAACTTTATAGGCATTAATTACATAAAATTTCAGATGCTTTTGAATAATTTGCTTTTGTAATGATGGCGGTAGATGATTCCAAACTTCATCCTTTTCATAAGGAGAATTAACTAAGAATGTTCCATCTGGTACGATGTCTTTCAAGATAGGAAATTTTTCAATAAATTCCCATTGATGGCAAGCAACAAAGTTAGCTTTGCTGATTAAATAGGTCGAGCGAATTAATTGTGAACCAAAGCGTAGATGCGAAACGGTGACGGAACCCGATTTCTTAGAGTCGTAGACAAAATAGCCTTGAGCATAATTGTTTGTTTCTTCTCCAATAATTTTGATTGAGTTTTTATTAGCGCCCACTGTCCCATCTGCACCCAAACCATAAAAAATCGCCCTTACCGTGGTGTCTGGTTCAATACTAAAGTCAGGGTCATAATTCAAACTGGTGTAGGTAACATCATCATTAATGCCGATAGTAAAATGATTTTTTGGTTCAGCCGCAGCCAGGTTATCAAAGACAGCTTTAATCATTGCTGGCGTGAATTCTTTAGAAGATAAACCGTAGCGACCACCGACGACTTGAGGCAGAGGGGCAGCACTTCGGCTACGCTCAGTGACTGAGGGGCGGAGGGGCAGAGGGGAATCTAATCCTAATTTTTCCCCTGCTCCCCATACTTCATACAAAGCTGTAACTACATCAAGGTAGAGGGGTTCACCAGATGCGCCTGGTTCTTTGGTGCGGTCTAAAACTGCAATGCTACGGGTAGTTGCTGGCAAAGCGGCGACAAATCGCATCGCATCATAAGGGCGATATAGTCGTACTTTCAAAACGCCTACTTTCTCACCATTAGCGTTGAGGTAATTGACTATTTCATGTACTGCCTCACAACCGGAACCCATCAGCACAATGACTCGTTCTGCTGCTGGGTCGCCGTGGTATTCAAAGAGTTGGTATTGTCGCCCAGTCATTTGGGCAAATTCATCCATGACTTTTTGGGTGATATCTGCACAAGTTAGATAGTAAGGATTGATAGTTTCTCTAGCTTGGAAGTAAACATCAGGATTTTGTGTTGTCCCGCGCAAAACGGGTTTATCGGGGGTGAGGGCATGTGAACGATGGGCGAATACTAATTCATTGGGAATGAACTCTCGCAAATCATTTTCTGTTAAAGTTTCTACTTTGTTAATTTCGTGGGAGGTACGAAAGCCATCAAAAAAGTGTAGAAAGGGTATTCGTGATTCTAAGGTTGCTCGTGTTGCGATTAAAGCAAAGTCTTGTGCTTCTTGCACTGATGCGGCACACAACATAGCAAAACCAGTTCCACGCGCTGCCATGACATCACTGTGGTCGCCGAAAATAGAGAGAGCTTGGGCGGCTAGCGATCGCGCGGCAATATGAAATACTGTAGGTGTTAATTCCCCAGCAATTTTGTACATATTGGGGATCATCAACAATAATCCCTGTGATGCTGTAAATGTGGTTGTCAATGAACCAGTTTGCAAAGCCCCATGTACAGCACCAGCCACACCTCCTTCACTCTGCATCTGTACCACCGAGGGAACAGTACCCCAAATATTGGGTTTGCTTTCACTAGCCCAAGTATCCGCCCACTCAGCCATTGGTGAAGAAGGAGTAATGGGATAAATCGCAATGACTTCATTAAGTCGATAGACGACTTGGGCAACAGCCTCATTGCCGTCTATGGTTGCAAAGCTTCTCTTGTTCATTTTCTTGCACCTGTGTCTTTAAGGGCTAGCAATGACTAAGCTGGATCTACTTTTGACATTAGGATAAAAAGTTGAGAAACTTGTGAAGACTCACCTTTGGCGTTGCTTGCTGTTTATTAGAATGTTAGGCTGAGATTTTCTGGCTAAACCACCTGTATCGGCTGTTACCCAGAAAAAGTCTGGCTATTAGTCCGATTTTGTTAGTGAGAGAAAGGATTTGGTCATGGCAGAATGGCACTAAGATAACGGCGAATCTATTATTTGTAAGGCTTTTGAGTGTGGTAGGTGTGGGAGGTAGTGTGTTGCTCCCAAGCGATAGATGCCGCACCCATTCTCAATTCCTCCTCATTCTCCCCACACTCCCCACACCTCCCACACCCACTCCAGGCAAAGCTTTCAGCTTTTTTTAGTGCCATTCGGTCATGGCACGAGATAAAGCTTATCGGGAAGCAGAACAGCGTATTGAAAAAGCACGACGAGAGGGAGCAATAGAACTCGATCTCAGCAACATCAAACTTACTGAGGTGCCAGAAGCAATACTCTATTCGATTATTACTTCATTACTTGAAGTATCGTTTTATCCTGGTGTTTGATTAATTCATACCGCACTCAGCAACGCCCAGTTACTTATATAAATCCAACAAGCACCTGTAGCCCAGTATAAAGTTCAACATCGTAGATTAGCTTTTCTAAAGTACCTTGTCACCAAAACGTCGTCTTCATCATGATCTAATTAGCACAATATAAGATTTGGTCAATCAATACCAAGAACTTAAAATAATGTATTATTAATCGAATCGAATACTTAAGCATTTTTGCGTTAAGAATTTTAAACTATTGCGTTCATTGCCAAAAGATTTATATAACCTTCAAATTATAAGAACATTTTTACACTTCATTTCTTATCCTCTTATCCTTCAGAATGCCCAAGCTTAATAGAGAGGCTCTATTTACTGAGAAACTTATTGCTAGTATCTCCTTTATCTACCAAAGTCGCCTTTCAGAGTACATACCTGACAATCTAATTAACTTTGGCACTGTAGTTTCCTACAGTTCTCTGTCTCAGACATAACATAATTGATTAAAATTTGAGATATTATAAGCTGAACTTTATCCAATTAAGTAGTCTAAACAATTTTATCTATCAAAAGGACTTAAAATACTAGATTTTGATGTTCTATGTTGATTAAAACAATTAATAAAGAAAAATAATTCGACAGTTGATCTTGATTTGGCTCTCCTTGCTTTAGCTCTTGCTAAAGATTGAAATTATGTCTGTAACTCACACATTAGGAGTTGACTCCACGATTAAAAAGGAGGAAAAATAAATGAGTAAGAATGGACTTCACACCTTTGCATTCCACACAAAAGACGAGACTTCAGATCGGGTAGCTAATATATTGCGGACTGAAAGACCTTCGTTAGCTGCCTTCGCCACGACAAAAGCTGTAGGTCTGCGTAACCTTGATCCAGAAACAGCCGCTCGTCAGCACTTAAATCAGGCTCTGGCAAGTAAGGAACTGCCGCAGTTTACTGCTCCAGAAGTGAACAACGCCACTTGTGAATTCAAAATCCTTGGCACCGAGACATTGCCCCTTACTGAGACGAAAACTGTAAAGTTTCGTCAAACATACAACAAGATTCCAGTTTACGGTTCCTTAATCACTATTGAGATGGACTATGGGAACGAGCTACTTGCAGTCAACTCGTCACTGGGAGAGCCGATAAATGTAGACACCATAGCGCAGATTTCACCAGCCGAGGCGTTGAATAAGGTTCATGACTTAGCGGGATATGGATTGAAACCACTCGAAGCAACACCCTGTTTGTGTTACTACTTTGACACAGCAGTTGATCGATGGCGCTTAATATACGTAATTGAGGATGTACGCCAACAAAGTCGGGAGAAAACACAAACAGACAAGCATATACCACTGTTAATGGACTACTTAATTGATGCACATAATGGCGAGATCGTTGCTAAATTACCTCGAACGCCGAGTGTCGCTGTTCTAGATAGAGCCTCTCTTTCTCAACAACAGGTCGAAGAAGCACTAGACGGTCTTGAAAAGCTTCGTAAAATTTCGTACTTAATGACAGGAGATAGGAAAACATTACAAGACCTTGACTTGAATGTTCATACTTACGACTTTGAATTTCGGGACTTGAATTCGGGGTTATTACCAGGTAATTATGTGGGCAAACCACCAGAGTGGGCACCAGGAGCGATCAGTGCCCACGCCAACGCAGCGGTGGTAGCAATTTTCCTGCGGGACGTTCTCCGTCGTAATGGTATTGACAATATAGGTGGGCCGTTAATTTCCAGCATCAACTGCATAGTTGCAAATGAAAGTCCGGACGGTCAGGAGTGGCGGAACGCGGCCTGGGTAGAAGGGCAAATGGTGTATGGTCAGAGGAAAGTTCGTGGACAGCTCCGTTCTTATGCTGTAGGGCTTGATGTTGTTGCCCACGAGATATTCCACGGAGTAACTGATCGGACGGCACGGCTCCAGTATGCGGGAGAATCTGGAGCTTTAAACGAATCCTACTCAGATATTTTTGGGATCATTGTCTCTAATTTTGAAAAGCCAAATCTGTCTGCATGGAACTGGGAAATGGGAGAGGAACTTCAAGGTACGGGGATACCGCTCCGGGATCTCAGTAACCCTAGCAAATATCGGCAACCTGCACATATGCGAGATTACCTGAACTTGCCGATTACTGAAGCCGGTGACTGGGGAGGCGTTCACTTCAACAGCGGCATCCACAATTTAGCTGCCTACAAAATTATGACAGCTAAGGATAGGCAAGGAGCTTATCTGTTTGATCGCAAGAGTCTTGCAGCGCTTTTCTACCTAACATTGACTCAGTATCTGTCTCGGACTTCCTTATTCAGAGACAGTCGGCGGGCGATTGAACTCGTTGGTCGCACCTTGTTCCGAGGCGATGCGATTGAGGTTCGGAATGCAAAGTTGCAGGCGATCGCCCGCGCCTTCGATGCGGTAGGAATTTCGATTTCTGGTCAGGAACAAATACTAGATGGGAGTGTCTTCTTAGGAGATACAATCACGCGATCGCAACAGTTAGGCAATGGCTCACCACGCATAGTTGGAAACCATTATCTCGTATATGTACACGGGATTAGCCAACATAGAGAGCATTATTCCGACAGTTGGTGGCAGGCGTTACAACCGCACGTCGGAGAAGTTTTCAAGAACGGAAACCTTGGTGACACGCGCTTGGAGGTGCTATGGAGTCATTTAGTCAATACCGAAACTTTTGTCAATGCTGTCAATGCAGTTGATACCACCAAGCAACAGCAACTGCGGCGAGAAATTATGGCTATTTTAGAAGATCGACGGCGACAAGAACTAGCGACAAATACCAACGGTGGTTTCCACAGAAGTTCAGCAATGCAGACTCATTGGGTAGAAAGCAATGCAGCGGCTCTGGCAATTGACGACTTTCTCATTTATATGTTAAACAGCAGAATGCGCCAGCGCATCATTGATTGCTTCACAGATGTTGTCAAGCCTCTTCTGATTAATAACAACCAAATCGACATCATTTCTCACAGTTGGGGTACTGTAGTTGCCTATGAAGGATTGCGAGAACTTGAGGCTAATGAGCAATTTTTACAAAGATATGTCTCGAACTTTTTTACCGTAGGTAGTGCTTTATCAATTGGAACGGTGCGCGACTTCTTACGCCCAGAAAATAGAGATGGTCGCCGACCCTCTATGGTAAACAAATGGATCAACCTTGATGCCAAGGGTGATCTCGTTGGCGGTACTTTATGGGGTATGTTCGATATCAGTGAGGAAACTCTAAAACTTAACCCAACAAGTTGCTCACAACAATGGTTTGGCTATGATTCAGTTTGTGCACATAATTCTTACTTTGTCAAAGAAAACATAGCTGTTAACCAGGAAATTTTTGCTAAAAACATACTGGCATGACTGTTAGAAACAGTTACAGATTACATATATTGTTTTTAAATCTGGAGGGAGCAAATAAAAAAGAATAAACAACGAACAGAAGAACTTTTGGCAAGGTGGAGAATTATGTGCATTCCTTCACCTTGCTAGAACAAATACAATGATTTATGAAAAGTTTGCTGAAGGATTTTGTTCAAAAAATAGTCTTGATAATGAAATATGGAGATCCTCACTGCGAAAGGTTATTTACACTCAATCCAAAGTATTTGAATGCGCTATCCTATTTTCTTATATCTTTTACTTTTTAAGACTACAAAAATTTCAGGTTGCTCTTGCAAACTGTGCGAAAACAACAGCTTTCCACTGATTGGAAAAAGCTCTATCATGCAAGAGCGGGAGTTGAGGGAACGCTATCTCAAGGAATTCTCACTTTAGGGCTGCGGCAAGCCCGCTACATTGGTTTGGTTAAAGTGATTAGTTAGATCGGTAAGGATCAGCACTGAGTTGTCCCTGATTGACCGTCCTGAGATAATAGCCTCTGGTAGGTCGGTTCTTTAGGTCAAACGTCTGCCCATTATCTACTTTCCATATTTTGAAATTAGAGAACGTGAATGATCGATCCGGCTCACACCTTTCAGGTAAGTGATCGCCTAAGACAATGTAGACTGGTCCTTTTCCCATAGCCTGAGCCATGCCATTCTGATCAACAACCAGCGAAGTGGCTTCTGGCAGGCCAATGCCCAAAACCTCATCTGCCATGCCATCGCGGATTTGGCGGGCAATGAATGCCATCAAGCGACCCATACGATCATCTACATCAAAGTGCGTGTCGATGATTGTGCCTTTGAGGATTGTCCACTCGAACAGGTTATTGGTAAAACTTATGTCTGCATAGGGATCGCGTAAAGCATCGTCACTGGTGATATTTTTTCGTCCTTGTAAACAAGCGTTGTAGATAAACTCACTTTGGATCATAGCACCGGCACTAGTGCCACCAATTGCACCCCCGCGTGCATAGACGGATTTTACGGCATCCTCCAGTTCAGTGCGCTGAAAATTTCGTGCGTAGTTGCATTGGTCTCCTCCTGCAAAGAAAATTACCTCGGCTTGCCGGATGCGATTGACGACATCAGACTGATTAGCATCTTCCCGACTGCCAATCACGAAAGTTTCTACGGAATCGACCCCCTGCATGCACATAATAGGCTGATTGTAAGCATCATCATTGCTGGGATCGTCATCAGGCGAGCGAATCACCACCACATCTACTTTGGTGGCGCAATTGCTACACCCCCTCACCTGGTTGATCATCCACTGAATTGCCGGATCAACATCACGCCCCCCACCGCCTAAGTCATAGACCATCCCAGATAAGAGTGGATTGACATCAGCAGAATTACCTTTCTGGTATTGCATAACTCTGGCTTGTGCTGATGTGGGAAAGGCAGCGATCGCAAAACAGAGAGTCAGGATGAACACGCCTAATAATTTTGCTAGATATTTAAATCGATTCGAGGGGGAATAACTGTTTTTCCTGTTCACCTTCATAGTTTCCTCCTATTCTCCTGGTGGTAAATTAGTCAGTTGTTTGGCATCTGCGATCGCAAAACCTCGGCTTGACCTCAGGGATAATTCGTCAGAATCAAAAATTCGGATGCTGAAATCGGTTGGATTTCAACATAGGCAGTCCCATCTTGTTGCTGCACCGACACCGTTGATCCAACTTTGTGAGGACCTGTGTAACCCGGCAGATTTGCCACTTCAGCCGTATTCAGAATCACCGTCATTAAACTTTCAATCGCGTTCAGATTGGCATCTACCAAAACTCTTGCTCCCCGATTATCCGTTCCATGACTGTTCAGCACACAAACCGCCTCTTCATCATCTAAAACCCGTGACCAACCGATAATTTCCCCACTCCGTCCGTGATCACCAAAGGGCAAGTTTAAGAAGGGAATCGCGATCGGTCGCAAATACTGCCGTCCCAATCGCAGCACTGGGAACTGCTTACGGATTGCTGCCATTGCCTTAATTCGGACATAGGCAGGGTGATTTGGCTCGAAACAATGAGCACCTGCTGTCCCAAATGGCCCGAAACCAGGTAAATTTTGATCTAAAGCTTGCAGTCCCGCTACGCCAGATTGTCGGGGATGCTCTGGACCAAACATCGCCTCCCGTAAATAGCGATCGGATTTCTTCCAGTCGGGCAACCACCTCCGTTCAGACGGTTCTGGCCCCGCCAATGCCTGCTCAGTTCCAGCGTAAATGCAGGGCACTCCCAATGTAAACAGTTGCAATGCTACTCCGGCAATCACCTGATGATCCGATGCAGCTTCACTGGAAAAGCGGATTTTTTCACCAAATACATGATCGTGATCATCCAAAATTGAAACATGCCGCCGTCCGATATTCCGGTGAGACCCCATTACAGCTTTCCCTGGATCAAACCCGTTAAATTAGGCTCTTGGATCTATCAGCCCTTTAGCAACCAGGTTAAGATTTACCCGCATCTCGGCGATATCCAGAGCAGCGTTTAGATTTTGCCCCACCACATCCAGATAGCGGTCTTGGTTATAGTCTCCGCCTGCTATTTCTCCCACTAGAAAGAAGTCACTCTTACCTAGATTGGCTGCAAACTCCTTAATAGTTCCGCAAAAATTTCGGGCTTGTTCATAGGTAACATGCTTGAGTGTATCAATCCGAAAGCCATCACAGTCCGTCAGCGCAATCCAGTATTTATAACATCGGGCTAAGTTATCTAACAGATGGGGATACTCCAACTGGAAATCTCGTAGTGTGATGAAATCCGAACGCCGAAATTCGGCATTGGGATCATCCAAGTCTCCTCGCCCCAAATCTCCCTTGCCAGCACGAGTGTAGCAATCTGCTTCCTGAAGTTCCCTCGGCCACACTCCTTCTGCGCTCGTTTGAGGCTTTACCGCAATGGGTTGTCCGCGATCGCCTAGCCATGTGCCAAACTGATACCAACCAGACGTATAAGGTGGTTCCAATTCTCCCCCAGGAGTATTCGGAGCATAGAGCCAGTTAGATCCTGAATGGTTAAAAATGATATCTAGGATAATGCGTAGTCTCTTTTCGTGGGCTTTATTGACCAGACTGACCAAATCTTGGCGAGTCCCAAAGCGAGGATCGACCTCTAGAAAATCTTGAATGCCGTAACCGTGATAGCTATCCAAGTGACCCCGTTGTTGAAAAACTGGCCCTACCCAGATCGTCGTCATGCCCAGTTGCTCCAGATAATCCAGTTTCGACTCTAATCCTTTGAGTGTCCCACCCTGCCAGCGATCGCCTCCCGACTCTGCCCATTTATCAAATCGCCAAGACTGCCCATTCGGTAGATTAGGGCGGGCCAGATTCAGTTGCTGTCGATTCAGCAGAGGACGTGTATCCTCTTTACCATCGCTAAAGCGATCGGGTAAGAGAAAATAAAGCACTTCATTTCTCCAATCCGCAGGGGAGGGAAAGTAATTCTCGCGTCGAGGCAAACAAAAGTCTTTTAGACTATCCGGTCGCTGTGTAGCTAGATTCTGATCGGTAAATGTCATAGGAATTATCTCAAGATTGGTAAATAAGTTTACTAAGTGAAACTCTTTTCTCTTTCGACGAAGACTAGAAATTTTCTCCGCGACTTACTTAGTTGAATGACTAGCTATGTGTTGCAACGCGGTAATACTAGGTATAAAACAGTAAGCTCCTCCTTTGGTTGTAATGAATCGATCAAAACCCGTCAACTTGATGGAAGGGTTGTCTGGGGAGACGGGAATATCGAATTGACCACTTTTATTGTCATTAGCACCAATCAGGGGAGCTTTAGCATCTGTAGGTAGACCAGCAAAATCTCCTTTATTCACCCACTCTTCCATGACAAATTCAAATTGACGTTTGAGATTCACACAGATGAATAGACCTAGCAATCCCCTTTCAATGCCATCATTAGGAGAGTTAGGATTATAAAGAGACCCATAGGGAATTCCCCTACGGATGAGTCTGTGAATATTTGTTACCCCTTGTATTTTTGCCGCACGAGGATTTGTGCGTCGTATATGTGAACCAATCGGACATTTATATCCTTGTGGATCATCAGAATAATCAAAATTATTAAATTGTTCGTAAATAATTGGTTCTTTAGGGGAGGTTAGTTGATCAGCATCTGGAGAAAGGTCTAGAGGGACACCATTGCGCCATCGGCCACACATTTTAGCTGCCAGTTTGTCTGAATCAATTTTATCTTTTTGCTCTTGGAGAAACTTTTCAAAGCCAGCTACATCTTGTTCCAGGACTCGAAAAGCAGCAAAACTACCATTCAAGCCCAACTCCGGAGGTGTTGGTACATAGTAAGGAGCTTTTTCATCATCCAGCAGGATAAACTCATAAGCAGGAATAATAGGTTGGGGGTCGAGGGATTTTGAAAGTCCACGCTTTGTAGGAACACCTTCTATTTTCGGCTGTGAAATTCCATCTTTGTAACCAAAATGAACTATATCGCTGGGTTGGCCTTTCTCATCAGGAAGTTTAGCTCCATCAAAGCAAGATAACTCTTTAAGTGCGTCTTCTTCTTTAAAGAGCGATCGCAGTTTATCCGATTGCTGCTCTAACACCTTACTATCTTGAGCATAGAGCGAGAGCAAAACATGAGTATTAGATGTTCCTAATCCACCTTTCCACTTATCAGGGGCACTCTCTCCAATATCACCTACTTGAGTTGCTTGAGCAATAGCACCTTGTCTAAATGATTTGTAGTTGGAACCGGAAAAGGATTGACCAATATCTGCAACAAATTGGAGAGCGTTTAAACCTTCAAAAGTAAAGCCAATATTTAAGCAATAACTCGGTTTTATGTCCCACCATGCAGCAGTGGTGATCTGAGGAATTGATTCATCACTACCGCTTACCAAGCTACCAATAAATTTCTTTACGCCCTTCGCATCTTTAATATATAGAACAAAATGCCGCACATTGTTCATGTTATAGCCACGGATAATATAACCCTGGATATCACTAAAGTTAAGCTGCGTTAGAGTTTTTTCATTTGTCATAGATTTTCTCAATTTCAGAAGTAGGATGTTTGACAAATGGAGAATTATTGCCTTAAACTTGGCGACAAAAAAGCTTACATCTTCTGCCTTTTTGCTCAGTCCAGCTCTAAATAAAAGTGTTGCCAAATAGAACTTTTCAGATTAATTAACTACAACTTACTCTAGGGGTGTGGTTGCCACTAAAGTAAGTTTTAGTTTAAAGGATGTTTGAAAAGTCCTCTTATTGGTATCAAAAGTTTAGATCCTTCTAAATTACCCGATTAATTGGGGGACTTTGATTCCGGTTCCCCCCGATTTATCGAAGGGTTAGGGGGGATCTAAAAGTGCATAAAGTCACAGTGAAACACTTTCCAGATAACCTCTTAGCAGTTAGACGCAAGCTGACGAATTTTAACCACAGTTAAAGTAGGATAAGCACTATACCAAACTTTTACTGGTTGATTATATTTTTGTATATAATCAGCAAAAGCTTCAGAGTCTTTTTGGACTGGAATTAACCCTTCAGCATTTTCTAAATGCACTAACACTGTATTGAAAAAGTCACCAACCACTGCAACAAAGTCATCAACATATTTATTAAAATCTCCGTCATAGGCGGTAAAGAGTGCAAATTTAGCATAATACTCTTCCCCTGATTCTGGCGTAACTTTTTCGAGGAACATAAAACGCCCAAAATGCACTGTACCAATCTGATCTAGTGCTGTTCCAAAAGTCCCAGTTTCTAAAATTTCCTTTAGGGCTTTATAGTTTTCTGGCACTGGGGCCTTAATTGGGGCAACAAAGCTTAATGGACTTTGTTCTGGTTTAGTACTCATGATCATGACTCCTTAGTATTTTTAGAACTGAACGCGGGTATTGCTTGTTGTGGCTATGTCAATTTAGTTTTTATTAGTAAATAAGATGCGTTTCTCGTGACCTTTTAAGTGGACATACAAGGGCAAAGTTTTGGCTATTTAATGGTCTGCTTTTTACGCTGTACTGTACTAGACAGTAAGGGGCTAATACCGAACTTTTCCAGCACCATGTCGGACGTTTGCAGTGCGCCTTCAACCCAACCCTGAGCGTCTGAATAGGCTTCACCACAGATGTAGAGTGAGCAATCAGTGCCGAGCGGTTGGATAATTTGTTGCTTCACCTCCCAACTTTTTACACCGATATTCCAACTATTCCATCCACCGCCAAACGGGTCATCACCCCAGTCGCGGAATGCGGCGTTCTGCACATCCGGTGTATAGTTGAGACCGTGGATAATCCCAAGCTGGCGTGCCACCTCCTCAACCATTGGTGCCGGTGCCACGTATTTGTCCCATTCGCTGTTAGACTGTTGCTTGCTTGTCCCCAGGTATGGATTTTTCACTAATTCTGCAACCTGCCGATGCGCTTGCCAAGCCTGATGCCGTCGTGGGCGGAGACCGTCCCAAAAGCCGATGTCTGTGCCATCATCATAACTTGCCATCAGCATCGATGGCCCCTCGGTGGCTGGTTTGCCGTCGTCCTTGGGCCAGTAATAGGTTTGCCGCACTGGCAGGTCTGTGACTGTTCGTCCAGACTCAACTGGAATGAACTTACCATCGTCCGTGTAGCCTGCTGCACGCCACCACGGGTTAGTATAGGTTGTGAAGAGCTTGAAGAGTGGGCGCGGTGTGACGCTGGTGATGAGGTGCTGAATTTCCAGCAGAGGCGGACTTGTAGGCACAAGCAGATCGAGTGAGCGGCGCGGCATAGCGAGGATCAATGATTTTGTAGCGATCGTTTCTCCTTGGATGCTCAGTTCAAATGTGGCGTTTTTCCAATCGAAGCCGTCGAGCCTAGTATTAAGCCGAATTTCGCCACCAGCTTTGGAGAAAAGCTGCGCTAATGATTTGGGTACCTCCTGAAATCCTTTCTTAAAACCCTTGTATTGCGGGTCAATGCCAAAATCGGAGAGATACCAGGGAATTGCATCAGCGGCATTCCAGTTAGTGAGTGTTGAGTTGTAGCCACCAGCATCGATGCCGAGCTCGTAAGCTTCGCCGCTGATGATGCGTATTAGCACGTTCCAAAAGCCTTGTTTCCAGAGCGGTGTTCCAGCAAAACTCGCGTTCTGCACCATCTCTCGGCGTTGAGATTCAGTAAGCTTTGGATTTGTGATTCCCGGTACAATCTGCTCAATCGCATTGATGATGATGCTGCCTGCTGTACCACCACGTTCTAGAAACGAGAGATGATACGGCACTTTATCCGGTTTGATAATGAAATCGGAAAGCCGGAGATAGACACCACGGAGATAGGCGATGTTTTGTGGTTGATCGACCGGAAAATCATACAACTCAATCTGCTGCTCTAGTGGGAGGACTTTATTAAGCTCTCCGATGAGCTTTGCGATCAGTGGTTGCACTGCTGGGAGGATACGCATCCCCCCAAGTTCCGCAACCATGTTTGAAATATCGGGCGGGCGCACTGAGAGCAAACGCCCCCCAATATAATCGCTCCCCTCGAAGACAACGATATTTTGATCTGGGTAGGCTTGTTTGAGCCGCCACGCACTATAGACGCCTGATACACCACCACCGACGATCGCAATATCGATTTCTGCCATGATTTGTCATCCTCTATTGGTGTTTGGTTTAAAAAATAATCGGAACATTCACCGCTGCGCCAGGAGCCTGCGTCCGCAAAAATGATTTTTCCGCCTGACGATGAAAAAAGTTGAGTGGCGGTTGTGCGGTATAGCGTGCAGACATCTGCTGGGTCAATGGCGTTGAGAGCGTGTCTTTGGCAGTTCGTACATCGAGGATATACGAGCGCCGGTTCTCCAATACATAATCGATGCCGCGCCGTACAGCAGAACTAACGTCCTGAGAAGTCTCTACAATCTCACCATCTTGACCACCGAAGGCCCTCGCCAGAGCTACAAAGTCGAGTTTTGGCTTCTCAATTCGCAGATACTCAGGGTCGTTAGTCTTCGGTTTCCAGCCATAGCCAGGTGCAGAGCTATATGCAGCGACTACCTGTTGCAGTCCGCTTTGCAGTGTTTGGTATTCCTGATTGTTCGTAATGATATAGAGTATGCCGAGTTCGCGGTGTGCCGCAGTCCACCAAGTTTGCGGATAAAACAGCGATGAGCCGTCACCGACGGCGTTAACGACCAGGCGCGTCTCGATGCCTTGCCAACCAAAGCTTTCGAGTTTAATTCCCAGAGAAGCAGGCATTGACCAGCCGAGGGAGCCGCCAGCTACGCAATAGTAGCTAATGGGTACGGCCCCATCATTGCCAAGTGGAAGAAAATACTGGAACGGTGCTGGATCGGAGACTGCCTCATGGACGTACACAAACTGTTTCTCCAGACCGCGCTCCTGAATCGCCTCGCGGAGCGCGTCAGCAATGACAACAGCCCAAATCTCATCTTTTGTTAGCGCTAGTTCCAAATATTGTTGCCACTGTTGATGTCGCTGAACATTGAGTTGTCGCAGATTCTCGTTGCGCTTTACCGCCTCTGCTGGGGGGTTCTGACGAACAAGGTTGTTGATCAGTGGGAGTGTTGTTTTGATATCGCCGAGAATTCCCACCTGGCTATAAGAGTTCTTGCCGATGTCCCAGGTGTTATTCGTCAAATAAATCTGCTGAACACTGGGGGGAATCAGAGGACCGTCGGAATACTTGAAGACTGTAATCTGAGCTTGAAGACCGAAGCCGCAGAAAAAGGCAACATCATGATCCTGAAATACTTGTTGCATTCCTAATTGGGTACCAGGGAGTTCTCCCTGCCAATGGAAGTCATCGTTGGGGAAATTCGCCACGCTACTGAAGGTCTGGAGTAGTACTGGTGCGCCCAGGAGTTCCGCGAGTTCCTGTAACTCTGGCCAAGCATTAGCATAGCCAACCGCATCACCAGCAATGATAATCGGGTTCCTTGCTTCTGCCAGCAGCAAAGCCGCTTGCTCGATTGTTGATGAGTCACCAGTGAAATGGGGCGATATCTGCGTGATCCCTGGAATACGATCTTCGGCATCAATGTGGCGCATTGTAAATTCCCACGGGATGGCGACCATTACTGGACCGTTAGGCGGCGCGATCGCCTCTTTGAACGCACGCTGTAAAACCAGCCCAATTTCCTCGGGTGTCCGAACCTCATGTGCCCATTTCGTATACTGCCGTGCCAGATCAACGAGGTTTGAGGCCAAGAGTGGCTCTTGTGTTACTAACTCATTTTGCTGCTGGCAACAAAGTATTACTAAGGGGACATGCGATCGCCAGGCGTTGAAAAGATTACCGATGCTATGAGCGATACCCGGTGTAACGTGGACAACAACAACGCCTGGTTTGCCGCTCATCCGTGCCGAACCCATCGCTGCACCGATGGCGATGTTTTCATGTAAACATTCAATGTATTGGACTTCATTTTCTGGATATGATGTGCCATCAATAATTGGAATTTCATTTGTACCTGGTACACCAAAAATGTAGTGAATGCCTATCTCACGCAGAATGTCGAAGATGTAGTCGCGAGTCCAGCGTTCTGGGTGTTGTATAGTCTTATTTGTCATATTTTATTATGTGGATTATGCCAAAACGGTAATAAATCAAAAACGCAAACCTGATTTTGTCAGCCATAGATCGAAGAAATACAGTTCCGCTTCTAGAGCGTGCTTGATGTTTTCTGCCTGCCGAAAGCCGTGCTGTTCGCCGTCAAAGAGAAAATAACCTACGGGAATATTTTTACCCCGCAACGCCTCGACAATTTTCTCCGTTTGGTTGGGAGGAACAATTCGATCTTCATTGCCTTGAAAAAATATCAGAGGCGAAGAGAGTTTGTCAGCATGATGCACAGGAGAGCGTTCTTCATAGAGGTCACGTCGATCTGGATAAGGGCCAATTAGCCATTCGAGATAGTGCGACTCAAATTTGTGCGTATCCCGAACCAAAAGCTCTAAATCACTAACGCCATAAAAACTGGCTCCTGTTTTAAAGAAATTGCGAAACGTTAAGGCGCTTAATGTTGTATATCCACCAGCACTTCCTCCTGTTATAGCTATCCGTTGGCTATCAACTAAATTTTTTTGAATGAGATACTTCGCTGCATTGATACAGTCATCAATATCAATAATTCCCCATTTTCCTTTCAGGCGATCGCGGTACTCCCTACCGAATCCAGTGCTACCACCATAGTTAACGTCAAGAATTGCGATCCCTCGACTTGTCCAAAATTGTTTTGACAAATTTAAAGTATCGTCAGATGCTGCGGTAGGACCACCATGACACATCACTAATAGAGGAGGTTTACTTCCAGCAGGTGCAATATACTCAGGATTTTTGGGAGGGTAAAAAAAGGCGTGTGCTGTCAACTCTTTCTCGGTGGGGAACTCAATAGCTTCAGAAGTAGAAAAATAAGGTTGCCATTGCTGGTTTTCTTGAGTAGACCGACGTAGGATTTCGACTTCGTAAGTCTTTAAGTCAATCTGAACTAGCGCCGAGGTCATAGTGGGTGAACCTGCAATAGCCACAACCTTTCTGGGTGTAGCATGAACAGCTGTGAAATAAGTGAACGGTGTATCGATAGGCTTAAGCAAACCCGTCAAAAGGTCAATGATTCCTAGTATCCACCTTCCTCCTTTTGCATAAGTGCAAACGATATGGTTGGCAGATACAAATGCATAGGTAGAAGTTCCAAACTGCCAAGGAGGCTGACCGAACTCAGCCTCATCCAAAAGAACTGGTTCAACTTTGCCATTCACAAATTTATAGAGGTTCCAGTAACCGCTCCGGTCAGAAATGAAGTAGAGTAAACCATCCGGCGACCACTTTGGTTGTAATATTGATTCTGCTGAACCACCTGCAACTTTTTGTGAGTTCTCCAGTTTCCCCTCATCTGTGCAATTAGCAATCCACAATTCTGTGGCTACCCAAGGCATATTTGGATGGTTCCAGGTTAGCCAGGCAATTTGCTTACCATCATGAGTCAGTCGAGGAGATGAATAAAAATCATTACCTTGAACTAGAGACTCCAATTTCCTACTGTCAGCAACCGCAACCGCAACAATAGAATTGACAGGCTCACCGAGTTCATTTGTGTGATCTTCTTGGATGCAGATAATTCGATTCCGAGCCACGTCGTAATCACCATCTGCGTATCGTTTTTTCTCATCAGGTGTCAATGGCTGGGGGGTGTTTATATTAGTTTGTCGATAAATCCGTTGATCGCTGAAGTTTGAGAAATATGTAATTCCGTCCTTCATAACAAAAGCACCACCTCCATTTTCGTGGACTAGTGTTCTAGCACTGAAACCCTTTGGAGTAATATCGACAATTTCGCCATTGGCAGTTCGTCTGACAATTACATATCGACCTTTTTCTGATGGTCGTGACTCGATCCAATAAACGTCCTTGCCATCTAACGCTACTTCTTGAATATTAATCGTTTCAGCAACGATAGCGTCAGCAGTAATAGGAGACTTCCAGAATCCATAGGGGGATTCCAGGGGTTGCGGCAAATCCATACTTGTAATTACTTATAGTATTTTTAACAAAAATTGCTGGGAAGTATCTCCCCATAGCAAATGTCGGATAACAATTTATTTGTCGTGTTATGAAATTAATGTCGTTAAACTTTTAAATTGATGTAATTTCCATCCCAGCTATGTTGTAGTACTTTGGATTCCTTAGAACAACGGCAGGTAAAAAAGACTTATGCTGCGTATAATGGGCTAATGCTTGATATTGCGTAACTTGGCAGGTGCATTGTAGAGCGGCACTAATGTGTTAACAACGACAAATAATTTGTTATTCGACAAAAGAACAAGCTCAATACATAGTTACTAATATTTTCAAGATTATCTGAATGCTATAAAAGTGAATGTAATAGTATAAACTTCTTTACAAAACGCGATGTGCGACTTATTCCCGCATTTCTCACAAGCCCTGCGATGGCTACGCCCGCCGCAGGCATCGCACTTTTCATAATCCTTACCCAGAATATGTTTCGGGCATTTTTAGCAGTTTATTTGTTGATGCAGTGTGAAAAACCAGAATCTAGATTGTATAAGGCTTTGAGAATTCTGGTGAGAAATCCGGGTATTGTTTCGTTACAAAAGGCTGGTGTACGAATGATTGAAAAGAAAAATCCCACAATCCTCATCTGGAGAGAGAAAATCGTCACCATGACTAGAATGAGGGAAAGATGCTTTCTATTGAAGAGTTTATCGTTGCCGTATTTTGTTGTATTGACAACTTGCTAATTGAAATCACCTAAATCTACCCAATAAAGAGACGAGGTTTGTCTTAATTAGTCTCATTTTCAGCAATACTATACCTTTGGCTTACTTATCCTCTAACTTTAGTTAGAGGATTAAGTATTTGAACTTATCATAATGAAATCATGTATCGAAACATGATTCAGATATCAAATACCCAATTTTTTAAGACTAGACATCTCCAGAAATGATATGAAGGCGAACAACCCTTCGCCCCCAATACGGTTCGGTTAAAGGTATTGGTTTTGAATACATCCTTTACCCAATACCTGCAAGGCCATTCCCCAGACCACACTCGATTGTGAAAAATGCTTATCCGAACCGTATTACGTTCGCCCCTACTAAGGATTTTGAGCAACGCAGAATCAATTATTCGGGATGTCTACTTAATAACTATTGGGAATTCAGAATGTTGCTCGATGAATGGGATAGCTTTCAGTCTTAAAGTTTTTCTATCTAACTGTGAGAATTCAATTACGGGCTTAACAATAGTTTTGGTTTTACTACTTATTTAGCTCCTAATTTTAATAGATAAAACTAGGATTTAGATATCTCTACAGATATTAAAAATCTTAACTGAAGCTAATCACTAACTACTACAGAACCAATACTTGATAATGCTTAAAAAAGCATAATGCCATATAAAGAGGGATAATTATGACCACTGAATCAGCGGCTAAACCAATCACTCACAAATTTGATAAATTCCAGACTCTTGCTACTGAAAAGGGAGCTGTTCGCGCTGTAGCAGAGAAAATGTTGGACTTGCCTGCACAAATAAATCCACCTATACTTGGTTCTCGCACGCGTATTTGGAAGCAAGATCCTTCTGTAACAGAACTAAAATTGCCAAGAACTGTTTATGTTCACACCGAAGTAAACGATGGGCCTAGTGACTCCCAAATTAGAATAAAGGGTGTTGTGCCTGTTCCTGCGGATGTTAATCGAGATTTTTTACCAGACCCTGCTGCAAATGTGGAAGCTTTCGATGCGGTACATACTTATACTGTCGTGCGTCAAGTTCTTACTTTCTACCAAAGAGTATTGAAGAAAAAGTTGAATTGGCAGTGGAGTCAAGATAATGGTGAGCAAGCAATCAATGTTTATCCTCATGCAGGAGAAACGGCAAATGCCTTTTATAGCCGTGAGGAAAAAGCTTTAAAGTTTTTCTATTTCACTCCCTTTAAAGATTCAAATTTAACCTCGAAAGTTTTTACTTGTCGTTCACTAGATATTGTTGCCCACGAAACTGGACATGCAATATTAGACTCGCTAAAGCCTGAATGGATCTTATGGGATGCGCCAGCACAAACAGGAGCTTTACACGAGTCATTTGGTGATTTGACATCCATCTTTTTGATTCTGTCTCAGTTGGATTTGGTCGAGTATATTGTCGCGGAGACGAAAGCAGATTTACATCAAAAGAATATATTGGCTGAACTAGCAGAGGAATTTGGACTGGCTTTTAACTTACGTAATGGGTTGCGAAATGCAGATAATAACTTAAAACTCAGTAAGGTTACTCCTGAGGTACATGACTTGTCTCAGGTATTTACAGGAGGAGTGTTCGACACTTTGGCAGATTTGTTTACATCACGCAGAGATCCCTATGTGCAAGATAGTGCCGAAGTTCTCTACCAAACTGGGAAATATTTGGGTGAGGTTGTGCTGCGTGCTATCATTGAGTCCCCAAACACTAATGCCAGCTTTGCAGATGTGGCTAATGCCATGATTAGAATTGCTCAAACAGACGGTAATCACGATTGCGCTAAATTTGTACAGAACAACTTTGAATTTCGGGAAGTTTTGGGACCAAAAGCTTTTGGGACTCACATTGATTTATCCAATTTTGGTATGTATCCTAGTCGTCGTTGCGCTTGTGGGACAATGCAGCATCCACAATATAGACCAAAGGCTGCTCATTTGAATGGCACTAACACAGATGGAATGAATGGTCAAGACACCATAAGCGTAGGAGAGCAAAGAAGCACGGGAGAAAGAAGAAGCTCCACGAGTATCTGAGTCGAATGTCATGAACAAAAGCTGAAATCTTTGCCAGGGCAGGGTGTAGGGAAGTTGTTGATTTGTAAGTATTATTTGGTTCTTCGTTTTTTCCCTTACATCCCTACCCCTTACGCCCGAAAACCAGCTATATTAAGGGTTTGTGTTTTTTAAGCGTGCCATTCGCATTTGAGCCAAAGGGATAAATTCTCTTCTTCCCCTCTGCTCCTCTCCAACCCTTACACTCATTACAGTACTTGCTTTTAGACTTAACTTAGTGCCATTCACTCCTCACTCCAATGGAAAAAATGACAAGCAAGCTTAATTTCCCCTCTCTTTGAGAGGATGGCAAGGAGAAGAAGCAAGTGTGAAGTATAAAGTGTATGACCGCTCTTCTGTATGAAGCATTTATTTTTATATCTTCTGTCTTTCATCCTTCTTCTTTTTCTTGCCAATCAGCCAATAAGTGAGGCTTACTCAACTATGAAAGTTAAGTTCGTTCAGTCAGGAGGATACGCAGGCTTGAGAAGGGGTTGTGAAGTGGATACAAACTTACTTCCAAGCAACGAAGCGGCTAAATTAAAGTCTTTAGTGGAACAAAGTGGCATTTTACAAAAAGCTAAAAGTAATCACGCGCCACATGCCCGCGACTTGTTTAACTACAACATTACTGTTGAAACGGCTGAGGGCGAGGAGTGCAATGTCTCATTTGATGACTTGAGCTTACCTGAAGGTATACAACCATTGCTTAACTATCTCCAAAGTTGTGCGTATCCACTTACGCCTAATGTGAATTAGGAAAAAAGGCAATCTTTGTCATAGTGGATGATTTGTATCAAAAGCAAGTAAAAAGTTTTTTAGCTTAAGTTTCTGTACGATTGCTACCAGAAAGCCTCATTTAATAAAGAGCATTGTAAATAATTTTGAGAAGTTAAATTATGAGTGAAAACACCCATAATGTTATTTTTTTTGACATAGGCGGTACTCTTGGATCTCCAAGAATTTCACCCTTTCCCTATCGCCTTGAAGGTTTAGATGTTTATCCTTATGTGCCTGATATACTGCGGCAGTTGCGTGAGCGCAACAGTCGCATCGGAATCATATCGAATATCGGCGATGATAAACCCGAAAACGTAAAGAGAGTGCTGGAAAAGTGCCAAATTTATGATCTTTTCGATTCTGATCTAATCATTTATGGTGCAAAAAACTCTTCAGAAATCTTTCAGTTTACAGCACGTCAAGCAGGCCATTCTGATACTCCAAACCAGTGTCTATTTGTTGGTGAGGATAGTCATGAGCGAAGTTATGCAATACAAGCTGGTTGGCGTGTAGTTCCACATCCTTGTCTAGTCTGGGACGTGCTTAATGGTAGCCATTTAAGGTATATTCGCATAACTGTCCCAAGCGATCGCAGTGAACAGGGATGGCAGCAAGTCATTAAATCTTTACCTGTTGTACCTTTGTATGTGACTGGTGACAAAGGAAATCAGGTTTATGCGATCGCCACAAGCCAAGCGGCGATGAGACTTGATGATTTGGGATTTGCAGTAGATCGCTTGGGTAGTGAAGACGATCCCCTGACTACAGAAGTTTATTTACTACGGGACGATCTTCAAAAAAGCACTGGCTTTCTCAACCCACAAGGAAGATCGACGGAATTTTTTGCTAATGATGAATCCTCTAAAATGGTTTTGGCTTCTTCAACCGAAGGTCTTTTCGTTGCCTTACCATCAGATCGCTCAGTAGAGGACTATCATTTTGAGAACGCCCAACACGGACATAATCTGAAACTGCTGCCCGATCTTAGTTTGCTCGAACCATTTGGAGAAGGTAATAATGCGAGAACTGCTGGCTTTTTAACCTCCCCTACCACTGAGCCATCCTTAATTCAGGCTGAATTAGACAAATTTAAAGCCATTACACCCGACAAAATTCGCAGCCATGTGGAAAGGTATGCAGGGATCAAACCTCTCAATGAGCAGCAGAGAATTATCAAAAGCCGACATATTCACAGTCCAGATATGCCGTTGGTTACAGAAGCATTAGCACAAGACCTAAAAAGCATTGGGGGAGATATTTTTAGTGTCAGAATGAATCAGTTTGTCCACGAAGGACGGGAGTTATACAACGTCGAGGCAGAAATTCAAGGCAGTCAATCACAGGAGATAGTTCTGGTCACTGCCCATTTAGATTCTACTGCTGCCAGCGATAGGCCTTACGATGCCAAAAATGATCCTGCCCCCGGTGCCGATGATGATGCAAGTGGAGTTGCTGCTGTCTTAGGGCTTGCCGAGGTCATCAAAGAGCTTAATTCCCTTAACCCATCTAAGAGAACAATTCGCTTTATCCTCTTTAATGCCGAGGAGCATGGCTTAGTTGGTAGCCAAGCTTACGCCAGAACGCAAGCGGCGATCGCTGCCCCCATTGTTGGCGTGTACCAGATGGACATGATTGGTTACAACATCGAAGCTCCTCGTTCCTTTGAAGTTCACGTTGGTTATGCAAAATGCGCCGACGTGCAGAGGCGATCGCTCGTTCTCGCCCAACGTCTTGAACGGCTAGTTTCTGTTCTTTCTCCCAGGCTAGAACATCCTCAAATCTATACCCAACCCGACCCTGCCGAGGGTAGGAGCGATCATGCAAGTTTCCATCAACGGGGCTACGCAGCTTGCATTACCTCAGAGGACTTTTTCGTTGGACCCGATCCAACATCACCCGAAGCTGAACCCAACGTCAACTATCACCGAAAGGAAGATAAGTTTGTGGATTTTGACTATGCGGCTGATATTGCCCGCGTAGTTGGCGCTGCTGCATGGGTGACAGCAAATGTTTAATTTGGGATCAGCCCATAGAAGGTTATTAAAACCTAGTAGTCTGCCAACCCAAAAATGCGCTTGTGAGGTCTGGGGAAAGGGGAAAGGGGAAAGGGTAAGGGATTTAAAACCTTTACCCCTGCCCCTTATCCCCACTTCGTGGGGGCCCCCCCTTTCCCTTTACCCCGCCAAGTTCACTTGGCGAACTACTAGTTTTTCCCTTGTTCTTTAACTTCTGCTTTCTCATTACAAAAAGGTTAGGTATGCACAATGGTACATTCTATTGACCGTCGTAATTTCAGCACAAATCGTGCGACTCAAACGCGTATTGATGAACTCAGCGAATTTGCGTCATCTGTCTCTAATCAATTGCCTGGAGACCATACTGTTAGTGTCGCTTATTTGAATTCACTCACAGGTACGCCCAACACTCTCGTTTCAAACAATGCCCCAAGCACAGATGGATCGCTGATTGATCGAGCGTTAAACTTTGTCAGCCAGACTAGTGCTGCTTTCGGATTTGCTCCCAGCGAACCAGTAGAATTCGTCCCTGACCCGACCATTGAAACAACTAGTGCTGATAGTCGCGCGGTTCACTTACAACAAACCTATCGCGGTATTCCTGTCTTTCAGATGGTTCGTACTGTTCGCTTTTCTTCTAACCAGAAGATTAATGAAGTCGTCGGAAATAACGTTAATCTCCCAACCGGGATTAATATTGCGCCGCAAATTGATGTTACCCAAGCCGTAACAGCTGCTGCTGGGTATATCGCTAACCCCAATGAAACTGAGGAAATAACAGACGGTTGGGGACAGTCAATAACCCCTATCAGCGTGGACTTGTCCGATTACAACCCGCGAGTGCTAGTTACTTTTCCCATGCCGAGTCAACCGACAGTCTTGGATAAAGGGCCTTTTGCTGACTTGATTTCCGCTCATCTGGTTCTTTTTTATCAAAATCCTGAGACACGTCTCGGATGGTACGTGCAGATTACTCTGCCAGATTATCAAGATCAATACGAAGTTATTATCTCAGCCGATCAATCTAACCCAGACATTCTTTACTGTCAAAGCTTAATGAGAACGGTTGTGGAGGGCAATGTTTATACAGAAAATCCCAGGACTACCCCACGAAGAATGATTCGTTTTCCCAGAGACTTGAATGAGTATCCTGTTCCAGTCCCCCAACCTCTGCCTCCTCAATTCCCTGGTGATTGGTGTACTAACAACCAGTCCGTTGGCAATAATACTATCGCGGCTCTTTGGGAGGAAATATTTCCAGGACGGCAAGAACGTGAAATTCAGAAACTTCAGGGGCAGGAGCAAAATGGTAATGTCGTGTTCAATCCTAACGACCCTGATGGACATGAACAGAAGATATTAAACATCTTCTACTTCTGCAACTATATGCACGATTTCTTCTACCTGTTGGGCTTCAATGAAGCAGTCGGTAACTTTCAAAAGATAAATTTTACAGGGGAAGGAACTGCTGGCGATCCGGTGGATGCTCGCGCTTTTCTTGGTACCGTTAGAGGAACAGCGAATATGTTAACCCTGGCAGATGGGCGAAAAGCCATTATGAACATGGGGTTGGTAGATCCTCCTGGTCGGCATACTGCTTTTGATGCAGATGTAGTCTTCCATGAATTTGCTCATGGCGTGACTAACCGTTTAGTCGGTGGTCGAATGAATAGTCCACGGGGACTCCAACAGCCTCAAAGTCGGGGAATGGGTGAAGGCTGGGGTGACTATTTTGCTCTGACGATTCAAAATTTCGGTAAGCCAGTTGAGAAAGTTGTCATAGGCGATTGGGTGACTGATAATCCAAGAGGTATCCGTCACTTTCCCTACAATAGCAACTTTCCCGATCGCTTTGGCAAACTTGGGACAGGGATCTACAACGAAGAACATAATATCGGTGAGATTTGGTGCGCCACATTAATGGAGATGAATCGCCAGATTGGGCATGCATTAGGCTCGCAAGAACGCGGTCATCAGATTGGCTGGCAAATGGTCGTTGATGCCTTAAAACTGTCTCCCTCTAATCCCAGTTTCCTAGATGAACGTGACGCAATACTCAGCGCACTTAATGACTTGCTTACGAAGGGACGCTTAACGAGTGACGAACACGCTAAGGTAAGAAAAGCTGTTTGGACAGTTTTCGCTAAGTTTGGCATGGGGGCTAATGCTGATTGTTTTGGGGCTTCGCTCAATGGAATTGTTGAGGATACTAGTCTGCCCACAGGCTTATAGATAAAGCGTAGGGGTAAAGGAGCATTTCCTGCCCCTACTCAATAAACCTCGACTTTATGCAATTACAAAATGTTCTTAGATTTCACCAAGTGCATCCCGTGCGGCTAACATATTTGTTTGTGACGCAACACTTTGGAGTTCCGCGATTGATGGAGTTCAGAGTCTTGAGATTTTCTGGAAAAATTTAGCTTACCTTCAATTGTAAAAAATGACCTTTAAATCGACAAAATTCAAATCAAAAATTTTGATTGTCTTGAGTTTGATTTTTATTTTCTTTATTAGTGTGATTTTGGCTAATAATCATGCCTTAGTAGTATATGTACCAGAAAAATTAAATACAAATCTTTTTTTAACTCATACATTTTATAATGAAACACGACATAACATGGTTAGTGCTGATTTTGGAGAGCAGTTTCAATTGAAAATTAGTGAAATTGCTAGTATAAACTCTGGAAAGTTTGAACTAACTTTACTAGACGTAACAGAAGATTCAAGATGTCCTTCCGATCTAAATTGTTTCTGGGCAGGACAAATACAAATTATTGTTAAAGTTTTAGTAGATAAGGAAGATTTGGGAAAATCAAATTTGATTTACAATGCAAGCCGGAGGGATTTAGCTATCAAAAAAATTGATAATTATTTAATAGAGTTTATTAAGGCTGAACCTTATCCCAAGAGTAATCAAAAAATAGAACTTTCAGATTATGTTTTTACTTTAGTAGTTTCTCTACTAAAAGATAATTAAGGAAGGTGTAGAATAACAAATTATTTGTCGTACTGGGTTGACAACACGCAGTCTTTAAAAAAGCATTACCACTTTTTAAAAATTGCAAAATTGTTGTGTTAACCCTGTTCTGTCACTTTCGGAAAACAATAATCGGAGCGAAACTCTGAAACTTTGATTTGATAAAGTTTTGAGCTTTTCTTTTCTAACAGAAACTAAAATTTATAGCCAAAAGCTGAAAAATAAAGCTCTCAAAGGCTTTCAGGCATTGGCTTCTCCCCAAGTGACAGAACAGGGTTAGCAGACCGCGAATTTTGTTCAGTTATACTGTTTCGCATCCTAGCCCTTTTTGTCCCACCGTAAGGGGTCGAGGACATCCAAGCGTGACTAGTTTTCTAAAACCTAATGATGTGCTTGTAGGGGATAGAGCTTTTTGTGCTTATCCGGGCAAGGTAGCGATTGTACCAGCGATCGTACCCACCGAGGGATTCGGCAATCAGCAGATGGTGCAGTTCATTCCAGAACTCTGCAAAATGCACTTTTAGCCAGTCAGATTTGCACCACCAGCCCATCGTTTCATAGAGGTGTAAAACGGAGGTGAAAGCAAAATAGGGTACACGGGCAACGGTTTCTAGTACAAAAAATCGTGCAAAGACGCGATCGCGACCCTGATAAAAAGTATTCAACAAGGCTTCCAAAAAATTAACGAGCAGTCGAATCATGATGTTTAGTGTCTTAGTTTTTTGAAGCGATATCCTGCATGAGCTAGAGTGAATGCGTCTAGGTCAATGTTTGGAGTTGGCAACCTGTTCAGAAAGCGTCAATAAAAAGGCGAGGTTAGTTGCTGCTTTAAGCGCGTGGCGTGCGTTGGCGGGTATAAAAGCAAAGACTCCAGATTCTAGAACAATCTCTTGATCTTCCAGCGTCAGCACGCCTTTTCCTTCAATCACATTCACAGTCGCATTGCGAGGATTGGTATGTTCTGCAATGGTCGATTCTGCCGCCAGAGACATCAGCGTATAGCGGCAGTTTCCATCTTCTAGCAGAACCTTACTTTTAGCTCCATGCTGGGGATACTCAATGATGTCCGCCCAACGAATTTTGGTTATCTTCAATGAGAGTATGCTTGTAGTCATGGGATGTTTCCTTTGTTGCAGAGAGATTAATTTGAGCGACAAAGACACTTATAGATTGAGTGTCTGTATTGAATTATGGAAAGACAATTTTGGCGATCGGCGCATGACCTAAGAAAATATAGGCAGCCGGTCTCAGCACACTTTCAGAATAGATAATCTTTTGAATGTCCAGGCTGGGCGCACGTTTGGCGGTGGCATTGTAGGTGGCGATTTCTCCTTTTAGGCTGAAATCGCTCTGAGTGAGGTAGTGGTCATTGTCGTGCATTCCCTGGAAAATAAAGTTATAGATGGGGTTAAGTCCCATCGTTGTGTCGTAATTATCGGGAGATACCCAGAGATGACTTTGCTTGATGTCAGTAAACATCTCTGCGGCATTGTTATAGCGCTCGTACCATGAGAATTCTAGATTGAGCGGGGTACTCTGAAACTCACCCCAGAGCCAATCACACAGTTCTGCGAGTGTTGCATCAGAAATTTCGGCAGGGTCGCCTTCCAGGTATAATTTGGCAAGGGTTTCGACCTGGGAAATTTTTGTGTTTCCTTGAATAGATGTCATATTATCTATTTCCTGTTTTTTTGATAACTCTGATTTCTAGCTTTATTGATTGCTTTCAAATATTGCCTTTGCTTGCATAAGCTTTTGATACTTTTCTTCGCTGACTGTTAGGTATTTGAGGTTCAGTTCTTTTAAATGGATGGAACAGTGAAAGGACGGATCAAATCATCGAATTTTTCGATGGAAAATCGGTTCAAGAATGAATCACTGTGGCTATACTGATTCGGTCATACTCTTAAATCTCCCTTGTCAAGCCACGGTCTTAAGGTAAGTGCTGCCTTTACCTAATTGAGTTTGTAAATCGCTCAGGTGAACATCAACGTGAGTGATGCGATCGCTGAATCGGCTCAGGCTCTCTTCCACTACACCACTAACCTAAGTTGCTAGTGCTTCGTGACCTTCGATGTTATGGCCAGTATGGATTTGGATTTGCACGATGTTCTCCTGTTGTAATTGTGATTGGCTTAGTTTCGAGCCTTCAGGTTAATCTCACTTAAAGTAATCTGCAACTATTGCAACCAAGTATGTGGCGATCGCTTCCAGCAGGCGGTTACGCCATCGCAAAAAAAGTGAGGCTATCCTACCTGAACTTCCTCCTCAGTTTGAACCTTTGCTAAAGCCGCTTTTAGATTTGCTTCCTCGACCTCCGCAAAATCCCTTATTAGTTCCCTTGTTTTTCACTAGAACATAAAACATCGAATACTTCTTGTATCTTGCTAGGTAAATAAGTTAAATTTCATCTACCACTTTTGAATGTTTTACCAAAATCTGTATAATTTATACGATTTAAGTATTGCAGTTGCAGCAGGTGGTATCAGTGGCTACGCTAAGGTTAATTCAAAAATCTCTGCTAGTGTGGCAGGGACGGCAATAGCTTAACTTCTTCCATTCTTGGACAAAAGGATCTTCCACTTGGTTTTCCACGAATTATTGATTCAGAACAGGAATAGCAGAAAAATATGAGTAAGCTCATTTTAATTACAGGCATAAGTAAAGGTCTAGGTTATGCGATGACCAAGGGTTTTATTCAACAAGGGCATACTGTTATTGGTTGCGCCCGTTCATCAGATGCTATTGATAAAATACGCCAGAATTTTAGTGCGCCCAACGATTTCACTTCTGTAGATGTAGCAAATGAACAGCTTGTAAAAAAATGGGCACTAGACGTACTTCAAAAATATGAACCGCCAGATATATTAATTAATAATGCGGCAATTACTAATTATCCAGCACCTTTGTGGGAAATACCATCTGAAGAATTTTCTGATCTAATAGATATCAATATCAAAGGAGTAGCGAATATAATTCGCCATTTCGTACCAGCAATGGTGAAAAAGAAACGGGGTATTATTGTTAACTTTAGTTCCGGCTGGGGACGTTCGACTTCAGCCCAAGTTGCACCATACTGTGCTTCCAAGTGGGCAATCGAAGGATTAACTCGTTCTTTGGCACAAGAATTGCCAACTGGTATGGCTGCTATACCCCTCAATCCAGGTATTATTCATACAGATATGCTTTCTATTAGCTTTGGAAAAGAAGCTGCTAATTATACACTCGTGTCCGATTGGGTATTGAAAGCTGTTCCGTTTATTCTCAATTTAAAACCCAAAGATAACGGGATTCCCTTGACTATACATTAAAGAGTGAATCTCAATTGCGTAGGCGTAGCCCATCGTAGACATCGTTGCCATTAGGAGCCGACAGTTGAATCATCTCAGTAAAACGTGAATACTTAACCGCATCAGTAGGGGGATAATCTGCCGACACTGCAAGTAACCCAATTTTGATCGAACAGAATTCAGGAGTCAGGAGTCAGAATTCAGAATGAATTCTGTGCGAGTGGCGGATAGCGCAGCGTAAAGCCTTCTCTACGAGAGGCTGCGCCAACGGCATGGCTTCGCTTAAAGCGAGTCCACGTTCGCGCAGCGTCTCGTAGAGAGCGTCTGAATAGCCGGGTTTAACACCCCCACCAAATCGTAGGTTTGGTGGTCTTTAATCAGTCGCGGGTCTGAATCCCCGACTGATTTATTCTGACTCCTGAATTCTGACTTCTGAATTCTTCTTCAAATCCTCGAAATAAATCACACCCCCAATACGTCCTTCAAGAAAGGAAAGCTCCATGAAATAAATGATATGGAGCTATGTAGATCAGCAAAAAGTCACTAATATTTATTGCCCTGCTAAACATCTGCTGACAAGTTTTTTGGAGGACAGCATCTAGATATTCATTATGGGCAGGCTCACCCAGGTCAGTAAATTCCGGCCAATCTGCAAAATGATCCATATAAAATAGCCAGATATCGGACAAGTCTGCGTCATTCGTCAGTTTTTGCTTAAGTGACTGCAATCGGTCGATATTCATATTGTGGCAAACAGACAGTACTGTTAAAAAGTTATCAATTATTTTTGCGTGAATGGGGGATTGTTGAGCCGGCTGGTGAATTAGCTGGTTTGCCTTTCCCTATTAATGCTCAGATGCTGCGGCATGGAACAGGTTATCCCAAGGCGAATCGAGGCGATGAAGTTTGTAGATACTGAGTTATCATTGTCTACTCTTACACTTGTACACTTAACCGTATTTTCTCGTAATTTCTTTCAAAAATCAAATAGGATTCCTATCTTAAGAAGTTAATATAAAGCCGTCAATTTCCTATATGAAGGTTAGTTAAATGTTTGCTCAACTGTCTTAACTGTCCACCTTATTATCTTCTTAACTGTCTTAACTGTCTTAACTGTCTTAACTGTCCACCTTATTATCTACTTAACTGTCTTAACTGCTATTGCATTTTATTGACAAAACTGAGATTATTTAAAAGATTTAGGTTAAACAGACTAATTTCATAAAATTTGTACTTGAATACAACAATAATTTCTAAATATTATTTATAGTAAATTGATATAACAAAAAAAGGCTGTTCCTAAATTAATTGATATAAAATAAAAGCAAAATTTATATTTTGCAATATGAAACAGAGTAGTGTTTACAATAGCTTTTAGGTTGCCTAAATTATAGATTAGTAAGTATAAATTTGTAATTTTTAAGTATTATTTAAATTATAGTAAAGAGTGTAAAAAATGAATTTTTTAGAAGAAGAGAGTTTATTTTTGAAGAAAATACAACAACTAAAAACTAAATTTGAATTAGTTTTATTGGAGAAAGCTCCATTAAAGGAATGCACAGTGATTGTGAATAAAACATATCCACTGGAAGTTGTACCATATATTGTTTCAAGCTCAAATAACTCGCTAAAGCAAATTCGCTCTTATCTTCAAAATGTGTCCGGGGAAGCATTATTACCCAAAGCCGTAGTACCAGTATCATATATACCTTTAACTGCCACAGGAGAGGTAGACGAATTGGCTCTGATGAACATTCCTATTGTTGATGAAAGTTTAATTGAGCAAGTAGAAAAGCAACTAAACTCGCATCACAAAATTGAACAGGCAGTGGTAGTGGTGCAGGAGTTGAGAAAGAATATCCCCTCACTCCATTTATCGGATTTGATCCCAGATTGGCAAGACAAGAATGCGATCGCCGGAGGCGGGGTTTTGCCCATCGCTAACGTTGTCCCAATTCCCATAGGCTCCCAAGCCAATACACAACAACATTTCTCAGAGCCAAAGCCACTTGCCATCAGCCACGGCGGTATTCTACCGGATGATCCCAATGCACCTATTACCTTGCCCGAAGTTTTGCAAAGAGCCGCGCAACAGGTTACAAGTGGGGGAATTATTTACCTGCTGCCCGATGGCGCAGAACTACGCCAATCATACGCTGAGTTACTGGAAGTTGCAGAGCAGATTCTTGCTGGTTTGAGAAAGTTGGGACTCAAGCCAAAAAACAAAGTCATATTGCAAATGGAACTTAGCTGTGACATTATTCCAGCTTTTTGGGGCTGCATATTGGGAGGCTTTGTTCCCGTAATCATGGAAGTGCCACCGACTTATAGAGAATCAAACAAGGTGGTGGATAAGCTTTGTCATATTTGGCAGTTCTTAGATAGTCCAGTTATCTTAACTACAGAAGTTCTCAAACCAGAGATAGAATTACTATCGCAATGGCTACCAACAGAACGCCTCAAGATAGGCACAATTGAAATATTAAAAAACAATACTGCCAGTAAACAATATCACCATAGTCAACCAGATGAGGTAGCTCTTTTCAACCTGACTTCTGGCAGTACAGGAATACCAAAATGCGTTCAATTGACTCATCAAAATCTCATTGCTCGCGCCAGAGGGGCTAACCTACTTAATCAACACGAGTCAGAAGATGTAATTTTGAATTGGCTGCCGTTTGATCACATTGGCAGCATTTCCGACTGGCATATTCGTGGTGTGAAATTGGGTTGCACGCTGGTTTATGCACAGAAAGAATATATTTTGGGTCGCATTCTCAACTGGTTGGATTTAATTAATAAATACCAGGTTACTCATAGCTGGGCACCCAACTTTGCTTATGCGATAGTTAATGACTCTCTCAAACAAGAACCAGAACAAAACTGGAACTTATCGTTCGTGAAATTTCTACTGACAGCTGGTGAAGCAGTATCTAGTAAAGCTGTGGAGGATTTTCGAGAAAACTTGGTTGCATACAGACTCAAAGCAACGGCAATTCGCCCAGCCTTTGGTATGGCTGAGATGGGTTCGGGAATTACATATTATCAGCCCCTTCAGGAAGCATCTTTGTTGTTCCATAGAGTAGACAAATCTATATTGCAAGGTACTATTAAACGAGTAGACATAGACCATCCGAATTACAGTACTTTTACCGATTTAGGCTCAGTCATTCCTGGAATTACCATTCGCATAGTAGATGAGCAAAACTCTGTATTAAGAGAAGACACCATAGGGCGTTTGCAAGTTAAAGGCGATGCAGTTTCTCCAGGATATTACAACAACCACAATGCCAACGGTCAATCTTTTTTAAAAGATGGCTGGTTTGATACTGGAGATTTAGGATTTATTACCAACGGACAATTGGTGGTTACTGGTCGTGCCAAAGAAACTATTATCATCAATGGAGCCAACTACTACAGCCATGAAATTGAAGCAGTAGTTGAAGAAATTGCAGAAATTGAAGTGTCCTACACTGCCGCATGTGCAGTGTGCAATGCTGATGATGCAACAGAGAAACTGGCTATTTTCTTCAGTTCGCCGATTACAGAAGAAGCAAAACTGCTAGAGCTACTAAAGAAAATTCGCCAGACAGTGGTGAACAAAATCGGCTTAAATCCTGATTATTTAATTTTATTAGCTAAAGAAGATATCCCCAAAACTGTTATTGGTAAAATCCAGCGATCGCAACTTAGCGATCGCTTCCATGCAGGTGAGTTTAACCCAATTCTCAAAAAATTAGATATTTTACTAGGCAATACCAATACTATTCCTGATTGGTTTTACCAAAAATTCTGGCGGCGTAAGCAAGCCAAGGCTTTGAAGACTTTATCCCAAAATAGTCTAACTATAGTATTCCTTGACGAGCTTGGATTAGGTACATTTATTTGTCAGCAATTGCAGCAGCAAAACCTGCCATATCTGTGTGTCTCACCTGCATCGGATTTTGCTAAAAAAAGCCCCAATCACTTCTTTTTAGCTCCTGAAAATGCAGATCATTATCAGCTATTGCTTGATACCATAAAAGCAGATAACCTGACAATTGGTCAAATTCTCCATTTGTGGAATTATCAAGAGTATCAAGGAGAAATAAAAAGCATAGAAGCTCTTGAAAAAGCCCAAAGTCAGGGAATTTACAGTTTATTTTTTCTTACTAAAGCCCTAGCAAAAACTCAGAATTTCCAAGATTTAGTTCAGTTATTGTTTGTTTCTAGCTACACCCAGTCTACGCAACCAAAAGACAAGGTAGCTTATGAAAAATCTCCAGTTCTAGGTGTAGTTAAAACTATTCCCCAGGAAATACCCTGGTTAAATTGTCGCCACGTCGATTTAGCACCAAATTCGGCGCAGGTAGATGGGAACCATATTCTGCAAGAACTCCAGGTTTTATCAAAAGACCAAGAGGTTGCTTACCGGGATGGACAGCGTTTTATTGCAGGTTTGGAAAAAGTCAAACTGCAAGACAAACCTAAGCAGAAACTTCCCTTTAAACCAGGAGGAATGTATCTGATTAGCGGTGGACTTGGAGGTGTTGCGATTGAAATTGCTAAATATCTAATTAAATTTTTTAATGCCAAATTGCTATTACTAGGTCGCACTCCTCTACCAAGTACAGACGTTGTATCCAAAACAATATCAGACAAAATTAAAGCTTATCAAGAATTAAAGCAGCTTGGAGCGGTGGTTTATGAGGCAGTGGATATCTGCGACTTGAAAGCCACACAGCAAGTAGTAGAAAAAGTCAAATCTAACTGGGGAAGTCAGTTAGATGGCGTGATTCATCTGGCGGGAACTTATCACGAACAAATGTTAGTGGATGAAACACCAGAGAGTTTAGCTGCAATTTTACGCCCCAAAGTCTTAGGTGCTTGGGTACTGCATCAAGTTTTAGAGAAGCAAGGACAGGGGGTTTTCATTAGCTTTTCGTCTTTAGCAAGTTTCTTTGGTGGCGCTACCATTTCCGCTTATGCTGCTGCTAACAATTTTTTGGAAAGCTTTAATCAATACCAACGTTCTATTGGTGGGTTGCACAACTATTGCTTTGCCTGGACAATTTGGCGTGATACAGGGATCAACAAGGGTTATCAGAGGCAAGAAATCACCCACGCTCAAGGCTTTTATGAGATGAGCCTGCAACAAGGGTTGTATTCCTTCTTGGCTGGTTTATATCATGACCAAGCACAGCTGATAGTCGGTTTAGATGGCAGTAATCCCAAAATTCGGCGTTTTACCTCGGAGTTTCCGGGGTTACAGAAATTAACTGCCTATTTCACTACGAGTAACGGTGCTGCCGTACCAGAATTATCAGATTTTACAGTGCGCGTAGGCGTAGCCCGTCGAAGACATCGCTTCACAACAACTGTCAACTGTGACTTCGTGCAACTATCACAAATGCCCCTCACTGCCAAGGGCGAAATTAATCGAGAATTATTGGCTAGGGGGATGACTCGTACAGAAGCGATCGCTCCCCGAAACGAAACGGAACGGCAAATAGCTCAAACCTGGCAAGAAGTTTTAGGAATACCCCAAATCGGCATTCACGACAACTTCTTTGAACTGGGAGGAAATTCTTTGCTAGCCTTCCAAGTCATTTCTCGGTTGCGTGAGACTTTTTCTGTTGAATTGTCGCCCAATCGTTTTTTTGCATCTCCTACCGTAGCTGGTTTGGGAGAAAGTCTGGAGGCGCTACAAACTGTTGTCACCAAATGGAATGCAGCTATGGATGACGCAGAAAAAGAATATGAGGGAGGCGTACTATAAATGACAATAATAGAATTTGTATCTTATTTAAATAGTTTAGGCATAAAAATTTGGCTGGAAGGCGGCCAGTTAAATTATCGCGCTCCCAAGGGAGTGATGAACCCAGACCTGAAAAACAAACTTCTAGGGCGCAAATCAGAAATCCTAGCTTTTCTAGAAGAAGCTCAGATTGCAACAGACTCTTCCTTTGAGCCAATACCATCTATAGAACGCTCTGAAGAGTTGCCTTTATCTTTTGCCCAGCAGAGGATGTGGTTTCTCTATCAATTAGAAAGCCAAAGCCCATTTTATAACGAGGGTTTACAGCTGCGCGTTGCAGGTGTATTCAACGTAGAAGCTCTACAGCAGAGTATCAACGAAATCATCTGCCGTCACGAAATTTTACGGACAACATTTCCCGCAGTTGACGGGAAACCCTTGCAAATCATTTCTCCTAGCTTGACAATCAACATACCAGTGCTGGACTTGCAAGGTTTAGAAGAATCAGAAGTACAACAGATTGTCACCAAGGAAGCTCGGCAACCTTTTGATTTGAGTAATGGCCCTTTATTGCGGGTTACTTTACTGCGCCTGGGATCGGAGTCCCATGTCCTGGTATTGATCATGCACCACATAATCACGGATGGCTGGTCAATGGGGATATTCATCCAAGAATTGTCCACTCTCTACCGAGGTTTTACTCTTAATTCCCCTTTGCTTCTGGCTGAGTTGCCCATCCAGTATGCTGATTTTGCAGTTTGGCAGCGACAGTGGTTGACTGAGGAAATTCAAAAACAGCAACTAAATTACTGGAAGCAAAAGTTAGCCGATGCGCCACCCTTATTAGAACTACCCACAGACAAACCACGCCCCGCCGTTCAGACTTTCTGTGGTGCTACCCAGGAATTTCAAATTGACCAGAATTTGAGCAGGCAAATCAAAACCTTCAGCCAACAGTCAGGAGCTACCCTATTTCATACCCTACTGGCGGCTTTCGTCGTTTTAATGTTTCGCTACAGTGGTCAAGATGATATCTGCATTGGTAGCCCCATTGCCAACCGCAACCGCAGGGAAATAGAATCATTGATTGGCTTTTTTGTCAATACATTGGTACTGCGTAATCAGATCAAAGGAAATCCTACTTTCAATGAGTTTCTCTCTCAAGTGCGACAAGTTGCAACGTCCGCTTACACTCACCAAGATGTTCCTTTTGAACAAGTGGTAGAAGCGTTGCAACCAGAACGTTCTCTTAGCTACAATCCCCTATTCCAAGTGGTCTTTGTCTTAGAGAATTTCTTGTTGGATACATTAGAATTGCCTGATGTCACCCTGACTCCTCAATTTGTAGAACGTGGAACATCTCAGTTTGATTTGACCTTGGCCGTTTGGGATACAAAAGCGGGACTGATAGGTTCGTGGGAATATAACAGCGACCTATTTGAGCCAGATACCATTGCGAGAATGACAAGTCATTTCCAGACTTTGTTAGCAGCAATTATTGCTAATCCGAATCAATCCATTGGTGAATTACCACTGCTGAGTCAGCAAGAGCGACATCAGTTGTTAGTGGAATGGAATGATACTTATACGCCTTATCCTAAGAACAAATGCATCCATGAGTTGTTTGAGGAACAGGTTGAAAAAACACCAAATGCGATCGCAGTAGTCTATGAGAATGAGTCCCTCACATACCAACAGTTGAACGATCGCGCGAATCAGTTGGCGCATTATCTGCAAACTTTAGGTGTGGGTGCAGAGGTATTGGTAGGAATTTGCATTGAGCGTTCGCCCTTAATGGTAGTAGGATTGCTGGGCATTCTCAAGGCTGGTGGAGCATACCTACCCCTTGACCCAGCATATCCCCAAGAGCGGTTGGCGTTCATGCTAGAAGATGCTCAGGTATCGGTGCTGCTGACCCAGGAAAGTCTCGTTGCAACCTTGCCGCCACATCAAGCGCAGGTAGTTTGTCTTGATAGCGCAACCTTCAGCGCGATCACAGAGAATTTACCTCACACGGTGACAACTGACAATCTGGCTTATGTGATTTACACCTCCGGTTCTACTGGCAGACCCAAAGGAGTGCAAATTGAACATCGAGGATTATTAAATCTCGTCTTTTGGCATCAACAAGCTTTTGCAGTGTCGTCCCTTGACCGAGTAACACAAGTTGCTGGAGTAGCATTTGACGCTTGTGGTTGGGAAATCTGGCCTTATCTGACGGCTGGAGCGAGCATCCACTTTCCCGATGATGAAACCCGGCTTTACCCTGAGCAACTGCAAGACTGGCTGTTGTCAAAGGCAATAACCATTAGCTTTCTACCAACACCAATGGCCGAGAAAGTTCTGTCATTAAATTGGCCGGCCAATGCTGCTTTGCGAACTTTGCTCACAGGTGGAGATCAGCTTCATCAGTATCCTTCGACTTCTCATCCCTTTGAGGTGGTGAATAATTACGGGCCAACAGAAAATACTGTAGTCGCAACCTCCGGTGCTGTTCCTAAAAGACAACAAGCTTACTTACCACCTGCGATCGGGCGAGCGATCGCAAACACTCAAGTTTATGTACTGGATTCCCTGTTGCAGCCTGTACCCATTGGTGTCATAGGCGAATTGCACATCGGCGGTGAGAGTTTGGCACGGGGTTATCTCCACCGTCCCGACCTAACCGCAGAACGCTTCATTCGTAACCCTTTTAAAAGAAGCAGGGGGCATACTTCGACTGCGCTCAGTAACCAGGGAGTAGGGGGCAAGGGGGAAACAGAAAACTGCGATCGCTTGTATAAGACGGGCGATTTAGTTCGTCATCAAGCTGATGGCAATATAGAATTCTTGGGTCGCATTGATCACCAAGTGAAGATTCGCGGCTTCCGCATTGAACTTTCGGAAATTGAGGCTATTTTGACTCAACACCCCCAGGTACGCGACGCTGTGGCGATCGCTAGAGAAGATATACCTGGTGTTAAAAGTTTGGCAGCTTATATCATCCCAGAATTGACACAGCCAACCAGTAATGAGCTACGCCTGTTTCTCAAGTCAAAGCTCCCCAGTTACATGGTTCCTGCATCCTTCACAATTCTAGAAGTTCTGCCGATTACCCCCAACGGGAAAGTAGATCGTCGGGCATTACCAGTACCGGAGTTCGAGTCCGATGAATCCACTGGCTTTGTCTCTCCTCACACCCAGACTCAAGAAGTCTTGGCAAAGATTTGGCGGGATATTTTAGTCCTAAAACAAGTCGGCATCCACGACAACTTCTTTGAATTGGGTGGAGATTCCATCATTAGTATGCAAATTATTGCCAAAGCTAATCAAGCTGGACTCAAACTGACTCCCAAACAATTATTTCAACACCAAACAATAGCTGAATTAGCTACCGTTGCTGGTATAATTAATTCGGTTCAATCAGAACAAGGTTTAGTTACAGGGGTTGTCCCTCTAACACCGATTCTGCACTGGTTCTTTGAGCAAAATCTACCTCAACCTCATCACTTTAACCAATCCTTCCTACTAGAAGTTCCCGCAAATTTGCAACCGGAATTACTAGAGCAGGCATTACAAAAGTTACTCTCCCATCACGATGCTTTACGCCTGCGGTTTGTGCAGCAGGATGGGCAATGGCAGCAGTACAACAGTGATGCAAGCGATGAAGTATCGTTGGGCATTGCAGATTTGTCATATCTGCCCCCAGCAGAATGGTTAAAGGCGATTGAAGCAAAAGCGGACGAAACACAAAGCACGCTGAACTTAGCAGATGGGCCGCTGATGCGGGTCGTTCTGTTTCACTTAGGCAATTCTCCCGGACGTTTACTCATCGTCATCCATCACTTGGCTGTCGATGGCATCTCGTGGCGGATTTTGCTAGAAGACTTATCTGAGGCATACAAACAATTAGAAGTTGGCAAAAGTATCCAACTACCTACAAAAACCACGTCCTTTAAGGATTGGGCAATTCGATTGCAGGATTATGCCCGCAGTCAAGAACTCCACTCACAGCTAGATTATTGGCTGGACTCAATGCAGTTCCCAATTGCTCCTTTACCGTTGGATTATGCTGCTGTTGCTCAAGATAACACTGTAGCTTCTAGTCAAATTGTATCTGTATACCTGAGTGTAGAACAGACTCGCGCTCTGTTACAGGATGTCCCTGGAGCCTACAACACTCAAATTAACGATGTGCTGCTGACGGCATTGGTGCAAACTTTCACTCGTTGGACAAGTTCTTACTCCCTACTGATTGACTTAGAAGGTCACGGACGAGAGGACTTGTTTGAGGATGTGGACTTGTCCCGAACCGTAGGCTGGTTTACTAGTATATTCCCCGTGCTGTTAAAACTGGAGCCTCAAAACGATCCCGGAGAGGTTATCAAGTCGGTAAAAGAGCAACTGCGACGTATTCCCAACCGGGGTATTGGTTATGGCATCTGGCGATATCTTAGCTCAGATAAGAGCGATAGCGTTCGCGGAGCGTCTCGTAGAGAAGCGCTGCTGCGTTCGCCCTTGGCGTCTCCCCTTGGGAGAAGCGCAGTTCGCAATCAATTACAACTGTTCCCCAAAGCTGAGGTGAGCTTTAACTACTTAGGTCAATTCGATCAAACGCAGTTAGCAACCCTTGGATGGAAATATGCCCAAGAGTCTAGCGGTTCCATTCACAGCCCCAAAGGACAGCGCCGCCATTTGTTAACTGTGAATGGATTAGTTGTTGAAGGGAGGTTGAAATTAGAGTGGCAATATAGCGAGCATTTTCATTCCTGGGCCACTGTAGAAAATCTCGCTAATGAGTATATAGAAACCTTAGAAACTATTATTGCCCACTGCTTAACTCCAGAGGCAGGTGGTTATACTCCTTCTGATTTCCCAGAAGTTGAGTTTAGCCAAGAAGCTTTGGACGAACTGCTAGCAGAAATTAATTAAATAAAGTCGTCCACATCTAGAAAGTAGGTTTCTGTTTTAACAAGGTTTTCTGCAAATAAACTAAATTCCTGGAGGTTATCTATAACCAAATTGCCAATGACTCGCTACCAAAAAATATCATGATGATTACTCAGGAAAAACTATGCTGGAATTTCAGATTGAATTTCAACCTCGTATCCCTCCTTCAAAAAATTTAGTCATAGGTACTTTGGGGCCTAATGCTACTAGTAGTGACTACGCTGCCAAGCATATAACTAACCATCTGCTCTCAGAACAATTTACTGTATCAACTCAGTTGTTTGATACTTTTATAGATGTCAAAGAAGCTTTGCTACAAGACAAAGTAGATATGGCTTTAGTCCCTCATGCTTACGACCGAATTAATGAGTTTTACATGGAGCCAAGTTTTGATCTAGGCTTCATTTTTATATTTCCTACTCCAGTTTATGGATTGGCTAAGAAAAAAAATAAAGAGGCCGTTTTTAACGGTTCTAGAATTGTTACCCATCCGGCTCCTCTACCTCTGTTAACGAAACTATTGCCAGACTCTCAAGATCAAACACAAATACAAGTGGATTTGTCTCCTTCTACCAGCGATTCAGCGATGCAGGTAATGCAGGGTTTAGCCGATTTTGCTATTACTAATGAGAATGCCGTGAAAGCCTACGATTTAGAATTTATTTCAATCTATGGAAACATCCGTATGAGTTGGTCGATTTTTCAGAAAAAATTAAATTAGCAAAAAGTTATGTCTAAATATTTTCCCCAGCCAAAAACCATCAAAATTAATTCTGATGTAGAGTTAATCGCATTTCAATGTCAAGACACAGTTGTGCAATTAGCTTCTATTCCCCCAGGAGCTACTTTTGAATTACATCGACATCCCGAAAGTCAAATTGGAATGCAAATTGCGGGACGTTTGGAATTTAACCTCAACGGGACAAAAGAAATTCTCGAACCCTTTGGGCAAGTTTATGTAGCTGGTTCTAATGTTCTTCATGGTTCTAAAAACCCTTTTTCAGAAACAGCATTAGCGTTTGATGTGAAACGCATCACAAATTCTGAGGAAGCTGAGGAGGCTATTCTGAAAGTTTCACCAACTCAAGATGAAATTACAGGTTTTGAGTGTCAGTCTGTTGTTGGTTCTTGGTTTGAGATTGTCATCACCAAAATTCCTCCAAAAGGAATAATCCCAATTCGCCAATCTGGTAATGAAACAATGGGAATAATTCTTAACGCTCGATTGACGATCGCAGTAGAAGAACAACAGCAGAATTTAAAATATGGTAGTGTTTATTACACTCCTGCTAACGCTCTTTATGGAGGACATAATCCTTCTGATGAAACAGTATCTGTGATTGAAATTTTGATTAAACCTCGCTCTAATTTCTCTTTTAAAGATGCTTTTTTAAAGACAGATGTAGTGCGATCGCTAACTACTTCATAAAGGATATTTATCATGGATTTAGGCTTAACACAGAAAGTAGCTTTAGTGACAGGAGCAAGTGCTGGTATTGGTTATAGCGTTGCCCAAAAGCTGGCAGCAGAAGGTTGTAAGTTAATAATTTGTGGGAGAAATTCTGAGCGATTAGAACAAGCTTATCAAGATTTGATTGGTTCTCAAGCAAAAGTTATCCCCATTTGTGCTGATGTGCAAAATGCAAGTGATTCTCAAAATTTAGTCCAAGAAGCTCTCACCGAATTTGGAAAAATTGATATATTAGTCAATAATTCTGAGGGGGCAACATTTTCTAATGAAGCTGTAGAAAATCTATCTGATGAAGATTGGTTTTCTGTCTTTGAAGGTAAGTTAATGGGCTATATTCGCATGACGAATTTGGTGCTACCGACGATGAAAAATCAGCAGTGGGGACGCATTATTAATATTATTGGGACATCAGGAAAAGAACCTTCTAGTCGTCTTGTTAAATCAGGTGTGGCGAACGCTGGATTAATCAATTTTACTAAAACTGTTGCTACGCAAGTTGCTAAGTGGAATGTTTTAGTTACCTGTGTAAATCCCGGCCTGATTGATACTCCAAGGCATAGAGATTATTTAGAAGTATTCGCCCAAGAGGAAGGTCGGACTGTTGATTCAATCATCGAAGGAACGAATAAGATGATTCCTCTTGGTCGTCGCGGTGTTTCTAGTGAGGTTGCTAATTTGGTTGCTTTTCTAGCGTCAGAATGTGCTAGCTATATTACAGGTGTTACTATTCCAGTTGATGGCGGATTGTCAAGTTCTGCTTTTTAACAATTACTTTTTTAAACGAACCGCAGAGGCGCAGAGGACACAGAGAGAAGAAAGAAAGAGAGATAAATCACGTAATTAATATTATTTTTAAAAAACAATGGTAGTTGCACGAAAACAAAGTAAAAATAAAGATATTGAATCTATTTATCCTCTTTCACCTACGCAGGAGGGTATGCTCTTTCATACTCTCTATGAGCCAGAATCGACAATATATTTTGAGCAGTTTAAATTAACTGTTCATGGCAATTTAGAGCCAGGTGTATTTGAACGATCTTGGCAACTTCTGGTAGAGCGACATTCGGCTTTGCGGACTCTTTTTGTTTGGAAGAATCGCAAACAATCTGTTCAGGTGGTGCGTAAAGAAGTGAATTTGCCTTGGTCTAATTTAGACTGGCGGATGTTTTCTAAACAAGAGCAAGAAATACGTCTCAATTCTTTCTTAGATTCAGATAGAAAACAAGGTTTTGAACTTGACAAAGCTCCATTAATGCGCTTTTCTTTAATCCGGGTAGCCGATGAAAATTATGAGTTTGTCTGGAGCTTTCATCACTTACTGGTTGATGGCTGGAGTTGGCCGATTATCTTCAAAGAATTGTTTGCTTTATATGAATCAATTCAGAATGGGCAACAGTTATATTTAGCTCCAAGTCGCCCTTTTCGAGATTATGTTAATTGGTTGCAGCAGCAAGATTTGTCTGTAGCGAAGGCGTTCTGGCAACAAAATCTTGAGGGTTTTACTGCACCTACGCCTTTGATAGTTGAACGAGCAATCGGGCAGAGTTCTCACCAGCAGCAAAATATTGAGGTGCGATCGCAACATCTATCAGCCGAGAGGACAACTACCTTAAAATCTTTTGCCCAACAACATCATCTAACGCTTGCTACCTTGGTACAAGCCGCTTGGGGGCTGTTACTAAGTCGCTACAGTGGTGAGTCTGACGTAGTTTTTGGCACTACTGTATCTGGCCGCCCTGCTAGTTTATCTGGTGTGGAGTCGATGGTGGGGTTGTTCATTAATACTCTGCCGGCACGGGTAAAAATTTCTGACACAACTGATTTGTTAACCTGGCTGGGGTTGTTGCAACAAGAATATATAGAACGGGAGCAGTATTCATACACTCCACTGGTAGATATTCAAGGCGTAAGTGAAGTTCCTCGCAATCAACTTTTGTTTGAAAGCCTCGTTGTATTTGAAAATTATCCTGTAAATGTAACGTTGCAGCAACTCCCTGGAAACTTGAGCATCGGGGAGCTACAAGACAGGGGACAAACCAATTATCCTCTGACACTACTGGCAATTCCTGGCGAGGAAATGACCGTAAAAATTTACTATGATCGCCAACGCTTTCATGCAGATATTATCGATCGCATGGCTGGTCATTTCCTCACTCTGTTGGAGGGAATTACCGTCAATCCTCATCGCACCGCAGGCGAGTTACCGCTACTAACTCCAGCAGAACAAGATTTGCTTTTAGTCGAGTGGAATGCTACCTCACCAGCGCATCCCATCAATCGTTGCATCCATCAATTATTTGAGGAGCAAGTCAAAAAAACACCCCAAGCTTTGGCGGTGGTATATGAAAACCAACAATTGACTTATGAGGAGTTAAATCAGCAAGCCAATAAAATTGCCCACTACTTGCAACGCTTCGGTGTGAAAGCAGATGTGCCAGTGGGTATTTGTGTGGAGCGATCGCTAGCGGCTGCGATCGCTATCTTAGGAACTCTCAAAGCTGGGGGAGTTTGCGTTCCCCTCGATCCTACCTATCCGCCAGAGCGTTTAGCGTTCATGCTCAACGATTCTCAAGCACCAGTCGTCTTAACTCAAACACGTTGGAAATCATTACTTGATGGCAACTTGGCTCATCGTCTAATTGTGTTAGATGAAGATGGGGACGAAATCAGCAAAGAATCTGAGAGTAATCTACAAGTTGAAGTAGCAGCTGATAATTTAGCCTACATCATATATACCTCTGGCTCTACCGGCACTCCTAAAGGCACTCTTGTTCCCCAGCGATCGCTTACCAATTTAATAGAACACCATCAGGCAAAAATGGCCACAGGTATTGGTGTGCTTCAGTTTGCCTCCCTCAGTTTTGATGTCAGCTATCACGAAATATCTGTGGCGTGGGGCTTCGGAGGTACGCTGTATATGATTTCTGAATGCGATCGCAAAGATTTAGATAAATTAATCCACTTGCTCGGAAACAACCCAATTGGTAAAGTTTTTCTGCCAGTTAGCCTTTGGCAGCAATTAGCAGAAATATATGGAGAGCAATCACATCTATTTCAGAATATTCGAGAAGCGATCGCTTGTGGCGAACAACTCCAAATTACTCAGCCGATGATTAAGCTGTTTAAGCGTCTGGAAAATTGTACACTCTACAATTTCTATGGCCCCACGGAAGCAGATTTAGTGACAGCTTATACTTTTAGCCAAAAGCCAGATGAATGGCCGATTTATCCACCCATTGGTAAGGCTGCTGTCAATGTGCAAGTTTATCTGTTAGATAGCAACCTTCAACCCGTGCCGATTGGCGTTCCTGGGGAACTCTACGTGAGTGGTGATGGTTTGGCTCGTGGCTACCTCAACCGTGCAGATTTGACCAATCAAAAATTTCTCCCCAATCCTTTTAGTAACGATGCCAACTCGCGTCTCTATAAAACGGGGGACTTAGCTCGATACTTGCCGGATGGGAATATCGAGTTTTTGGGACGGATAGATGATTTGGTAAAAATTCGGGGCTTTCGCGTTGAACTTGGAGAAGTTGAAGCCGTTCTGAGCAAACATCCCCAAATTAACCAAGCTGTAGCTAAAGTGCATGGGGAAAGTGCTAGGGAAAAATATTTAGTCGCTTACTTTGTCCCAATTCCGGGAGAGACAATCACAGTCGAACAACTGCGGACTTTTTTGACTGAGCAATTGCCAGATTATATGATTCCATCAGCTTTTGTCGAAATGGAATCGTTTCCGCTCACACCCAATGGTAAGGTAAACCGTCGCGCTCTACCAGAACCGACAACCAACCGACCGGAATTAGGCCAAACTTTTGTTGAACCGCGTACTCCCACTGAAGAAATTTTGGCTGGTATTTGGAAAGATGTTTTAGGGTTAGAACAAGTTGGCATTTATGATAACTTCTTTGATTTGGGGGGACATTCTTTACTAGCAACTCAGGTTATTGCTTTAACACGTAAAGCATTTGGGATAGAATTACCACTGTTAAGTTTATTTGAATCTCCAGCGATCGCACCTTTAGCCCAAAAAATCGCCACAGCTAAAGCGCCAGATCGACAAGAGTTATCTCTAAAACGGTTGCCTTCCCAAGACGAGCCAATACCAATTTCTTTAACCCAGCTAGAGTTGTGGTTTTTTGACCAATTCTATCCAGGCAATTCCATCTATAACCTGCCTTTGGTCTATCGGATCACGGGTGCGCTGAACGAGAAAGCATTAGAGGAGAGTTTAAGGGAAATTGTCCGCCGACATGAGACACTGCGATCGACTTTTCAGGTGAAAAATGGCCAAGTTGTTTATGCTGTTGTTAACGAGCCTATCTTTGATTTTTTAGTAATTGATCTCCGGCACATCAGCGAAACTGAGCGCGAAACTCAAGCCACACAACAGGCTGAAAAGGAAATTAAGCATCCTTTCGATTTGGCACAAGGCCCTTTATTACGCAGCAAGCTTTGGCGCTTGGATGAACAAGAGTATCTATTCGTTGCCGTCACCCACCATATTGTTGCTGACGGTTGGTCTTTTAGTGTCCTAACTCAAGAACTGGCAAAAGTTTACGAAGCCTTTTGTGAGGGTGAGCCGTCACCTCTGACTGAGTTACCAATCAAATATACCGACTTTGCTCAATGGCAGAGGCAGTGGTTACAAGGAGAAGTATTAGAATCTCAGCTTCAGTTTTGGAAAAAGCATTTAGGCACTAGTCCGCCAATATTGAAGCTACCAACTGATCATCCCCGTCCACCAGCGCGAACCTTTAAAAGTGCAGGCCAACCGATAATTCTCTCCCAGAAATTAACCGATGCGCTGAAGGTACTGAGTCAACAGGAAGGCGTAACCCCATTTATGACCTTGTTGGCAGCATTCCAAACATTACTCTTCTCTTATACAAGACAGGAAGAGATCATTGTTAGTAGCGCCCTTGCCAATCGCACCAGAGTGGAAACTGAAGGACTGATTGGTTTCTTTGTCAATTTACTGCCATTTTGTACCAACTTAGGAGGAAACCCCAGCTTTCGAGAACTACTTGGCCGAGTGCGTGAGGTCGCCTTGGGTGTTTACGCTCATCAAGAAATGCCCCTGATTAAGCTAATAGAAGAACTCCAGCCAGTCAGAGATCCCAGTTACACATTAATAAATCAAGTAATGTTTGTCTTTCAAAATACTCCAGAGGATAATTTACAATTTGCAAATCTCACTTTGAAAGAGCAGTTTATTGCTAGAGATACAAAAGATACCGCAGAGTTTGATCTAGAGTTAACGCTCGAAGAAACATCAACAGGTATTGAAGGTTTGCTCGTATACAGAACCGATTTATTTGAACCTGCCACTATTACCAAGATGGTTGATAATTTCCAGACTTTGCTGGAAAAAACAACGATCAATTATAATCAACGTCTGGCTGAACTGATCTTAATATCTGAACCTCCAAGTTTGCCTACTCAAACTGTTGTATCTCCAATATCGAAAGACTTTGTTATACCTCAAAATTCTATTGAAGAAGTTGTGTTAGCTATCTGGAAAGAAATTTTAGGGATAGAGCAAATTAGCACTCAAGACAACTTTTTTGAACTGGGAGGGCATTCTGCTCAAACTCTTGAAGTTATATGCAAACTACAGTCAGCTTTTCCAGTAGAACTGCCGTTGATCTACCTGTTTGAAAAACCTACTGTATTTCAGCTAGCAGCAGCCATCCAAGACCAATTAAACAGTTAATAGGTTAATATCTGGTTTTTCAATTGTTATGGTCAACGTAGAGATGAACAACATGGAAATTACAAAAAATAATCAGATAAATGAGAATGCCAGATCTAGTATTAGTGAAGTTACTCAAATATCTAACGAAGAACTTCGTATATTGCATGAAATCCCTACATTTAGACCGATTGTTCAAACATTCGTTGTCATTAGTACATATTTCATCCTCTCAGCTATTGGGTTTTGGTTGAATAACTGGGCAGTGTGGTTATTAGTCTGGTTTGTTCAAGGATTTTTATTTGTCTGTTTTTTTGCGGCAATACATTATTGCTCTCACTATAGTTTGTATAAGTCAAAAAATACTAACCGATTCATGGGAACTTTCTTATCATTAGTATTATTGATGAACTTTTCATTTCACAAATATATTCATATTGGACATCATCGAGAAGCAAAAATCAAAGGTAAAATAGTAGGAGATACCTCAGCATGGCAAACCTTTCCTAATATTAAGACCTATCTCCTGGCCTTGACATATTTTTATCCTCTTGCTGTATGCAAGAATTGGTGGGTTGTTACCAAAGATTTATATTTAGAATCTTTGAAAACACATCCTGAAGAGGAATCAGTCTTACCAACTAGCTTTTATTTGAGCTATTTTAAAACACCAGAACAACGCCAATTTGTCTTACAAAATAATTGGCTACTATTGGGTTGGGTTTTATTAATGGTAGGATTAACCGTAATTTTTCCTCGGACTTTATTCTTTGGTTACTGGATACCATTAATAACGTTTGCTTCTCCATTCGGGTTTATTTTCAGCATTACAGATCACTATGGCTGTGAGTCTGACTTAAACCACAACCTATGGAATGATACACGAACAATGATTTCTAACCCCATCGTTAGGTTTTATTACTGGAATAATAATTACCATGTAGAGCATCATCTTTATCCAAGTATGCCACCTTCTAAATACTCCAAGATACATGAGTTAATTCAACCTCACCTGCAATATCTGGAAAAATCATACTTGATGTTTCATCTCAAAGTAATGCGGGGTTTGATTTCGGCAAAAAATCATTAATGAATCGCTCTTATCAAAACACATTTATGATGCAATATCGTAGATTTGGGCGTACAGAATTACCAATGCCAGTGTTTTCTTGCGGCGGAATGCGCTACATCTATACTGAATCTGAAGAACTTACTCAAGATAAAATTCCCGATGAAAATCAACGGAATCTAGAAGCTACTATTCGCCGTTCTTTAGAAGTCGGCATCAATCACATCGAAACTGCCCGAATGTATGGGACTTCTGAGATGCAATTAGGAGCGATTTTACCTAAGTTGCAAAGAGAAAAAATTATTGTCCAGACTAAGGTTACTCCTACATCTGACTTTGAAGACTTCCGCCGTTTGTTTGAGAAATCTTTGGCTTTATTAAAGCTAGATTACGTTGATTTATTAACACTGCATGGCATTAATTATGACCAACAATTTGAAGATAGTATTCGTCCCAATGGTTGTTTTGATGTAGCGCGACAATTGCAATCTCAGGGTAAGGTAAAGTTTATTGGTTTTTCTACCCACGCGCCAACAGACTTAATTATCAAAACCATTGAAACCAATCAATTTGATTATGTAAATCTCCATTGGTACTACATTAATCAATTTAATTGGCCTGCTATTGAAGCCGCCACACGTCACGACATGGGGGTGTTTATCATTAGCCCATCAGACAAAGGTGGTATGCTCTATAAGCCTCCACAAAAGTTATTGGACTTGTGCTATCCACTGAGTCCGATGATGTTTAACGATCTCTTTTGTTTGAGCCATCCTCAAGTACATACTCTCAGCTTGGGCGCATCTAGACCATCAGATTTTGACGAACACTTGAAGGTTATAGAACTTTTAGATCGAGCAGATGAAATTTTACCACCAATTTTAAACCGTTTGGAAAAAGCAGCGATCGCCACATTAGGCAAAGACTGGTACTGTAACTGGCATATAGGTTTACCCAGATATCCAGAAACCCCTGGTGAGATTAATATTCCAGTTATTTTGTGGTTGCGAAATTTAGCGATCGCTTTTGATATGTGGGAATATGCCACAAGGCGCTACAACCACTTAAATAATGCCGATCCTTGGTTTCCTGGCGTGACAGCAGAACGAGTTAGACAATTCGATCTGGGCGATTGTCTGCGTCATAGTCCCTATGCTGACAAAATACCAGCTTTATTAGAAGATGCCCATAGGTTGTTAGCTAAACCTAGTCAAGAATAAATTGCGGAGTGGTTTCACGATGTCATATTATAAGTTATTAAAAAACAATAAAAAATATACTTTAATTCGTCATCGTTGGCTAGTAATTTTGCTGGCTTTAATAACTGCGATCGCAATAATTATTTCTAATCAAATTAACTTAAAAAATCAAGCAACACCAATCTCTCAAGTTATTGTCTCTTTCCCAATTGAACCCACAACTTTTAATCCAGCTTTAATAGTAGAATCAGCTTATACTTTAAACTACACTTATGAGGGGCTAGTTAAAGAAAATGGACGAGGAGAAATTGAACCTAGTCTTGCTGAATCTTGGCAAACTTCTCCAGATAAAAAACAAATAATTTATACCCTCAGAAAAGGACTAAAATGGTCAGATGGAAAGCCACTAACTGCTGAAGATGTGGTTTTTACCTACAATGAAATTTATACTAATCCAGCCATTCCTACTTATGCTAAAGACTTTTTCATAATTGGCAAGAATCGTACCTTTCCTACTGTGCGGAAACTTGATGACTTGCGAGTTGAATTTAGATTACCTGAACCATTTGCGCCATTTATCCGGGCTACAAAACTGGAAATTTTACCAGCCCATATTTTCCGAGAAAGCGTCAAAATAAAAGACCAGGAAGGCAGACCTAAATTTATGTCTACTTGGGGGATTGATACTCCACCAAAAAATATTATTGTTAACGGCCCTTATACAATAGAATCTTATACTCCCAGCCAGCGAATAATTTTCCGAAAAAATCCTTATTACTGGCGTAAAGATGCTCAAGGCAATTCGCAACCTTATATCGAGCGTGTGATTGGGGAAATTATTCCTAGTCAAGATACTTCTTTAATCCAATTCCGTTCTGGAGGATTGGATTACGTCAGCGTTAATACCAATTATTTTTCATTATTAAAACATGAAGAAGGGAAAGGAAAGTTTACTATCTATAATGGCGGTCTTTTTATAGGGTCAACTGCTATTACTTTTAATCTCAACAAAGGTAGTAGGAATGGTCAACCACTGGTCGATCCCATCAAGTCTCGTTGGTTTAATACAGTGGAATTTAGACAAGCAATTGCCTATGTAATTAATCGCCAACAAATACTTAACAATATCTATAAGGGATTGGGTCAACTGCAAAATTCACCGATTGCTGTACAGAGCAAGTATTATTTACCCGTCCAAGCAGGTTTAAAGGTCTATGAATACAATCTTCAAAAAGCGAAAGAATTACTGCTCAAAGCAGGTTTTAAATACAACAACCAAGGTCAGTTATTAGACGAGCAAGGAAATCTTGTCCGCTTTAGCCTCATGACGAATGCTAACAATAATATATTGCAGGCAATGGGAGTACTCATCAAACAAAATTTGAGTGATGTTGGCATAACTGTTGATTTCAATCCTGTAGCTACTAGTATTTTTATCAACAAACTAACTCAAACTTTCGATTGGGAGTGTCAAGTGCTTGAAGTTGCTGTCGGTCAAGAACCGAATGATTGGGCTAATGTTTGGTTGCCTGAAACTGGTTGGCACTTTTTTAATCAAAAATCCCAAGCAGGGCAAACGCCGATAACGGGGCGACAGGTGGCAGATTGGGAACAGAAAATAGGTGATTTATACATTCAGGCAGCCTCTGAGGTGGATGAAGCAAAGCGTAAAGCTATCTATGCAGAAACCCAACAAATTACTCAGGAGTATCTGCCATTTATTTATCTAGTTAACCCTTTATCAATGGTGGCAGTACGAAATCGTATCCAGGGTATTCAACACTCTGCCCTCATAGGAACATTTTGGAACTCCTACGACCTGAAACTGACTGAAGATTAGCTAAAGAGGATATCGTTTGTATGCAAATTCCTATCATTGACTTCAATCCTTTTATTAATGGTGACACAGTTGCAAAAGAAGCTGTCGCTACACAAATTTCTCTTGCTATTCATGAGGTCGGATGTTTCTACCTCAAAAATTATGGTATTTCTAAGACTCTAATTACTCAAGTCTTTTCACAAGCCGAGTGCTTTTTTGCACTACCGGAGAATGAAAAAGAACAAGTATCTTTCTTTCCAGATCGTAATCTTCGCGGATATCATAATTTTAAAAAGAGTGAAGATAATCACAACGCTAATGAACTAATGACTGAAGGCTTTCATTTTGGTAAAGAAATTTCTCTAGATGAAGTTGGTATTATCGAAGATCCTTTTTTTGAACCGAATAAATGGCCTCATCAGACTAATTTTCGTGAAATGATGATGGAGTTTTTCACGGCTTGTCACGAAAGCGCTCTAAAAGTATTCCAAGCTTTGGCTATTTCCCTAAAATTACCAGAAGACTACTTTACAAATTTATATTCAGAGCAAAATCACGGTATAGTTTGGCATCATTACCCATCTATATATCAGTCTCCAGAACTTGGAAAAGTTTATCTTGCAGAACATACCGACATAGGTACTCTCACATTTTTATTTCAAGATTCAGAAGGATTAGAAGTATATACCAATGCTGGGGAATGGGTTGTAGCGCCCTTCATTCCTGATGCAATTATAGTATTGGTTGCAGATTTAATGCAGCGATGGACGAACGATAAGTTTTGTGCCACACGACATCGAGTTGTAGTTCCAACTCAATCTCACAGTGCTAAACAAAGATACTCATGTGCCTTTTTTACGGGCCCCAATTACGATACTTCAATTAACTCCATTCAGACTTGCTTAGATATAGATGAAGTGCCTAAGTATCCACCAATTCTTGCCCATGAATATTTCAAGCAACCCAAATGATAGCCACGGATTAGAGATAATAAATGGACAAATTACAATTGCTAGCAAAGTCAAAACCTCCAACATGGTTAAAAATTTTGGTAATTAGCCTGATGGGGTTAGGTATTTTTTTTCGCTTCACCCATTTGGGGCAAAAAGTATATTGGTATGACGAATTTGCGACATCACTGGCAATATCTGGTCATACGCTAGCGGAGGTTAAACAAGAGATTTTTAGCAATTGGAGCAATGATGGAGGCGTAATTCCTGTTATTACTTTAGACAAATATCAACACATTAACCCAGATCGAACTGTGGCTGATACAGTTCGCTACTTAATAACTTCAGACCCACAACATCCACCTTTGTATTATGTGATGGTGAGATTGTGGGCGCAAGTCTTTGGAGATTTCCCTGCGGCAGTTAGGAGTTTATCAGCAGTGATTAGTCTGTTGGTATTTCCTAGTGTGTATTGGCTGTGTTTAGAGTTGTTTGAGTCTTCACTAGTTGGGTGGGTGGGAATGGCTGTAATGGCGGTTTCTCCCTTGCAGATTTTCTTTGCCCAAGATGCACGAGAATACGGTTTATGGATGGTGACGATTCTAGTATCAAGTGCTGCTTTATTGCGAGCTATTCGCCAAGAAAGTTCCTTGAGTTGGGCTGTGTATGCTCTCACCCTAGCCTTGGGATTCTACACCCATTTATTAACGGCAATGGTTGCGATCGCTCATTTCATATATGTGGTTATTAGGCAACAATTTCGCTTCAACAAAACTCTGCGTAATTATTTACTGAGTTCCATAGTAGCTTCCTTGATGTTTTTACCTTGGCTAATGGTAATCATTACCCAGATTCATACAGCAACAAATCTCTTGTCATGGATCGCATTTAAAACAGATAGTCATTTCGACCTAATTGGGATTTGGCTCAGTCGGATTAGCAGAATATTTTTTGATTTTAATTTGGCTTCTGATGATGCTTGGGTCAATAATTTACCTGCGGAAAGCCCTTTATCTTATAGTATTCCTACGATAATAGCTAGCTTATTTTTAATTATTTATATAATCATTTTTTTTATAAAATATCTCTCAACGAACGCTAGTTTATTTATTGCTTTATTAGGCGGGTTTCCAGGATTAACATTGCTTTTCTACGATCTAATTTTTGGGGGAATTCGCTCTATTCATTTTCGCTATCAATTACCGTTATACCTCAGCATCCAAATTGCTGTAGTGTATATTTTAGCTTTCCATCTTTTATTGGCGAAGAACTGGCAGAAAAACCTTTGGCAAGTCATTGTGGTAGGGTTACTCATCTCTGGGCTAGTTTCTGATGTCAGATTTTTTCAGTCTGAAACTTGGTGGCCACAAATAGGTGCTAAGAATTTGCTAGCAATGAGTCAACTTATTAATCAATCTAATAATAATATTTTATTGATAAGTAGCAAAAATGATTATAACTTGGGAGTTATTCTCACCTTAAGTCATAATTTAAAGCCAAAAGTTCGCTTACTTACCATACAAAATGACCAGTTACCAATAATGATTCAAGACTATAAATCTATCTTCTTTGTTGACGACCTTGAAAATAGTTTAGCCCATCAACTTCAGCAAGATAAAACTAACTCACTTAAATTAGTCTACCCACTTGAAGGATTTTGGCAACTCGACAAAAATCAGAAAACGTGAAGATTACTGATTGTAGCAGTCTCAATAAAAAATATTAAGAGAGTAGAAACTGAATGAAGCAATATCTTGACTATTTTAATATTATTTTCCTGATAGAGAAAATCTACTTTTATCTTCATTCGGCGCTTTTTAGTCGCTTTATTCGCTTTGCTGTAGTTGGTTTAAGTGGAGTATTTGTAGACTTGGGGGCATTCTATTTTTTACATAGCTCATTATGTTTGGCGTTAACTATGAGTGCAATGCTTTCCACAGAAATAGCAATTATTAATAATTTTATGTGGAATGATTTATGGACGTTTGGTGATGTGTCTTTCCAACAAAAAATTAGTCAAAAGTTACAACGTTTCGTCAAGTTTAATCTCATTTGTTTGGTTGGGCTTATTTTCAATAGTCTAATTGTAAATTGGCTATTTTATCAATTCCAAGTGAATGAATACATAGCTAAATTGGTAGCGATCGCTTGTGTAACACTTTGGAATTTCTGGCTCAACCTGAAGATGAACTGGCAATTAACAAAGACAGAAGTAGATGTAGTTGTAGATATTTAAGAAAAAATCATGTTAAGACCACTAGTTATGTTTGGTTATAGTTTAATTTTTATAATTACTATACTTTTTTATTCAGGATTCTTGAATGTAATTTTACCCTATTACAAGACTATCCAAAATCTTGGAGAAATCAGTGTTAAATGGCAATACTTGACTGAACACAAAGATGATTATGATGCTATTTTTCTGGGGTCAAGTACTACTTATTTTGGCGTGATCCCGAAATTGTTTGATGAATACCTGACGACAGAGGGGAAGAGTGTAAAATCTTTCAACTTTGGTATAGCAGGTGCAAACGTATCAGAAGTGGATTTTTACTTACAAAAAATTCTGGAGTTAGAACCAGCAAACTTAAAGTGGATATTTCTAGACTGTTCAGTTGACTTATTTACAAACATTGGCTCTACTTCCGCTCAAGAGATATATTGGCATACTCCTCGTAAAACGTTAGAAAATTTCCAATTAATTTTGGAATCATCAATCGATAGTTGGAAAGTAAAAGTTCCATATATATACGCTAACTTTCAAAGCTTTATTTACCGATGGCTAGGAATTGGTCAGCTTTCTACTTTCTGGCAGGAAGCAATATTAAATTTGGATCTATCAAATTCAGATCCATTAGCAAAAGTATCTGAGGATAGGCTCATACAAGAATCGGGATATTACGCAATAGATTGGCAAGAAAAAGCTGAGAAGTGGAAGACTATATTTAGAGCAAATGGTTTGGATACTTATCAAAAGAATCTCAAAAATGAACAAACAAAATTAGCAAATTTAAATTCAGAAAATGCGTTTAACGAGCCATCCACAATATATGGAGCGAAAATGATGAAAAATATTGCTGCCCGGATTGAACAACAGCAAATTAACAAAAAGAAAATGGAAGCTATATTTTTTATTCCTCCAATTCTAGAAGCCGATTCCAACCCATCTGCTATTTACAGAGCATACAAATCAGGAGATATCGATACTTTATTTACTTTTAATAATCCCAATGATTTTACTAATTTATATGAACTAGATCGTAGAATTGATAGCGCACATCTAAATTATCAAGGCGCTGAAGAATTCACACTTTTACTGGCATCACAATTTTCCCAGTATTTGAATAATTCTGGAGAAAAACTTATCAGTGGTAAACTTTGAATACCCAGTCACTATTACCTAATCACTAATTAAATATAAATAAATATGGTATTCACAGAATTTCGATTTGTATTTTTCTTCTTGATTGTTTTCTGCATTTATTGGGCTTTGGAGAAACACAATCATCGAAAAATGTGGCTGCTAGTCTGTAGTTATATATTCTATAGTGCTTGGGATTGGCGCTTCCTTTCTTTGCTCTTGCTATCGACAGTTATTGATTACTTTGTCGGTCTAATGCTGTCTAGACCACAGGTTAATGATTTGCAGAGCGCCATATCAGAGCCGGCAATCCTAACAACCGATAATATAGTCGAGAAGAAAAAAAATACAAGTTTTTGGAATTTGGATGCCTTGCTGAATAAGCCACAAAATCAGCAGCAACGCCAAGCATGGTTAATACTTAGTTTAGTAGCAAATCTAGGAATATTAGGGTTTTTTAAGTACTATAATTTCTTCACTGAGTCTGCTGCAAACTTATTAGCTTTTTTGGGTTTACCTATAAGCCTGCAAACCCTCAAAATTATTCTGCCAGCAGGCATTAGTTTTTATACCTTTCAAACTTTAAGTTACTCCCTTGATGTCTATCTAGGTAAACTCAAACCTGTTCGGAATTTTTGGGATTTTTCTCTATTTGTAACTTTTTTTCCTCAACTGGTTGCAGGGCCAATTGTCCGTGCATCTACCTTTTTACCTCAACTACTAACCCCAAAAAACTTAAGCGAGGTTGATTTTCGCGGATGTTTAATACTTTTTTTCGTAGGGTATTTCAAGAAAGCCTGCATTTCGGATAATCTTTCGCCTTTAGTAGAACAGTATTTCACAAATCCAGAAAATTATACTTTCTTGAGTTGTTGGATTGCTGTTATTTCTTTCGTCATCCAGGTATACTGCGACTTTTCTGGCTATTCAGATATGGCGATCGCTTCAGCAGGGTTACTTGGATACAAACTACCTCTGAACTTTAATTTTCCCTACCTTTCCGGCAATATCACTGATTTGTGGCAACGTTGGCACATTACCCTCTACAGTTGGTTGCGAGATTATGTTTATATTCCTCTAATGAGAAAGCGACCAAAAGCTGAACGAACAGAACTATTTGGGTATAAAAATCTTCTCATTTTGATGCTTCTGTCAGGACTCTGGCATGGAGCTGCTTGGCACTTTGTAGTTTGGGGTGGATTAAATGGATTCGCCTTAGTTGTTCACAAGCAATGGTTATCTCGGATCGCTCCCTATAAAGGATTGCTACCATTGAGAAAGATGCTAGGTATTCCCTTAACAATGTATTGGTTTTGTGCATCTGCCGTCTTCTTTCGAAGTAACGATCTCAGCAGTGCCATACAAATAGAAAAATCCTTTTTATTCTTGAATTCTCTTGGCTCTCAAAACCTAAATCTCCAAGTTGCATGGATTTTTGCACCTTTAATTATGCTCCACTGGGCAGCTTATAAAGGTTGGTTTGCCGATTGGTGGCGTAAAATTCCTAGTTGGAGTTTTGCTGTTTGCTTTGGGGTTTTAGTTTCAGCAATATTTCGGCTGACAGCAATCAATCCTCAACCTTTTGTCTACTTTCAGTTTTAGCATGCGATCGCTTGTTGCAAAAAGAATACCTTTTAAATTACCGTCATCAATTAGAGAGATATGACAACAATTTACTTACATATTGGAATGCCTAAGACTGGAACAACTTGCCTACAAAAAGCATTATTTAATAACAAGGAAAAACTTTTAGAAAACAGTTATTTATATCCTGGTTCTGGTATAAAATACAACGCAAAGGAAATAGTTAACCGTTACTGTCATAATACTTTAGCCCATTATTTAATGGGTTTTGAAAATAAGGATAATGCACTTTTACAATTTACAGTTTGGGAAGAACTGAAAAGAGAAATAGACTCTATCAATCCTAAAAATGTGATAATTTCCGCAGAAGCTTTTACTTCTTTTGAAATCTTTTATCAACCGGAAACACTTGCAAAAATAAAAAATTTCTTAAAAAAATATGAAATCAAGATAGTTATCTATCTAAGAAAGCAAGATGAGTTTTTAGAATCTTCTTACTGTTACATGGTTAAACTAGGAGCTTGTAGCGTAGGAATTAAAGAGTTATTTAATGAATACCAATACATATTTAATTATTATCAAATACTAGATAATTGGGCAGATATATTTGGATATGAAAATATTATTGTTCGGCGTTTTGAAAAGTCAAACATGAAAACTCATATTTTTGATGATTTCTTAGGAGTAATTAACCAATTCGACAATAAAAGTGATTATCAAATTAATTATGCTGCAAAAATAAATGTGTCTCCTTCAGGCAAAACTATCAAAATGCTTTTGCTTATAAATAAGTTTAATGAAACAATTTTAGCAAGATTTATAAAACTAGATGATAACTATTGGTCAAAATATCAAGATTTTTTGGATTTTTTATCCAATAACAAAACAATAAATAAATTTGTATCAAAACTGCCCAACTTTTTAGTTGATAATGTACTTCTATCATCGGAAGAAAAGCAAGATTTTATGAGACAATTTAAAGAATTAAATAGTCAGGTTGCTAACAAGTATTTAGATCAAAAAGATGGAATATTATTTGGCGATTATTCCTAGTTATATAACAATATGATTAAGTTAAGTAAATTTATCTATTAAGGCAGTGGAAACAGGGGACAGAAAAAAGCTTAACTGAACGGTATTGAGTTATATAAATCTGATTTGATGACTGTAGCATAGGGAGGAAAATCTTATCCGAGGAACAAAAAAAATGGATAAACAGGTGTACCTAGCTTTTAAAAAATCAAATATTAGTCCTATATGAACAAGCTGCAAATAATTAAAAATAAAAATATTGAATCTATTTACCCTCTTTCTCCTATGCAGCAGGGTATGCTTTTTCATACTCTGTATGAGCCAGAATCAGGAGTATATCTTGAGCAGTTCTGTCTAATGCTCTCTGGAAATCTAGATATTACAGTGCTTCAGCAGGCCTGTGTGCGAGTAATGAAGCGTCACCCAGTTCTGCGTACCCTTGTGGTTTGGGAAAAACAAGAAAAGCCTCTCCAGGTAGTATGTAAACAAGTGGAGTTGCCTTGGCAGAACTATGATTGGCGTTCCTTATCTTTAGCAGAACAAGAAGAGCGTTTAAAAGCTTTCTTACAAGCAGATCGAGTTCAAGGCTTCGTTCTTGACAAAGCTCCACTTATGCGATTTAGCTTAATTCAAATCGCTGATGATATTTACGAATTTGTCTGGAGCTTTCATCACCTGCTGATTGATGGTTGGAGTTGGCCAATTCTCTGCAAAGAAGTCTTTGCTTTTTACAATGCTTTAGTTAAAGGCAAATATTTATATTTAAATACCCCTCGTCCTTACCGATATTACATAAATTGGCTACAGCAACAAGATTTAAGAGCAGCAGAAGCTTTTTGGCGGCAACAACTTCATGGTTTTACTAGCCCTACCCGTTTACTACTAAATCGGGGTGAGGCGCACAATTTACAACAACCAAAAACCTATCACGAGCAGCACTGCTGTTTATCGGCAACTATAACTGCTGCTTTACAATCCCAGGCACAGCAGTATCATCTGACACTTTCAACTTTCGTCCAAGCTGCTTGGGCACTTTTACTCAGTCTCTACACTGATGAGTCTGAGCTAGTGTTTGGAGCAACTGTGTCCGGTCGTCCTCCCACTTTATCGGGGGTGGAATCTATGGTGGGACTATTCATTAATACTTTACCAGTCAGGGTGAAAGTACCAACAGCAACTCCTTTATGGCAATGGCTGAGGGAATTGCAGGCTCAACAGGTAGAGCGATCGCAATATTCTTGGTTTCCATTAGTAGAAATTCAAGCTCTTAGTGAAATTCCCCAAGAATTACCCCTGTTTGAAAGCATCGTGGTGTTTGAGAACTACCCACAAGATCCGTCTTTATCAAATCTAGGTAGCACCATCCAGATTACCAAACGACGAGTCATTGAACAAACCAATTATCCGCTCACAGTCATCGCTGTACCAGGACAAGAATTATCCCTACGCATTCTTTATGATGGTAGCCGCTTTGATGGGGAAACAATTAACCGGATGATGGGGCATCTTGTGACTTTGTTAGAGGGTATGGTTACAAATGTCGAGCAGACAGTAGGAGAGATACCCATGCTAACTGCTGCTGAACAGTACCAATTGGTCGAGTGGAATGACACCCAAACAGATTATCCCAACAAATGTATCGCTCAGTTGTTTGAAGAACAGGTGGAACGGACACCGGATGCAGTAGCAGTTTCGTTTCAATCCCAACACCTGACTTACCAGCAGTTAAATTGTCAGGCTAACAAGTTAGCGCACCATCTACAAAAACTTGGGGTAAAACCAGAAGTGCGGGTAGGGATTGGCGTTGAGCGTTCTTTATCGATGGTAATAGGACTTTTGGCAATCCTCAAAGCTGGTGGTGCTTACGTACCTTTAGATCCGCGATCGCCCCAAGAACGCTTGACTTATATGTTGAGTGATTCTCAAGTGTCGGTGTTGCTGACAGATTCATCAATTACTTTATCTGGGCAACCATTGACAGTAGTTTGCTTAGATACATCGGATTTCTGCCAAAATAGCCAGGGAAATCCTGTTAGTGGAGTGATACCAGAGAACTTGGCTTACGTCATGTATACTTCTGGCTCAACCGGCAAACCCAAAGGTGTAGCCATGAGTCACCGTTCTCTGGTGAACCTCTTATATTGGCAAATGGACGAAAGTGGTTTAAGTTGTGCCAAAACTTTGCAATTTGCTTCCATCAGTTTTGATGTCTCTTTTCAAGAAATCTTCTCTACCTGGTGTAACGGCGGAACCTTAGTTTTAATCACCGCAGAAATACAGAAAAATGGGTTCGCATTATTACAGTTAATTGCCGAAGAAAAGGTGGAAAGACTATTTTTCCCCTTTGTCGCCCTTCAGCAATTAGCCCATGCTGCCTCTATTGCTCAATCCTATCCTGTATCTTTGCGTCAGATTATGACGGCAGGAGAACAGTTGCATATTACCCCTGTTTTAGTCAACTTTTTTAAGGAGCTTTCTGGTTGTACGCTACAAAATCAGTATGGGCCGACGGAGAGCCATGTGGTAACAAGTTTTACATTACAAGATGCTGCCAGCAGTTGGTCGCCACTTCCGCCCATTGGTCGGGCGATCGCAAATACGCAAATCTACATCCTTGACCGCCATCTGCAACCATTACCAATTGGAGTTCCTGGAGAACTGTATATCGGCGGTGTTGCGATCGCTAGAAGTTATATTAATTCCCCGGAATTGACTGCTGAGAAATTCATTGTGAAGGATGGGAATCGTTTATATAAAACAGGCGATCGCGCTCGATATTTACCTGATGGCAACATCGAATTTCTCGGACGAATTGACAATCAAGTGAAGGTGCGGGGCTTTCGCATTGAACTGGGGGAAATTGAAACCGTACTCACCGCCCACCCCCAGGTAAAAGAAGCAGTAGTTATCGCCAGAGAAGATGAACCAGGAAACAAGCGTCTAGTCGCCTACATTGTCCCCAAACAACACTTAAACACCAGCGAACTACTTTGTTACCTCAAACAAAAGCTACCCGAATATATGCTACCTTCTGCTTTTGTAAAGTTGCTGGATGCTCTACCTCTAACCCCCAGTGGTAAAATAGAACGCTGTGCTTTACCAGCACCTTTGAGTCGGGAAACACGTAACATCTCTACAGACTTGATTCCACCCCGTACTGCAAGTGAAGAGGTTTTGACAGCAATCTGGAGTGATGTTTTAGGGCTAGAAAAAGTTGGTATCCACGACAACTTCTTTGCATTAGGAGGGCATTCCCTATCAGCAATGCAAGTCATTGCTCGGTTGCGAGAAACTTTCAAAGTAGAGTTACCTATAAGCTGTCTGTTTGATTACCCGACAGTAGTCGAGCTAAATCGGCAAATTTCAGAATACCGCCAAAAAGAGGCAGGGGAGCAGGGGAGCAGCACTTCTCTACGAGACGCTGCGCGAACGGCTACGCTCAGTGACCGAGGAGCAGGGGAGCAGGGGAGAAATAATCATTCTTTCTCATCCCCCTGTGCCCCTCTGCCCTCTTGTAAAAATGACTTGACCCCATTTCTCAAACCAGTACCTCGAAATACAAAAGAGTTGCCAATCTCTTTGACTCAGCTTGAGTTTTGGATATTAGCTCAATTGCATCCGGGTATTCCCGTCTATAATATTCCACTGGCTTATCGCTTGACGGGTTTACTCAACGTCACTGCTTTAGCGCAAAGCCTCGTGGAAATTGTCCGTCGTCACGAAGCTTTGCGAACTACTTTTGCGATCGCAGATAAGCAAGTGGTTCAGAAAATTGCTCAACAGCCTATATTGCCATTTTCGGTGGTAGATTTGCGAAAACTTTCTGAATCTAAAACTGAGCGAAAGGCTCTGGCTCAAAAATTTATCACTGAGGAAAAAAACCAGCCTTTCGATCTAGAACAAGAACCTTTGTTACGCATCAAGCTACTGCGGCTCTCTGATGCCGAGCATTTACTAATAATAACTATCCATCATCTGGTTTGTGATGGTTGGTCTGTGGGTGTGTTTTTACAGGAGCTAACAAAATTATACGCAGCATTTTGTAATGGTCAACCTTCACCGCTTCCTGATTTACCCATCCAATATGCTGACTTTGCCCATTGGCAAAAGCAGTGGGTTGCTCGTCCTGCTTTCGTGTCTGACCTTAACTACTGGAAGCAACAACTAGGAAATAGCACACTTTTACTACAGTTACCTACTGACCGTCCGCGCTTACCAGTACGAACTTTTGAGGGTGCAAGTCAAACTTTCATCATCCCTAAGAGCCTAACAAATGCTCTTAAACATCTGAGCCAACAGCACAATGTAACTCTATTCGTGACTCTGCTAACAGCTTTTAAAATAGTGCTATTTTATTACACCGGACAGTCAGATATTATTGTGGGCACTCCCTTTGCCAATCGCCAGCAATTGGAAACGAAAGGACTTATTGGATGCTTCATTAATACACTACCAATACGTACATATTTAGGGGGTAATCCAAGTTTGAGAGAGTTGTTGTATAAAGTGCGTGGATGTTTTTTAGCAGCCTCCGATCGCCAGCAAATTCCCTTTGTAAAGTTAGTAGAATCACTACAGCCAAAACTAGAACCAAGCCATTCTTTGCTATATCAAGTGATGTTTAACTTCTTGCCACCATCAGATTTAAAACTGACAAATTTGACTGTTCATCCCTGGTCAATTGAAAGTAAAACAGCAGAGTTTGATTGGGATATTTATCTTCAACAAACAACATTAGGAAGTATTGAAGGGAAATGGTGCTACAAAATCGATTTGTTTGATGCTACTACTATTAGTCGTGCGGTAACTCAGTTTCTAGTGTTGCTTGAGTTGCTAATTACTAATCCAGAATGTCGTCTGACTGACCTTTCATTACTATTTCAGCGACATAATTCTCAATGCCGTGCAATGTAGGTACATATAAGAGGTTGTTTGAAAAGTGTTTCGCTGTGACTTTAGGCACTTTTAGATCCCCCCTAGCCCTTAAAAAGGGGGGAACCGGAATCAAAGTCCCCCTTAAAAAGGGGGATTTAGGGGGATCTAAAACTTTTGATACCGGCAATAGAACTTTTCAAACATCCTCTAAGAGCAGGGAGCAGGGAGAACAGAACAAGAATAGGTGTAATTAATTCTGTTTAGGTACTTAACTTATATGTCAGATGTACAGATTATGAAAAAAACAAGGCTAACTGTTTTACGGGAAATGCGACTCTTTCTCATTGTTTGGGTAGGACAATTGATCGCCTTGATTGGTTCGAGTACCACTGCCTTTGCCTTAGATATCTGGGTTTATAATCGCACCGGTTCAGTTACCCAGTTTGCTTTAGTCTCTCTGTTCAATACTCTCCCGCTAATCTTAATTTCCCCGATCGCTGGGCCTCTGGTAGATAAGTGGGATCGCCGAAAGACGATGATTATCGCTGATGTCTTGGCGTGTTTGGGAACGATCGCGATCGGCGTTTTATTTGTCATCGGTCGGTTGGAAGTCTGGCACATTTACCTAGCCAATACCTTCACTGCTGTTTTCATGGCTTTTCACACACCTGCTTATACAGCATCAACAGTCTTACTAGTGCCGAAACAGCACCTTAATCGTGCCAATGGGCTAATGAGTCTGATGTTTGGTATTTCCCTAATCATTGCACCAACTCTCGGAGGTGTTTTACTAACCATTGTGCATTTGCAAGGGATTATTTTATTTCACGTAACGGCTATATTTATTGCTGTTGTTTCCCTGATGCTGGTTCGGTTCCCGGAAGTCAGCACGAGTGCTGTTGCAACTGCAAAAAGTTCATTTATGAGTGAAGCAACTTACGGATTTAGGTATTTGATCGCTCGACCAGGACTGCTGGGACTAGTGTTATTCTCAGCTTCCAGCTTTTATCTTGTGGGAGGTATTAATGTCATCACTATCCCGCTAGTCTTAAATTTCGTTTCAGTCAGCTTTTTGGGAACTATTCTTTCGCTATTTGGCATTGCGATCGTAGCAGGTGGCTTGCTTGTCAGCATCTGGGGAGGGCTAGAACGCAATATATATGCCATATACGGGTGTATGCTTTTGAGTGGCGTATTTATTTTCGTCGCCGGTTTGCAACCCTCTCTTGTCATTTTCACTGTTGGTATCTTCTTATTTTTCCTAACACAACCGATCGTTTCCAGTTCCACGCAAGCTGTCATGCAAAATAAAGTAGAACCTAATGTACAAGGTAGAGTTTTTGCGATCAAAGGAGCGATTGAAGCAGCCGCTTTCCCTTTAGGCTACATCACGATTGGGCCTTTAGCCGAGAAAGTTTTTGAACCCTTAATGGCTACTAACGGTTTTTTAGCAGGAAGCATCGGACAAATCATCGGTGTTGGGTCAGGTCGTGGGATGGGACTTCTACTGATGATTATGGGAGTCTTGACCATTTTAGAAACCTCTATTGCCTACTTGTACCCTCGCTTACGGTTTGTGGAAGATGAACTGCCTAATGTTAGTAATGCAGTTGCAATGGCTGCTGATACAGCTTCTAGTAAGAATGACGCAGTTTCTTTGATATCCTAAATTTGGCGTTGCATAGTGGTGGTTGATTAAAAACTCTACTAATTTGCAATTATTATTTTATTTTCGGAATTTTCGATTTTTGAAAATTGGTCATTGTTAACTTAGTCTATAAATCGGAAAATTTTTGTATCTAGATTCAAGATTTCTACTCTAGATTAAATCCTGTGTTTTTTCATCAGTTAGTATTTTTGTATTTCAATCAAAAAAGATGTTCAACTTATTTTAGAATATGCAAACCAAAGTTTCTCGCGGTCAATCCTTAAAGAATGATCCTTCTCCTCCGGCTTCTAATAATTTTTGGGAGAATGTAAGAGCGATCGTTCAGCCTTACTGGTATCCAACAGAGTCCGGGGAAAGAGTATTTTCAGACGTGATTCGGATATGGGGGATGCTGATTCTCCTGATTTTATTAATAATCGCGCTAGTCGGCGTAACTGCCTTTAATAGCTTCGTTACTCGCTATATAACCGATGTCATTGAAGAGAAAGATTATCCTAACTTTATTAATACGATAGTAGTTTTCGGCGCTGCTCTTGTCTGCATAACACTCTTAAACGGATTTTCTAAACTTGTCAGAAAAAAAATCGCTCTTGATTGGTACAAATGGTTAAATAATCACATATTATCAAAATATTTGAGCAATCGTGCCTATTATAAAATTAACTTTAGAGCCGATGTTGATAACCCAGATCAACGAATATCCCAAGAAATCGAACCCATTACCAGTAATGCTCTGAGTTTTTCAGCTACTTTCCTAGAAAAAGTGCTGGAAATGACTACTTTTTTAGTAATTCTTTGGTCAATTTCCCAATTTATTGCAATTGTTTTGGTTGTTTATACAATCGTAGGCAACTTGATTGCTATTTACTTAGGTCAACAATTAAATAAAATTAATCAAGAAGAATTAGAACTGAAAGCAGAATACAGTTATTCTCTGACTCATGTTCGTAATCACGCTGAATCGATAGCTTTTTTTCAGGGAGAAAAGCAAGAATTTAATATAATTCAACGAAGATTTATTAATCTCCTGAAAAATGTCGAACGCAAGATTAATTGGGAGAACAATCAAGAACTTTTTGACGGAGCATATAAGTCTGCTATCCAAATATTCCCATATCTGGTACTCGCACCTTTATATATGAGCGGTCAAGCTGATTTCGGAGAAGTTGTCCAAGCCAGTGTAGCTTGTAATCAGTTTGCCTCGGCTATGGCAACATTAATTAGAGAATTTGGGACTTCTGGACGATTTTCCAGTTATGTTGAGCGTTTATCTGAGTTTTCAGATGCGTTAGAAGCAGTTACCAAACAACCAGAGAATGTCAGTACTATTAAAACAATAGAAGAAAACCGTTTAGCTTTCGAGAATGTCACCTTACAAACGCCAAACTATGAACAGGTGATCGTTGAAAATTTATCACTTTCTGTTCAACCAGGAGAAGGCTTATTGATTGTTGGGCCGAGTGGACGAGGTAAAAGTTCTCTGTTGAGAGCGATCGCTGGTTTGTGGAATGCGGGAACTGGCCGTTTGGTACGACCTCCCCTAAAAGAAGTATTATTCTTACCCCAACGGCCTTATATCATTTTAGGGACTTTGCGCGAACAGTTACTTTATCCTAATACGAATCGTCAAATGACCGACGCAGAACTCAAAGACGTTTTGCAACAAGTAAACTTGCAAAACTTACTAAGTCGAGTTGAAGGCTTTGACACTGAAGTTCCTTGGGAAAATATATTATCGATAGGAGAACAACAACGTCTTGCTTTCGCACGACTGTTAGTTACTCATCCGAGCTTTACTATATTGGATGAAGCAACAAGTGCTTTAGATTTGAAAAATGAAGGAAGTTTATATCAACAGTTACAATCAACGAAAACAACATTTATTAGTGTTGGGCACCGGGAAAGCCTGTTTGATTACCATCAATGGGTTTTAGAACTTGCACAAGATTCCAGTTGGCAACTTGTAACTGTCCAGGATTATCGAAATCAAAAAGCAAGTATAACTAAATTTCCGTCAAATACTCAAATCAAAATAAATGATTCGCCTGAAGATAAAGCGCAAAATGAGTCAAAAATCAGCACAGGCGAAAAACTTACTCATAAGGCAATGAATGAATTAACATCCTATTCACTTAGCACGATTAGAAGCAAGGCAAGCAAAGGAGAATTTATCACTACTAAGGACGGCATTATTTATCGCTATGATAAAGATCCCAATGTTTTGAAATGGGTTTTAGTTTAGCCGTCACTCATACTTTTTGAAATTGTAAATTATTTCCATTGGGAGATTAAAGCGTCCTAGTCCAAGCTGCGACTGTAAATCCCAAGTAAAAGAAAGTGACAAAGAAGCAGAGCGAAAAGTCTGCCAACATTCAAACTACCCAACCAAAGGGTGAGAATGCTGAGACAACCCAAGCTCAGGAAAGCAAAGTTTCAGCCAATATCCAAAAGCGGGAACAACCGCGAACATCAACTCAGGAGCGATCGCTAAAAACTATGAATACGAAAGCTAATGCCAAATATAAAATCCTTGCTATAGATGGTGGTGAGAGTCGGGGCATTATCTCAGCACTAGTACTAGCAGAAATTGAAAAGAGTATTAATTTTATGTGAGTCTCCAACGGAGGCGCACGTTAATTTTTGGGGTGAAATGTTTTGATATCGATTTCGGTTTTCAGTACAGTTGGATCATCTGTGTGTTGAATACGAAAACCTAGTTTTTCACAAACTTTTTGCATACCATAATTGTCAACCAAAATATCAGCAGTGATAGTGCTAAGTTGCTCATCTCGACTAACTTGCAGTAACCTTTGTAGTAACTCGGTTCCTATACCTTGGCACTGAGAGCGATCGCACACCACAATAGCAAATTCTGCTTCATTCGTACCATGTATTTTACTTAACCGCCCGACTGCCAATATTTGGCGTGTCTGCGTTTCGGGGTTTTGATATTCGACAACTAGGGCTATTTCGCGATCGTAATCAATAAAGCAGATACGTGTTAGGCGTTCATGGGCTACTCTTGACTGGAGTTTAATTAAGTGAAAATACCTAAAATAAACACTTTGCTCTGAGAGTGTCTTATGAAATTGCACCATCAACGGCTCATCTTCTGGACGGATGGGACGGATGGTAACTGGAGTGCCATCTTTCATCGTCCATTTGCTGACATATTTTGTAGGATATGGTCGAATTGCTAACTTTGGTAGTTCGTTTTGTTTAACATTCGGCTCATGAAGGATAATTCGAGCATCGAGGGCAATTAATTGTTCAGATGAAGCCAGCAACGGGTTAATATCGATTTCCTTAATCCAACGCTGTTCTACAACTAATTGACTAAATACCACCATTAATTGTTCAAGGGCAGCCATATCAACACTTTTGCGTCCCCGGACTCCTTTCAGCGCTTTGTAAATCTGCGTTTGCTCCATCATGCGCCGCGCTAAAGTGGTATTCAGGGGTGGAAGTGCGATCGCGCGATCGTGAAAAACTTCGACTAGTTGTCCCCCTGTGCCAAAAAGCAACACCGGGCCAAACTGTGCATCAAGACTACTGCCAATAATTAGTTCATAACCAGCCATTTTCACCATTGGCTGCACAGTTACACCTAAGAAGAGTGCTGAGTGCTGAGTGCTGAGTGCTGAGTAATGAGGGTCGTGTTGCAATTTATCCTGTAAAGAGGATTTAATGTTGCGGTAGGCTTGTCGTACAGCTTCAGCATCTCTTAGATTTAACTGCACACCGCCAACATCAGTTTTATGAGTGATTATCTCGGAAAACAGCTTTAAAACAACTGGATAACCAATTTTTTCAGCACATTGAACTGCTTCATCCTCGCTTTTAGAAACGCAAGTTGCAACCACCGGAATCCCATAAGCAGCTAAAATTTGCTTCGATTCAAACTCTGTAAGAATAGTTCGCTGTGTCTGACGTGCTGATTGGATAATTTTTTCCACACAGTTACGGTCTGGTATCCCTGATGAAGAATCAAGTGCAGGCATTACCGGAGTTTCGTAGATACCGCGCAGGTTATAACTAGACTGCCACATATAACTAAATATTCGAGCAGCAGTATCAGGATAAGGATATGTGGGAATATGGTTGCGATTGAGAATCATCTCACCTGCTGCAATATCTGCTCCTCCCATCCAACTAGCAAGGATGGGTTTACCAGCTATCTGTGCATAAGGTTTCAATTGCTCGGCTGTTTGGGTGGGGTCTGTCATCGCTTGAGGCGTGAGAATCACCAATAACCCGTCACTATTTGGGTCTTTAGCAGCAATTTCCAACGCTTTGGTATATCGCTGTGGGTCAGCGTCGCCCAGAATATCAATCGGGTTGCCGTGACTCCAATGTGCTGGTAATAGTTGATTCAGAGATCCGCTAGTTTCTTCAGAAATTGGTGCAACTTCTCCACCCGCAGCAATCAAAGCATCAGTAGCAAGTACTCCAGGTCCACCTGCGTTAGTTAAAATTGTCAGGCGTGGCCCTTGGGGACGGGGTTGTTTTGCCAGCACCTCTGCCATATCGAACAAATCAGAGATGCTGTTGACGCGCAACACCCCACAACGCCGGAAAGCTGCATCCAGAACTTCATCACTTCCTGTAAGTGCGCCAGTATGGGAAGCTGCTGCTTTGGCTGCGGCTTCAGTGCGACCTGCTTTGATGACAATAATCGGTTTAGTGAGAGCAACTTCTCGCGCTGCTGACAAAAACGATCGCGCATTCCCAATTGATTCCATGTAAATGACAATACTTTTGGTATGTGGGTCATCACCCAGGTAGTAAATCAAATCTCCCCAACCCACATCCAGCATTGAGCCAAGAGAAACAAAGGCGCTAAAACCAACGTTTTCCCGAAAACTCCAATCTAGGATAGCCGTACAAAGCGCTCCACTTTGACTAATAAAGCCGACATTCCCAGGACGCGCCATTGTGCTGGCAAAAGTTGCATTTAAACCTGTGCGTGGACTCATTACACCCAAGCAATTAGGGCCAATAATCCGCATTTTGCCACGATGCGCTTGCTCAAGTATTTGCTGTTCTAAGGCTACACCCTCAGCACCAGCTTCTTTAAAACCAGCACTAAGGATAATTGCACCTTTGACACCTGTATCCACGCACTCAGCAATAATACCTGGAACTGTTGGTGCGGGGGTGGCAATAACTGCTAAATCCACTTTTTCGGGTACATCAAAGATAGTGGAGTATGCTTTGATTCCTAGGATGCTGTGCCGCTTGGGATTGACAGGGAAAACAGTTCCACCAAAAGGATTGCTAATCAAGTTCCATAGTAAGGTACGCCCAACACTACCAGCTTTTTCGCTAGCACCAATTACAGCAACACTTTTTGGTGCAAAGATCGCATCAAGGGGATTCGCTTTCTCGGTTCGCAAAATATCATAGGCGCGATTGCTGGATGATTGGATAGGCTTTTGCATGAGTTGCTGTTACCTGTGGTGGAAATATATTTTAAAGAAGTAAGCTGAAATTTTCGTCTATAAGTTGGGTAATTTTTTGTAAAGCGATCGCTACTCCAATTTCAGCAAATGGTGATAAGTAGCAACCTAATTCAAAATTTACTCCTGGTACTTTTATCCACCAAGCTGGTGGACAACGATTATAAAGGGCTTGAGTGAGAGCTAAGAGCGATCGCGGATCGGCTGTATGTCCAGCAATAATATTGAAAGATTCAGATGAAAGCGATTGTACTTGCACTTGAGAACTTTCAGAAGTGAAACAAGCATCGATAAAGATTACCAAATCAGCATGGGCTAAGGCTTCAACAAGTTCAGGGGTGAGTTGATGGACAGCCAGAGATTTCACATTTGATAGATGCAACGCCTTAGCTACTCGTTGCCCAATGCCATCATCACTACGCAATTCATTACCGTAACCAATGGCGTAGGCGTAGCCCGTCGTAGACATCGCTTCCGGCGGAGTATAGCCCATCGCATTAGAATTCATATTTTTAGCTGTCCAACACTATTTTAAAGTTAGATAAAAAACTTGAGAAACTTGTGAGGAGATAGAGAAACTTGGAAGTAATGCTCACAATTTCCTCAGATTGTTGACATATAACTAAAACTGTAATGCAACATTACAAGCGATCGGTACTTTGTAGCAGAGAATTTGACTACAGGTGATCGCACACAGTCAAATTATTCTCTTGAGTCAAGACAGGGAGAGGTTCATTGCAAGCTCACGTTAGCCTGAGATTTTTGACGCAACATCCCCCAGTTCCCTGATACTTCCTGCTTTTTTGCGGATATGTGAATCTGAGTCCTGACAAAATTTAAGTTGTAATAAACACTGTATTTCCTCACAAGTTCCTCAAATTATTTTTCTAACTTCAAGATAAAGATGCCCAACTATTGCATTAAATTAGCTTGAAAATTTGTGAGCCAAAAAACATAGGTCAAGCAAAATAAATAGGCATCTGCCAAAAGTAGTGAGAAAATTTTGAACTTGGAGTTACTTAGGAGATACACACCATGAGTACCATTGTTCAACCTCAAAGAGAATTTAATTTTTTTGATTTCTGGGATAGTTTTTGTCGCTGGATTACTAGTACAGAAAATCGGATTTATATCGGCTGGTTTGGTGTATTGGCGATTCCCACCTTATTGGCTGCCACCACCTGTTTTATTTTGGCTTTTATTGCCGCTCCCGGCGTAGATATGGATGGCATTCGTGAGCCTATCATGGGTTCTCTGATGGATGGTAATAACTTAATTACAGCCGCAGTTGTACCGACCTCTGCTGCCATTGGTTTGCACTTTTATCCGATCTGGGACGCGGCATCAATGGATGAATGGCTCTACAATGGTGGGCCATATCAATTAATTGTGCTGCATTTTCTTATTGGTATTTGGTGCTATCTAGGGCGATTTTGGGAACTAAGCTATCGTTTGGGAATGCGCGCCTGGATAGCAATTGCCTATTCTGCACCCGTCATCGCTGCTACTTCCGTTTTGCTAGTTTATCCTATTGGTCAAGGTAGTTTTTCTGATGGTTTACCTTTGGGAATCACTGGAACTTTCCACTTTATGTTGGCTTTCCAAGGTGATCACAATATCCTTATGCACCCGTTTCACATGTTGGGTGTAGCAGGTATATTCAGTGGCGCACTATTTAGTTCTTTACATGGTTCTTTGGTGACTTCAACACTCATTCGAAAGACCGATGACAATGAATCAATTAATGCCGGATATAAGTTGGGTCAGAAGAAATTTACCTACAAGTACTTAGCAGGACACTCTAGCTTTTTGGGACGTTTGTTGATTCCTATCTTTGCTAGTAAAAATCATCGTGCTTTCCATTTATTATTAGCAGCATTCCCAACGATAGGTATTTGGTTCGCAGCAATGGGTGTATGTTCGATGGCGTTTAATATCAATGGGTTGAACTTTAATCATTCCATCTTAGATAGTCGGGGTGAAGTAATTAGAACCAACGCTGATATCCTGAACCGTGCCAATCTGGGGATCAATGCAATGCACGCTCCTAACGTCCATAATTTCCCTTTAGTTTTGTCTAGTGGTCAACCTATTCCAGTTAGTTAAAGATTGCATCAATCCATTTTTATAGTGGTTTTTAACCTGCCTGTAATTCTAGTATTAGTCAATATTGCAGGCAGGTTTTTCATCAGAAGAATTTTGAATGAGGTACTAAAAAGTCAAGTGTTCTTTTTCCTTGCTTTCTTGTCTTGGTGAATTTTAGGTATTTATTTCTCCAGAGGTGTTAGTTTTAAAGGATACAATGGCTCAGATCCATTTAATTGCCAAATTCTAAATACCAATACAGCAGCTACAGTTAGCCATACACAAGAAAATGATAAAGTCATTCCCGCTACAGGATTAGTTTGCCAATAAATTGCCGTCACCACTACAGCAGATAACCAAGGGCCTAAAATAACTACAGGAACAGCAGCACCTAATCTCCGTTCTACAGTAAAAATCGTATTCCAAGTATCCCCTAAAGCCAGATGTACCACAAACAAAATTAAAGGCAGCACTAAAAATTGATGATTCATTTGCTGCCAAACCAATACAGAAGAAATTACCCGCAAAACGGCAATTATCATCCAAACAATGGGAAATACTAAAGGTGGAGGAGACCATCTTGGTCTAATTACCTGGTCATAAGTCTGACGAGAACGGGTATTATCTAAAAGAGAAAAAATTCGGGAACGGATACTTAAGAGAGCAAAAAATAATCCAGTCAATAAAGTGCTAAACCAACTGGGAAAAGAAGAATTACTATCAATTAACATTACTATTTTTTCCATTCCCAGTAAGACGAGAATCATAACTACTATTTGTAGGATAGTTCCTAGTGTATAAACTAAAATTGCTCTGATATCTAGTTCTTGTGTAGTAGCTATTGATGTATCTCGATACTGTTGTTGATTCCCAGCTTTTACTCCCATCACTGTATTGACAAACTGTTCAAGGATTCCACTATTATTGGATTGATTCATAATTAAGAGATTGTGCCTAGTTTGTAATTAGTAACAATAGGTGATTATATCGCTATTCCATTAATATAGGCAGAGGAAAATAAGAAATCTTTAGATTCAGAGGTATCTGGAATATAATCTCGTGTTCGATTCATTAATTCAGTTATTGTTAGTAATCCAATCGATACCAGCCGTAGTATTAATTCAGAATTTTGCACTAAAACTTAGTGGCAAAGATTTCCAGTTTGTTTCTCTGTGGATTGATTGAATGAAGCGGCATTAAAACTCAATACGGTTCAGTTAAGGCTAAAACTCTGTTACCAAAGTCGTTTTTTTTACGAACCGCCAAGGCGCAGAGAACGCAGAGAGAAGAAAGAGATGCTTAACTGAACTGTATTGCATTAAAACTTAGAGGATGTTTTAAAAATGGTTGGCTGTGATTTTAATAGAATTTTCTGGCAGAAATCCCTGCTTCTTCAAGGGCTATTAATATATTCGCAGCCCTTGAACCCTTAAAGCAGTAAATATACACAATGGACTCTGAAGTAATACCTACTGAGTTACAAATTTCTCGGATTTCATCTGGCGAGGAACGTGGGGATTTGGGAATACAAATTACAGAAGAATAAATGTTGAATGTTACGAGATAATTTTTGTGGTTGTGTTGTTTTAAAGGAAGAATTAAGAATAGATTAATCTCGCCAAACTTCATTTACAATATTCCCATCTGTCCCAATTAATTGAATATGCAAAGGCATTTGTCCTGCCGCATGAGTTGAACAACTTAAACAAGGGTCAAAAGCTCTGATTCCCGCTTCAACACGGTTTAACATCCCTTCAGCAATTTCTGAACCGTGAATAAAATGTCGGGCAATTTGCGCGACTGTGCGATTCATTGCTAGATTGTTCTGACCTGTGGCAATTACTAAATTTACTTTCTGAAGTAACCCATTCTCATCAACTTGATAATGGTGAAATAATGTTCCACGTGGTGCTTCACTTACACCCACTCCTTCTAATTGATTAATGCCAGCATCGGCACGCAATTTCTTAGACATTAAATCTGGGTCATCTATTATAATTTCTATGCGTTCAATGCAAGCCAGAATTTCAATTAACCGGGCGTAGTGATAGAAAAATGATGAAGTGACAGTGCCTTTACCTCTGTCTCTAAATTCTCTCAATTCTGCATCAGCTAAAGGTGTACCAATATGACTGCAAACATTCAGGCGTGCTAGCGGCCCTACCCGATAAATACCACTATCTAAACGACAATGGTCGCTCTGGTCAGGATAACCTAAAGGGCGATAGTAAGGAGACTTTAAATAGGAATCTGGTTGAACTGCTTCACCAATAAATTGTTGATAATGAGTTGGATCAAGTTTATCGGCAATAATATTTCCCGCGCTGTCTACAAAACGAATATGTCCGTCGTAGTTCTCCCACAAACCATCAGGAGTGACTAAACCCATAAATAAACTAGGAAAATTCCCGAAGGTTTGCACTTCTTTTTGATAATCATTGAGTAAGTCTTTAAATTTACCCAGTGCATCTAATATTGTGGTGCGTGCTTCCGGGATGCGGTTTTGAATATGGGTGCGTCCTTCTATCGATAAGGGTTCACGGACACCACCAGGAACCGCCCATGATGGATGTATCTTTCGCCCTCCCAATTGTTCAATAATCTCTTGTCCAAATTGACGCAAGCGAATTCCGCCACGCGCTAGTTCTGGTTCAGCTGCAATTAAGCCAAATATATTGCGTTTTTCGGGTTCGCTATCCATTCCTAATAATAAATCTGGGGCGCTGAGGTGGAAGAAACTCAGGGCGTGGGATTGGATAATTTGTCCCAAGTTCATCAAACGGCGCAGTTTTTCCGCAGCTTTGGGAATTGTAACTGCAAGGATGCGATCGCCTGCCTTTGCTGATGCTAACAAATGGCTTACCGGACAAATCCCACAAATTCGCGCCGTAATTCCTGGCATTTCCCACAAAGGGCGACCCTCGCAGAACTTTTCAAAACCACGAAATTCTGTGACATGAAAACGAGCATCGCTCACTTGTCCTGTATCATCCAGATAAATACTGATTTTGGCGTGTCCTTCAATTCGGGTAACTGGGTTGATGATTACTTTTTTCATAACTATCTCAGGTCAACCACTAGTAGTTCGCTTTCGTGACTTGGCGGGGTAAAGGGTAAGGGGGAAGGGGGAAAGGGTTTAAATCCCTTACCCTTTCCCCTTTCCCCTTTCCCCTTTCCCCAGTCCTCACTTAGCATTTTTGGGTTGGCAGACTACTAGACCAGTTGTCATAAATTCCTTTAGCTTCTGGATATTCATCGCAGTATTCTTCAAAGGCTGTTTTCACGACTTTCTCGGCCCTTTGATGTGCGATCTCGGCTTGTAATTCCTCGATCGCATCCCAAACAACAGCACATTCTTCTGAATGGATACCTTGGCGATCGCAAATGACACGAGCTTTTTTAATTTCGTCCTGAAGTTGTTGTTCTAGCAGGAAAGTATGGGGTTGCTCAAGAAAGCTACTATTAGCTAGAATGTCAACCAGGGAAATGATACCCAGTAGTTCGCCCTGAATAACGGGCGCTCTCTGCAAATTATGGTCAGCAAATAACCGCGCTACGTATTCTAAGGCAAGTTCAGGATTGACAACGATACAAGGCTTGGTCATCACTTCATGAACACGCACACTAAAGGGATCTTTTCCATAAGCAATCACTTTATATACAATATCCCTTTCAGTAATCATGCCGTAGGCATCGTGTTCATGGCGGCGATCTACAACCAGCGCTTTCCAGTCCCTTGCTCTCAATAGTCTAACTGCTTCAGCCACTGTTGCTGAACTGTGAATTGTAGCAACATCTCTAGTCATAATGTCAGATGCTTTCAACATAATTGCTTCTAAAATTATTTTGTGATTGCCTCTCTTTCAACTTAGATAAAGAATCTGAGTAACTTGTGAAGTTAACCAAACTTGATAAATTCACGTCCTTTTAACTGTGGTTTTTCTCCCCTTAAGAGTGCCTCTAACACTGCTTTAATCTGAGTTGCTGAGGGTGGACAACCTGGCAAATAAATATCAACTGGCACTACTGTATGCACTGGTATCACCCGATCTAGTAAGGTTGGTACAATGCCAGGCTCATGGGGAATAGTGCCGTGAATATCTGCTGCTTCGATGTAACAACGTTGCAGAACAGGTTCGGCACTACCTAAAGGATTGCGTAAAGCAGTAACATTACCAGTAACAGCACAATCACCAAAAGAGACAAGAATGTGCGATCGCTCTCTTACTATCTGAATCATTTGCAGGTGATCTTCATTAGCAATTGCACCCTCAACTAGCACCACATCTACCCCTGGGGGATATTCTTTAGCATCAGCAAAGGGACTATAAACTAAATCTACTTGTGCTGCTAAATCAATCAGCCATTCATCCAAATCGAGAAAAGACATGTGACAGCCAGAACAGCCGCCTAGCCAAACCGTTGCTAATTTTAAACGAGTCATTTTATTTTTTAAATTAATTTTGACCTTAGCACTCAGGACTTTAGTGCAATTTCTTGCCATTCCTGCACGACATGTTTTGGGATTGAAAGATTGATGAAGTGTTGTTTACCTACAGGTATACCAATCAACAATTCTTGAGTTGATAATTGAGGCAAAACATCCTTGAAGTCATACTGAGCGATGGTTGGTGCTGGTGCTTCATCTAGGAATATATCGGGAGCAGTTAATACTTTGCCTGTATCTGTAGTAATCTTTAAAGGTAAGGGATGGGGCAATTCCTGAGAACCAGGAAATCCCACCAATCGGAGATTTATTGAAGATATTTGATTGCTATTAGAATTAACTCGCTTAAACAAAATAACTTGCCAATAATTTCCTAATTCATCATTTAATTTTTGCTGTGAGCGATAAAGGATTTCTTCTGGCGTATCTTCTAATTGCATAACAGCAGCAATTACCTGTTGAGATGTGAAGCTTGCTAAACCCAGGTATATATATATTGTTAATATTGCCAGCAATAGGAGCCACCAAAAAATTTTTAGGATGCGGCGTAACATTAGGTTTACCTCGTTGTGCTAATTTATGAACAGTAGCTAAACAAGCCATTGCTGCTTTTCTCTTGCTGTAAGTAGGAAATCAAGCTTGGCGCGATCGTGTTTCATTTCCCCGACGCTCGAACCTTTGTCAAAAAGCGCACCTGTAGGGCAAGCATTAACGCATTTGCCGCAAGAAGTACAAGTATTTGAGGTTCCCCAAGGCTGATTTAAATCAGTGATGACATGAGAATTTGTCCCTCTACCCGCCATATCCCAAGTGTGCGCTCCTTCGATTTCATCACAAACACGGATGCAACGAGTGCAAAGAACACAACGGTTATGGTCAACGCCAAAGCGAGCGTGAGAAATATCGACTTTGCGATCGGGGAAATGATAATCTAAGCGCACATGATCCATACCCATCTCAATTGCCAAGTCTTGCAATTCGCAATTACCGTTAGCTACGCAGACCGAGCAAATGTGATTACCTTCAGCAAATAGCATTTCTATAATGGTGCGACGATATTTTTGCAGGCGATCGCTATTTGTTTGGACTTCCATACCCTCAGCAACTTTTGTTACACAAGCAGGTTGGAGTTTATTACTCCCAGCAATTTCTACTAAACAAAGCCGACAAGCGCCAACATCTTCAACTCCTTGCAAGTGGCACAAAGTAGGAATGTGAATCCCTGCATCTTGCACCGTTTGGAGAATAGTTTCTTCTTCACGGGCGCTAATAAGTTTGTCGTTGACTGTTAAAGTTTTGACTGACATTGCCTCTAGCCTCAATCAAAATGAGCCTTTCGCTTCTGAAATGCCCTGAGTCTTGAATTGTAGACAAATAGTTTGAGGAACTTGTGAATAGCTTGGATAGTTTTGTGATCAATTGCTTTCCAAGCTATAGGAATCTGCTTTCAATACTTTTCGGATAAACCCAACAATCTCTCTTCTGGTCTGGGCAAAGCTTAAAGGGTAAGGGGTAAAGGTAAATTTAAACGCAATTATTTTGAATTGAATTGAATTATATCCACTAAGAAATTATTTCCAGGAATTATTCATTAGCGGCACGTTCAAACACTACTGAAAGATTATTGGCTGGCATTTGGTAAATTTGTTTCAAGATGAAATGTTGTGCCCTAGCTGCTGCCACTACATCATCCAAATTCCGCACGCCCCATTCTTGGTTTTGGGTGTGTAAATATTCGTCAAAAGCTGCATTACTCGCTGCTGTATGTTCTCCACCTTGTTTGAAGGGCCCATATAAATAGAGGATACCTCCTGCTTTTAGGATACGGCCTGCCCCTGCCATTAGCCCCAAACAGGCTGACCACGGTGAAATGTGAATCATATTAATGTTGACGATCGCAACTATTGGCTCCCTATTAAGCCACTCAGTTACTTCCCCTTTTTCAACTGCCCAAACTGGCTCTCTAACATCTAGCTCAAGCGGTGGATAAACGTTATCACAGGCATTGTGTTCAGTCCATGCACTAATGCTGGCTCGTAACTCTAAATTTGCATCTGTTGGTAGCCACAGGCGAGGACTTAGCCTGGATGCAAAAAAGACTGCGTGTTCACCAGTACCACTTGCTATTTCTAAAATAGTGCCACTTTCGGGTAATACCTGCAAAAGTATTTCTAGAATTGGTTCTCGGTTGCGCTCAGTTGCTGGTGCGTATTGTCGTGCGTCTTGTGGTGTCATTCTTATCGTGATATTTTATAATTTTTCTTGCATAGTGCGCTTCCCGATAGTAACAATATAGATGATGTGGTCTATGTCCATTACAGTCATTCTTGATAAAAAAAGTATCCACAGGTCATGTATTATCACTAGATACGTTCTTTTCGCATTGACGAAACAACTTTGGCAATTACATTTTAAACCTTAAACTTACATACGTGTTTCATGGCTCGCAAAAAATCACTTCCATTACAATCAACTGAAGTAACTCCATTAGCCCTCTCTCAATTACATATCCGCTTGGAGTTTTTAGAAGCAGAACATAAATCGCTACTTAAACAGATTAAAAGAAAGCGAACGGAATTGAACAATTTTGTCGAGCAAATGCGAACTTTTGCCACAGAAATATTTCATCAAGCTAGTCCCCACTTTCAAAAAATGGCTGAGTTAGACCGAGATATTCATGCTCTATTTGATGAAATTTTTACCACTAGAAAGTTTGGCAAACAAACCATCAAAAATATAGAGGCAGTTTACCTTGAACTCCAGTTGACAGGGATTATTAGTCCAAACGCGAATCGTAAAAAATTCAATCAAGAGTTAAACGAACTATTTAATAATTCCGAATCCGAATCCGATTTTTCAGAGGAAGCGGCTGAAGATAGTTATCAATATTGGCAAGCACAACAGTCTGTAGAATCTCCCTCTGTAGCGAGAACAGAGGATAAGAGAAAAATTCGGGAAACATTTCTCAAATTAGCTGAAATCTTTCACCCTGATAAGACAAGAGACAGCGAGACACAGATATATCATACAGAAATCATGAAATCAATTAATAAAGCTTACCAAGAAGGAGATTTGGCAAGACTTTTAGAAATTGAGCGAATTCAGCAGGTGGGAGAAGTTATTGATCTTAATAACGAGGATGATTTAACTCGCAAATGTCGAACTATAGAACAGCAAAATCAAATTCTCCTCACTCAATATGAAAACTTAAAACTGGAACTACGGTTAGCAAAAAATACTCCAGAAGGAACTATGGTAAGTGATTCTCGTAAAGCTGCTAGAAAAGGCATTGACTCTATGTCTTTGATGTTAAAAACAATAGAATCTCAAATGAATGCTATTTCTCAAATCCGAGATTTTGTCAAAGACTTTAGAGAGCAGAAGATTACTATCAAAGAATTTCTCGGTGGACCATCAACTCCACACTACTTAGACGAAGAAATTATGGAAGATATTCTTGAACAGATGTTATCAGAATTAATGAGATAGTACAGTTTAACTTAACTGACTCCGAAACTTATGAACACTAATAGTTAATAAAACAACGGCAAAACCAAGCAATGCTAGAATATTCAACCACAGCACATCTAAACCAACCCCTTTGAGTAAAATACCTCTAACAATAGTAATGTAATGACGAAGTGGATTAAATAGAGAGAGGAATTGAAATAAAGGAGACATGGATTCAATAGGAGATATTGCTCCAGAAGTTTGGATCATTGGTAAATTTATAAAAAAAGATGTGAGTAATACTTGTTGTTGAGAACCGCAAATAGTTGCTAGCATAATTCCTAAACTAATTCCCACAAATACATACATACTTGATAAAGCAAGAAAGAGCAGGAAACTTCCACGAAAGGGTAGGCTAAATACGACTGTTCCCAAGGTTAAAGCTAGTAACACATCTCCCATGAGCAGGAATGCTAACGGGATAATTTTAGCTAATAAAATTTCCCAGTTGCTAGAGGGAGTCATTAACAATTGCTCTAAAGTTCCTGTATCTTTCTCGCGTACAACAGTTACTGCTGATACTAATGTACCGATTAATGTCAGGACTAAACCCATAACTCCTGGTACAAAAAACCAACTACTTGTAAGTCCAGGATTGTAAAGAAAAACGACTTCGGTTGAAACTGGCGGACTAACTTGACCCTGTGCCAAACTGAAATTATATTGTTGGATAATTTGATTAACATAGTTAGCAGCAATTCCGGCTGTATTTGCATTCACTCCATCAATGAATACTTGAATTTCTGCTGATTTTTTGGCTAGTTGGCGCGGAAAATCTGGTGGAATTATTAGTCCTACATCTAGCTTACCTTCTTCTACTTGGCGGCTTAAATCTTTTTCGCTTGTTGGTACACTTTCCAAGTTAAAAGTGTGATTGGATGTCATTGCTGAAACTAATTCTCGACTGGCAGAGATATTAGCATAGTCAATTACACCCAGTCGTAAATTATGGACATCCGGGTTAAGTGCAAATCCGTAAAGCAATAATTGTACTGTTGGTGGCACAATTAGAGAACTCCACAAAAAAAATGATCCAATAGCTATGCCGATTTAGCAAAAATTTCCACAAACCATTTTTTGAGATGAGGAAGACGGTGAATTTGTGTTTCAACTTCCGCCATCGCTTCGGTTGTAAGTTTAACTCCTGTTGAGTAAACTTTATTTACCAATGTCACAACTGGATTGTTCCCCTTAAATGTGAGAGTTTTGGCAAAATTCAGTACTGTCTCAACAGTATCAAGTAAACTACCATTCCAATGCTTTTCTAACCAGCCAAAGCAGCGTTCAACAGGATTATATTTGCTGTGATAAGGTGGATAATAAGCAAGTTGCAAGTCAAGTTCAGATGAGATAGCAAAGTCTACAATGCGCTTCATAAACTGGGTGCGACGAGAATGATTTTCTGGGCCATTATCCTGATTAATCACCAGTTTTTGAATGTGAGCAAATCGATGCTTGACGCTTTGCCACCAGCTTTCAAGTAAGTCAACTATGCAATCAGCAGTCAATTTGCCAGAAACGAAGAATAAAAATAACTCGTTGTACTCAGGTAAAAAAATCCCATAGGGAATCAGAGTTGTTTCTGGAGCAAAGTCATGGTCTACGGAGATTGTGGGTACGCGAGTTTTACCCTTGCGGTCAAACTCTCCGACTTTAACTGCAACCTTAGCGTCAACAGAGATCCGTAGGGTATTTGGGTCATTATCAGCTTCAGTATTAATTTGCTCGACTTGTTCAAATATGGCCTCTGTTTGCGGAATCTTTTTGACTGGCTTGGCTTTGATAACTCGTTTTAAGCAATAACCTAAGTCATTCAATCGCCGCCGAATTGTCTCTTTTGATGGCAGTTGTTCGTCACTGTAACCAAATTGTTCTATCAGTTGCCGACGTACCTCTGCTGAGGTCATACGGGTATATAGACGTGTACTCTTAAAACTGGGGTCGGTTTGACTTTGTGCGTCTACTAACGATTTAATATCCGCCAGTAAGTTGGGTAATTTTGCTTCAACTCGTTTGCGTCCACTACGTTCAAAACCATCAATTATTGGTTGACCACTCTCCAACTCCTGCATCCATGAAGCGGATTGTGCGTCTATTCCATCCCAACTCTCGTTCTACTAGGGTCTGTCCACCAACTCCTAAGCCTTTAACAACTTCTGCCATGAATTGTCTTCTGTCGCTTCCTCTTAATTTTTTGGCTGTTTTTATGTACAGAGATTTTAGGCTCTCCGTGAGTTGAATGACAGATGTTGGAGACATGAGGTCAGTTGCAAAATAAAGTTACCTTTCTCTTATCATAGGATCAATCATTCTGTGGAGTTCTCTTAATAAAACAATCAATTGCCTGTTTCGCAGAATTTGATTAATTTCTTTACGCACTAATGACCACAATGGACTATCAAATAATTGCCAAATATATTTCATATATGATGAAGGCTGATAACTAACTACTAATGACCAATGACTAATGACTAATGACTAATTTGCATTCGACTTAAAAGCCGACGCGATACGTTGAAAAATACAAATCCCAAAACTGCAAGCATGAGTAAGTCAAACCAAACTCCTGTCCATCCCGTACCACACACAAAAGCGTCACGGGTGATATCAATGTAATAACGCGCAGGAAATACGTTAGGTGTTAGTGAAAGGGGAAAAGGAATATTACTCAGGGGATAAATAAAACCAGATAGTAATAAAGATGTAATAAAACCGAAAAGAGAAACGATTTGCACTGCGGAATTTTGGTTACTGCTACGTACCCCTACAAGTAAACCAAAGGAAACACTATCTATTAAAAAGAGTAGAGTTCCTATTAATAAAGTAATCGGGTTACTAATTACGCCGATATGAAAAATTATTGACCCTAATACCATGACTATTAAAGCTTCTGTAATGGCAATTAGCAGGTAAGCTAATCCTTTGTCAAGTAATAGTTCGGTTGCACTAATGCTAGAAGCATAAACTTGTAAAATTGTACCTTTTTCTTTTTCACGTACCATTGCGATCGCTGTTAGCAATGAGGGAAAAATCCACAATACTACACCATAAGTTCCCGGTACAATGTACAGCGACTCCAATCTACCAGGGTTAAACCACAAGCGGATTCGCGGTGTAATAATATTTTTATCTGGTAGTAGTCCTTGGTCTTGCATGAAAAAATTAGTTACTCTTTGAATGTTACCTCTAATTACACGAGCATTATTAACATCTGTGGCATCAATCAATACTTGCACCTTTGCATTTCTACCAGCTTGAATATCTCGGCTAAATTGGGGAGAAATAACCACTGCTGCTTTAGCAATACCCCTGTCAATTGCATCCCGTACTGGATTACCACCTGACCATTGTTTAGGTGCAAATTGATTGGTGGCATACAACCGCTCAATTCTAGGGTGGGTTCACCACGTTCAATACTGGGGTGATGCTGTTGTAGTAGTTGATTTACCTGGGTTTCACCAAGAGTTACATCTTGAACGAGAACATCCAAGCGATCGCCAAATGTCTGCACATCGACTATATTTGTCTGTACATTCTGCAAGAGAAGTTTCTCGGCTATCTCTAGATTTGCTGTTCTGACTTCTAAGCGATGTAAGCCTAAATTAGCGCGTAATGCTGCGGGTGTACCAATTTCGTGAATTTGACCACTATACATCAGTGCGACGCGATCGCAACAACACAGCGCCAGCTTTTGTTTCATCCCACCAGAAAGTTGACCCGCCAAGCGATCGCCAAATTGTTCCAAACTCATTAATTTTAAGTATTTCTGGCGGCGTTCTCGCAATAAATCATCACTCACTTGGCGCAATCCCGCCGCATAATGACCCAGAAGCAACAGCGCAAATCTTTTTGGCTCACTGGTATCTTATGTGATGGTGCAGGAAATGCTCTATGGCAAAGAAATGATGCCATTGTCACGCGATCGCATTTTAGATAGTTTAATGAGTTTGGTACTCGCCCATACAAGTGAAGATCACTAAAAGAATTGAAATTGAACTTAGTTTTGAAGTGGCGCAGTCAGTTCAATAAAGAAAAGTGGGAGCGCAGGGATAACCGTTTGGGTACAAGAAAGTCAGGGTAAGCGCATCTCAAATGCTATTGACAAGCGGATTTAGAGACATCATTATATTGGGATAAACAAGCAGCAAGAATCATCAGCATATATATAATTATTGTCCATAGCAGCACGAGAAAGGTTTTTGACGATTACTACGCTTGAACGATTGCTCTAAATTTAATTCGTTAAGTGCAATCTGTCGGAGCAATAATAAATTTTGTGGAGCATGACCAACCCATAACATCAATCGTAATAATGCAGGAATTGCAGTAATTTCATTCGATTTATTTGTTACTTTTACTTGTCCTGAATCTGTCCCCCCGCCAAATTACTCAAGCTACGACTAGCGACATCTGCACTCAATCCCCAAAGTATCAATTCTAAATAATTAGAAAAGGGGTCAGCACCAAAAGTCATCCCCTTTTCTACATACAAAGCGCGTATCCCCACTAACGATAATCCTACTAACAACGTTAAAGATAACAGTGGTCGCACAATCCAGAGTGTTGTTTCTGCTCGTAATTCATTAGATACTCCTGCGATCGCTATCAAAAGTCGGCGCAACCACGCAAACCTGTCTGATTTAGTTTTCTGCCCAGCAGCAGCCAATATAGCCGCAGCCGCTTCATTTGCAGCTGCTGTCAAACTAGGATCGGGTTTTTTATCTCCTCCCATCATGCCATTGCTGAGGTTGATAATACTCTGCTGTATCTGTTGCAGCAATTCTTTAGCTTGCTCATCGTTTTCCAATTTAATCAAGTTTCGAGCTTTACCAATTTTGGCTAATAGCCCGTTTTCACCACCCACATCAGGGTCTTGTTCCATACCTTTTAACTGCTGTTCGATTTTTCGGAGGCTAGTTAAGCAGTTAAGACGCTCTTTTATCTTGACTAAATCTGCGTTCACTGTTTCTAAATCCATCTGAGAAACAGAATTCCTAACTTTGTTGACCATTGGACTCAGAATTTCTTGGTCTTGTTGGTCAACTTGAGCAATCATGTTCTCTACTTCGTAGACTTTCGCCAAAGCATCCGATTGGGGAATCCCCTTCTCTTGCATATACTTAAACAATCTGCCTAGAACGATGCCTACCAATAAAACTAAAATTGGTATTGCTGGGCCAGTTCGCATACTTAAATCCACTGGAATCGACAGTCTCCCCTCTCGACCTTCCATTGTCAAGTAAACTGCTCCCGTATACCGATCAGGGGGAATTTGCGATCGCTTCCAGTTCAAAGGTAAACTAATAATCTTATTAGCAGCTAAAGTTTGTGGACTTTGCGGGGGTTCTACTTCAGTTTTAGTAATTTGATAGTTAGTTTGTTTCCCTTGTAAAATTACTTCAGCACTGGTAAGAAACACAGTTGCTTGATTAGGGTTATCTAAATAAATTAGCCGTTGATCTTGGAAAGCGCTGGCGGGAAGTAATAAATGAGCTAAACCACAATCCCAACTGCATCGAACTAATTGCAACTGAACTTGTTCTGAATCTTTTACAGGTACTAATGCAGGTCTAGCTTTTGCTTTCACTGTTAAAGGAATCACCAAAGCCTCAGACCGCTTTTGACTAGGTAAAAGTATTTCAATCTGTCCTTGATAAGTTCCTGGTAACTTTACACCACTCAGCTTCACCTGAAAATCTTTTGGTAAACCCTCTTCTAGCTTGCGTTCCCCGATTAACTCTACCTGCTGACGACCAATTACCTCATCACCTTCGGTTCGTTTCAAATCTGAGGGTAGGAATGTCCAAGCAGTGATACTCCCTCCAGAGGCTGTTAACCGAATGTTGCTAATTAAGGCATTTTCTTCGCCCAGCCAACCTTTAATTTCCAAAGGCTTGTCTTTGGCATCAACTTCAATTTTGACATTAGTTTGAGCAACAGCAGGAGCAGGACAAATGAGTAAAATCAGGAGTGCAGCAGTAATCCAGCGTTTCATGAGTAGGTCAAGCAGTTAATTATGGGCGAGCGCACGAGCTAAAGCAATCTCATAAGGAGCATACAATGAATACACTAAACCCAAAGGATTGAGGTTTTGCTGAAGCATTTCTCGCCGCACTGTCAGCATAGCTTGTCCTAAAGGTTCTCCGCGAAATACTCGCTTCAGCAGGGTAATGGCATAGAGTTCTGCAAATAATTCTGGTACAGGGCATTCCGTACCAATTACGCCACTAGCACCAGCTGCACGAAAGTCATCAATTAAGCTGATGTAACTATCAGGGCCATAATCCCCAGTAGCGCAGCCGTTGAGTAAGACTAAAGGGCGATGCTGCCAGTTTACCTCGCAGGCTTCGAGAAAATTACTGGAAATTTTGTCATCGCTCAGTTGCAAGTAAGGCAGTTGTTCAGTTTCATCTATACCGCCGTGACAATAAAAGTACACAATATCTAAATCAGAACTGTAAGTTGCCCAAATATTCTCCAGTTCCATGATTTCTTCAGCTACTAGCATTTTCACGTAACCAAGTTGTTCAATTTTAGGCAGGTGGTTTTTCCAAAACCTAAAATCCCGCCAGACGTTGAAATTGATATACAAAGGTTGATTATTGGCAATTTGCCATACAAGGCTAGGCGTTTGAGAAAGTTCGCCACTTGTCCAAGCTGGAAGTTGCTCTATGGCATAGCGATAGCCCCAAAAAGCATGGGGACAAACAACTTTGTAATTATCCTTAAAAGGACAGTCAGTACAGTCGATATCGTGATGGAGAAAATCTTCGCAGACATGAACTTCTTTACTGGTCATGACCTTACGCTCGTATAGCAACGCCCAAGGGATTGTTGTCTTTCCCAATCCTAAAATTGGGTTAATCGGGTTGACTTGGATGACACTATCGGGTTTCAATGCGGCGCGTAATTTTTCGCCATTGTCTTCACCTAACGTTCGACCTTTGTTTTCGGGGAGCAATGAGCGATATAAATATCGTCCAGCATCGGCTAACTGAGGTAGCCAGGTATTCAGCAACTTCATATCGCCTTGGGTTTTAAACTGATAACCCTCTTTTGTCGCCGCCATTGAGTGCAATTTTTGCCGCACTCTGGCGATCGCACTTCCTAACCCAGATTGTAAATTTGTACTATAAGATACTAATTCTTGATTTCCCTGTGTTCTGTCCAGAAAGCGCAGATCAGTGCTACCATCCCGTGTATCAACTTGTACATCTACAGTTAAGAATCGCTCAGGAAGCAGTGCTAGCTTTTCATGAGTCAGCAAGTCAGTGGTAGTAAAGGTAATGGTAGCAGTTTGAGGTGGGCGCAGTGATTCTGGGATTTCTGCCCCAGCTACGGGGATGATGAGGACTGCAAGTTGCTTTGACTGAAGCAAATATCCGCGATATAACAAGTCCACTTGAATGTAGCCTCGACCTTCAAATAAGTTAGGTTTAACGGTGAACTGTATACTGTCTGATGCACCACTGCGGGGTAAGGTTAGCTTTTTGACTATTGCATCAATGTTAAAGTCCTTAGAAGCCACCACTAAATCTAGAGGTAGGGATTCCGAGTCATTCCACACCTGAGCCAAGGCTTGATCTGGAAATGGAGTCGGCTCACTCTCTATTCCTTTTCGTTCCGGGCTGATGTCTACAAGCAATAAATAAGTCTGTCCGTGAATTAAAGGTTCGCTGGGTGGAACTGTTGTGCGCTCATCAGGATTAGCAAAGTAAGTATTAAAGTAACGATAGTTTTCTACATAGTCAGAGATTTCTTGTATAAAAGGTAGCTGTTTAACAGTGTGGTCTTGGTTGGAAAGACGCAGGATGGAACTGGTAAGGCTAATTACCGGATTTGGTTGATTGTTGGGTTCACCTTTGATTTGACCGTCAAAGGTGGTAATTTCTTTTATATCTCCGAATAGTTCTTTCTCTAAGTAAGCTAGGCTTGGTAACAATTCTCTGGGGATTCGTCCGTCTAAAGCATCTAATTTGACTTTGTTAGACTGATAAATATGATTTAAGGCGGAATTTGCCTGAATCATTTCTATTAGCTCTTCTCTAATGAAGTCCCAGTCATCAGGGTCAAGAGCCAGTTGCTGTCCTATGTCTTGTAAAAGTACTTGTTCATCGGGGCTAAGGGAGACGGTAAGTTCTCTTAGTGCCAGTAACAGAGCTAGTAAGGTTTTGGTAACGGAAGAATTCATTAAAGTAGGTGAATTGTAATACTTTATATGGGTAAAATTATTTACTATGAGAAGAGAAGCACTTGTAGTTGGTATCAACCAATATCCTTTTTTAAAGGATACACCGACAAGTAAAGCCAAGCACCTGACAACTCCAGCTTCGGATGCGGAAGCAATAGCCCAACTGCTTGAAAGTCACGGTTATTTTCGAGTGCAACGACTACCTGCTAGTAATATTGGCGGAAAATTACAACTTGATCCGCAGAAATCAGTCAGCGTTGATGAGTTAGTGGATGCTATAACGAGATTGTTTCTCCCAGAAAGCAGTCGAGATACAGCGCTGCTATTCTTTACAGGGCATGGATTAGTAAGGTCATTAGGAAACATCAAACAAAGTATTTTGGCAACCAGTGATGCCCATCTTAGTAAAAATCAGTGGAAGGGTTTGTTGCTTAGAGATTTATGGGAAATAGCGCAACGAAGTCCCGTGCAAGAGCAAATTATTTGGTTAGATTGTTGCTTTAGTGGTGAATTGTTGAACTTCAAGGATGCCCAAATTCCGGGGCAAGGTTCAGGACGTGATCGCTTTTTGATTGCTGCATCTCATAGTTCTGAAGTCGCTTACCAACAGTTGGATGGTAGGTATGGACTACTTTCAGGTGCTTTGTTAAAAGGACTTGATCCTGATCGAATGCAGGAAGGTAATTGGATAACGGATCTGGCTATAGCAGATTTTGTTGATAAGCAATTAGAAGAATACTATGCCCAAGCAAAAATTTCTCAGAAACCGGAAATTAGTAAACATGGTAGAGGGATTAACCTAATTCAAACAAGGAGTAAGCTTTATATAGACATTAAAGATGGAGAAAAAAAAGAAAACGAATTTAGTCTAAGCCAAGCAGAATCAATAAATTATCCGGTCAAAGTAAATATAAATATAGACAAATCTGATCCCAATAAAAGATACGAAATGATACAACAACCTTCTTACTACCAGGATTTGGAAGCTAAACAATCTCAACTAAAGAAACTAGAAAAAAATATTGAAGATAGAGGCGGAATGCGAAAATGTCCAGAAAATATGTTACTAAATTACTTGGAATTACGTCGCGAAATTTCTATTTTAGAAGAAAAAATGTCATCAAATGATGCTTCTATTTCTGGAAATTCATCAAAATATGGTATTCCATCGCCAATACAATTTATTGAGAGACCCCAAGAACAACAGTTTATTGAAGAAGCATTAAAATCTCAAGAGAAATGGGTGAGGAATATAGTGATACGCGGAATGGGAGGAACAGGTAAAACTGTATTAGCTGCTGAAGCAGCGAGAAAAGTAGAAGGGTTATTCAGAAAAGTGATTTGGGCTTCAGCAAATGATTCTCCCATTGATTTAGCTGACTTATTAGATATTGTATTAAGAGCGATTGGTTATCGCTCAGACCAATTAACAATGAGTCAAAAACAAGAGAAAGTTTCTGAACTACTTCGTCAAGAGAGATATCTTTTGGTTGTTGATAGTTTTGAACGAATTGGCGATAAAGAAGTAGATAAATTTCTGGCTGATAATAATTTTTATCCTAGTAAAGTTTTAATTACAACTAGACATATTCTACCAAGGGATTATTCCGTTATTAATTTAGAAGGATTTAAATTCTCTCAAACTCATCAGATGTTAAAAGAAATTGGTAACAATCAGGGACTAAACCAATTTTTTCGAACACCTGATGTTCAAAACATTCATGATATAACGTCTGGATTGCCTCTAGCTCTCCAATGGATTATTGGACAACTATCTCAAGGAATTCCTCTGGAATTTCTTCTCAGAAATCTAACAAATCGTGATAAAAAACAAGGTAACGGAATAATCGGAAATGAATCCCAAGTAAATAATATGTTGGAGAGTATTTTTGGGAATTCTTGGGATCTACTTAAACAACCAACTCGTCGGATTCTTATGAGCATGACTTTTTTTACTGCTCCAGCATCAGAAGATGCTATTCAAGTAATAAGTGGTATTGAACCAGAAAATTTTCAGTCGGAAATTGAACATTTAATCAAAATGTCATTGATACAACCTAATCGAGACAGAATGGGAGGTGAAAAATTCCGGTTTTCAATTCATCCTCTCACTCGAAGTTTTGCTGGTAAGAAGATTGATGATGATATAATCTTGAAAAGAGCTATATATAGTGAAGCCGTTAGATATTTTATTGTCCTAATGGAAAAACTAGCAAGACCTGGATTAGGACTGGATAAATATGAAGAATTAGAACAAGACTTACCCAATTGTTTAGCAGCATTTTCATGGTGTAAAAATCAAAGAGAATTTACCAATACATTCAAAATTGTTGATTCTTTAAACCATTTTTTATTTGAAAGAGGATTTTGGGATACGCGTATTCAGATTTGTACTTCTGCCTCTGATCTAGAACACGATTCTCCTAGTAAAGATTATGAAGCCGCATGGCGTTCAGCTTTTGGAGCAGGTTGGGTTTGCTGCCGTCAAAATAATTATAGAGAAGCAAAGAAATGGTTGGTAAAAGCTCAAGAAAATTTAGATAAAATCCCTAGCATTAATGCTTTTATAACATTTTACAAGGCTAAAATTTCACAACTTGGTGCCTTAATTTTTCATGGTGAGGGCATAGAAGAATTCAAGCGTAATCAGAATAATCCAGGAAATAAGAAGGTCGCGAAATTCTTTGAGAATGCAAATGATTATCATAACCAAGCACGTAATCTTATGAATTTGTATATTGAGAATAAAGGAACAAAATGGACTTTTGAAGAACCTGATTACGCAATAGCTTTGATTGATTCAAATCAAGGCGATTTAGCGATGGATCTGGGTTATTGGAAAAATGAAATTAACCAAAAGCTTGAGAGTAGACAGCATTATGAGTTTGCACAAAAACTTTACTCCCAAGTTTTGGAAAATGCTCAGAAAAGCCAATGGGAAAACAAAGAAGCTCTCATCGCCTTTAGTGCAGCGAATTTAGGTCATGTGGAAATTTTGTTGCAGGAAAAACCAATTGAAGAAATTCGTCATAGGTTTGATGAGGCATTAAAAATAGCAGAATTTATTGGTCGAACCCATACAATTGCTTGGTGCTATCGAGGTTATGGACTTCTCGAACAACGTTCAGCACAAACTGAGTCTTACATTCCTAGAAAAGAAAGTAAACTTAGAGAAGCGGAGAACTGGCTAAATAAAGGATTGGAGATTTTTGAGCGGATTGGTCGTCGGGAAAAGGTTGCAGAAACTAGAGAGTCTCTAAAGGAAGTTAAAGATTCACTTGTAAGATTACTGGACTAACACCACTCACAACTTATAAATTAAATCAATAATATCAATAAGTTTTAGATAAATTAGAGTAAAATGAGCCGAGATGCTTTGGTAGTAGGTATCAGCAAGTATCCTTTCCTTAAAGATTCAGCAACAGGTAACTACAAGCATCTTAAAACCCCCGCAACTGATACAGAAGCGATCGCTCAACTTTTAGAAACCCACGGGAATTTTCGAGTCAAGCGTTTTCCAGCCAGCAATATAGATGGTAAATTGCAGGTTGACCCAGATAAACTAGTTAAGACAGAAGAATTAGAAGCAGCAATCCTCGATTTATTTCTCCCAGAAAGTGGGAAGCCTCCAGAGACGGCGTTGTTATTTTTCGCTGGACATGGACTGCGAAAGCAATTAAGACAAAGTTTAACGCAAGGTTTTTTAGCAACTAGTGATACTAGCCCTAGCAAAAACTTATGGGGTTTATCGCTGCGAGAGTTGTGGGAGATTTTGCAGCAAAGTCAAGCACAACAGCAGGTTATTTGGTTAGATTGCTGTTTTAGTGGGGAATTACTCAACTTCAAAGATACCGAGATGGGAAGACATAGTTCGGGGTGCGATCGCTTTTTGATTGCTGCATCCCGCGATTATGAAGTCGCCTATCAGCAGTTAGATGGTAAACATGGTGTTCTTACAGGGGCGCTTCTAGCAGGACTTAACCCCCATCTAGTTCCAGAGTTTGAATGGATCACAAACCGGACGCTGACAGTTTCAGTTGAACAGAAATTATAAGCATACTACGAAACCACAAAAATTCCCCAATCTCCACTGATTAGCAACCACGGCGAAGCCATTAAGCTGATTCAAGGAAGGGCTAAACCACATTCACAAAATCAGTCCGATGCCAAGAACTTTCAAAATCTCAGATTAGAACCTCACACGATCAATGAACTGGTGAAGCTGCTGCGACCTTTTTTGGAAGATGAGAGAAACCGCCGTCCTTTTCTAGTTTTGGCTTTGGGTAATGATGAACCTGTGCTGCAACACATCAGTTGGGGTGGTGCTGTGGCAATTTTTATCCCAGATATGATGTGCAAGCTTGCTGATTATGGCGAAGTAGCGCCAGGAAAACAAGCGATTTGGGCATTGTTGGAATATGTGCGATCGCAAGTAGGTGTAGATGTACAACAACATATCGATAATTTGCGTCCTCTGCTTGATGTCCGTTCACGAAGTGACTCCTTCGGAGTATCGCCCTCTTCCACCGCAACTGATACCACATCAATAGATGTCCTAGTGCAGAAAGTGCGCGATCGCCTACATGATGATATCCAACGCTCACATGGGACAATGCCAGTTTTGGGTGTTGATCATTGGGTCGATAATGAATTGCTTATATTGATGAAACATAAAATTGATAATCTTGTAGCATCAAGCAGAATAATTCAGCAATTTTTAGAGTGGATACATGAAAAATCTTGTTCATTCAAAGGTCGTATCAGGCAAACTATGGCAAGAGCTTTTTACTATGCTCTAACAACTTCTTTTGAAGGGTATATTGAGTCTCCTGATACGTTTAATAGTAGTTTGATAATGAATTTAACTGGATTTATTTATATGGATAAACCTGTTATAGCTTCTGAATCCTTTGATAATACATTTGGAAAAGCACTCGACCTTGAGAGCATATTAAGCCAACCTTCAAATGCATTTCTAGGTTTTGCTTTAAGTTTGAATTTTAGTTATGAACTTAAGCAAGCAATTCAGGAATTACTGAATCAAGTCCCTTCACAATTTATAAAAAATCAACATTTTGAATACGAGTGGTGGCAACAGAACCAACCAGAATTTATTATAAAACTGCGGATTATAATGGTTAAGTACTGTAATATTGGACATGACTGGCAATTTAGTAATCGCCAGAAGCAATTACTAAATTTATATTGGGATTATAATAAATTTATAGTTGAGTTACTCAATAAAGATAATTGTATTAGCGATCAAGTAAGAGAAGAAATAGAGGATAACCTTTTATTACCCATCGCCGAAATCGAAAAACGCAAACGTGAAAGATGAACGCGATCGCTCCGATATCAGGCTAGATTAACGAATAAATCTTGCTTTAAACTAAAAGTTTAGTAATCAGTTTCATAGGATACAGTAACCGTGACCGTACAGCTATCCACACCTGACTTCCAACGCCTTACCCGTATCGTACAGAATTTACCAGACTTTGCTAATGTGCGCGATCGCCGTCGTTTAGTCGCAGGTGCATTACAAGGTGTAGCCCAAGCAGATATTATCCTGGCGCGGTTAGATTTGGATGGTGCGCCGATGGGTGTTTCTGTGGAAGTGGTGAGATTTTTAGCTCAATTTGGACGAGTCGCTTACGATAAAGAAGCCCTTGCTGTCTTCCTCAACTATATTCAGCCTTACACTGGGGATGAAGATAAAGACTTTATCGTAGAACTATTTCAGAACTACCCGCTTGATGTTCCAGTGAGTCCTAGCCGTGGAATTGGCAACTGGAAGGGAATGGATAGTACTGCTGATATCAAAGAAAAGATTATTGGGGAAAATACATTACGCGATATTTACATTTTAAACCTGGCTCTGGAAGCCTCCAAAGCTGTAGTGCGTATTGCTACTCCCAAAGGTGCAGGTACGGGGTTTATGATCGCACCCGATTTACTAATGACGAACAATCACGTTATCAACAGCCAGGAAGTAGGGGAAAAAAGTAATTTTAGCTATAATTATCAACTGGATATCAATGGTAAAGAATGCCCAACACAGATTATTGGGGCTTTACCGGATGGTGCTTTTTACACTAACGAAGAACTGGACTATACAGTAGTAACCCTGAAAGAAGTACCCGACTTCGGCAAACCCTTAATCTTCAAAAGTAAATTAATGCGGCGAGATGACCGCGTAGCAATTATTCAGCATCCTGGCGGTCATTTGAAGAAAATCTCCATACAGAATAACTTTGTTGCTTACGCCGATAATCAGGTATTACAGTATACTACTAGTACAGAACCAGGTTCATCGGGGTCGCCTGTTTTCGATGATGATTTTCAGGTGGTTGGTATTCATCATAGCGGTGGTATGTTAGTAGAACCAAATACACAACAAAGGTATTTACGTAATGCAGGAACGAGTGCGATCGCATTGTTGAATGACCTCCAGAAAAATGCACCGGAGATTTACGCCCATTTATCGAGATAGTTAGACAATGGCGATAAGTAGCGACTTAATACAAAAAATATTACCCTTACTTAGACCCCTGATGGAGAACGAAAGCCAGCGTCGGGGGTATTTAATCAGGGCATTGGGGACTAATACGCCTGTGCAGTATCATCTGGTTTTGAACACGCCCACGAATAATTTTATTCCTAATTTGATAAATGAATTAGTTGCCTTTGGGGAAATTTCTCCTGGTAAACCTGCACTTTGTGCTTTGTTAGAAGTTATTCGTGAGGATGTAGGCGAAGACGTAAAGGTAAGTATAGATGAGCTGCTAAAGGATATTAGAGCAGAAAATATTTGTAATACATCCCGTATTTCTAATACTCTTATTCAACAAGTTGACCAATATTTATCTAATAATGCCTCAATTCCTCTGGAGAGGTTATTGCTGCAAGAGGCGAAAGATTTAGTTAAGGTTTTGCAGGGTAAAATTGATGCTTGTCCTGTAGTAATATCAACTGATAATAAGTCTCAGTGTTTGCAATGTATTGAGTATTTGGAAGCAAAAAGTGAACCATTTCTGCAAATTATTGCAAGAATTATTTATCATGACCATAATTCACAGTATGTACCATCGCTGCTTAGAGCATTCAAAATTATTGCAAATCAGGCTTTACCCTCTCAAAATAAATTTCCAGATGAAAAAAGCAGATTTATTAGGCTATATCCTTTAGCACTTGCAATATATGTAGTATTTATCTTGAGTGTTCAAGAGAATCGTAGCCAGTTACTAAGAGATATTTTAAGTATTCAACTAAATAGGCAATTAGATTCGCTTCCTAATATTCCTCTAACTTGTACTTTGACCTATCTCTATCATTATTCTGGGTCAATATTTAATACGATTTTAGGCGGTACTTATTTTGTGCCTGTGGTTGAACGAATTAAACAATTTATGGTTCCTTGGATTAATGATTTTGTACTTGATGCAGATACCGCCTTCTATCAGGGAGAATTTGTGCTTGGTCTAGCTGACATTGAAGCTAAAAAACCTGATTATTTTTCAAATGAGAACAGTCTTTCATTGAAAGGAGCTTACCTGTATCATCCCGAAGCAATTCAGATTATAGGTGAATTTATACGTAATTCTTCACAGTGGCTTATGGATTTATATCCTAATCTAGAACAATTACTTTGGAATTTTGATGCAACAGCTTCAAAATTAGATTCGGGTGATTATGGTCGTATGTATGGATTTTGTCGAAATGCCTTTGCAACTTATAGAGGTCAGTCATATTACTGAGCAATTCTAAGTCACTAGGTCAACCTTACTCTGAATTTATCGGATATTTTACGTTTTAATTTTCTTGCAGCTAGTTAAAATATGGCAATAAATAGTAACTTAATGCAAAAAATATTGCCTCTTTTCATTCAACATTTCAAAGATGAGAAAGATTGCCAATCTTATTTAACAAAAGCTTTTGGTATTAATGAAAATATATCCAAGCGTATTACTTGGAACACTTCAAAAGATATTTTTATAACTGATATGGTTAAGGTACTGGATATCTATAGCGAAATTACCCCCGGCAAACCTGCAATTTGTGCTTTACTAACAGAAATCCGTAAAGATGTCGGCGTAGATATCCAGATAAACATTGATAAAATTATTACAGAGTTTCAAGGTTTCCAAACACCAGCGCATTTACTATTTGACCTGCTGTTGCAAATGGACTTCAAATCACAGGCGCGGCTAGTTAAAAAAGTTATGGAATTACACCGAACAGCTGCTTTTTTAGTTCACGGCGAACCTTACTGCGGACAGCAACTTTTGGTAAATCGTTTGTTCCGGTTGAAGCCAGAGTGGAAAAATATCTCGCCAATTAAAATCGACGTAAGTCACAACGGTGCAGGTAGAAGTATCCCTCACCTGTGGCGACAGCTAGCATCTTGGTTTCGTTTACCGAAAGATGTAGAACCAAAGGAGATTACTCACAAAATTTGCGATCGCCTGCTAACTAAAGATGTGATTTTTATATTTTACACCGTGGATTATATGCCGCCAAAGGTTTTAGTGGCATGGCTGCAAGAATTTTGGGAACCACTGGTGACACAAGTTGAAGCAAATTCCCTTCCCACTCAACAGAATACACATTTACTAATGTTTCTGGTAGATAATAGCGGCAGTGTTTGTGAGTCAAATGTCCTGTTGGCAAAGCAATTCGATGAACCGGAGTATCCCCGCATCCCTCTGCACTTACCACCCGTTAGTCTCTTTGGGTTAGATGTTTTGGATGATTGGATTGACATGGTAACAGCGATGGAGAGTATGCGAATACCTACTGGATTAACAGCCAAAATATTGTTAGAGAAGACAGAAAACGGTGTCCCAGAATTTGTTTATGAAGAAATTTGCTGCCACTGTGGTCATAGTTGGGAAGGAGAGTTAGCGAAATGGTTGATTTAGCAAGTGTACTCATCGCCAATGGTAAGCAATATTATGCTGGCAAGCCAATTTCACCCCAAGAGTGTCATAAGTATGGGCTTTCTCCTTACTTGCCATCTTCAGAACTTATTAAAGCAGTTAACCTTGCCATTTTCTTAGAAAAACGTCCCTTACTGCTCAAAGGTGAACCGGGATGCGGTAAAACCACTTTAGCGCAGGCAGTAGCTTACGAGTTGGGTTTACCCTACGAAAGTTGGTATATTAAGTCTACAACTAGAGCCAGGGATGGACTCTACACCTACGACGCTGTTGGTCGTTTGCACGATGCTCAACTTGCTCGCATGGGGGAAGCTAGCAATTCCAAAGTCGAGAATTTAGACAATTACATCAAACTGGGGCCTTTGGGACGTGCGTTTAAAAATGAACAACGCACTGTAGTGCTGATTGATGAAATTGATAAAGCTGATATTGACTTCCCCAATGATTTGTTGCGAGAGTTGGATGAGCAGAGGTTTACGATTGAAGAAAAGGGAGAAGAAGTAAAAGCAAATTACCCTCCCATTGTCATCGTTACCAGCAACGATGAAAAGGATTTACCTGATGCTTTCCTGCGGCGTTGTCTGTTTTATTATATTCAGTTTCCTTATCCACAGTTAGCTAATATTGTCAAGTCACACTTTTTGGAATCTTCCTCTGATTTAGTAGAAGCTGCGGTGAAGCGTTTTAGCGGATTGCGGCAGAAAATGGAGAAGGGGAAAGCAGGTAAAAAAGTTAGCACCAGCGAGTTGTTGGATTGGTTTGCAGTGTTGCGGCAATTTCCTGAAGATGAGGTGTTAAAGCAGTTAGAAGGAGAAATACCTTTTCCAGAAGTTCTGTTGAAGAAATGGGAAGACCATCTGCGGTATTTGAAGTATGAAACTTGAAGAACTACCACTGTTGGATATTTTTACCAGTCTGCGACAACGGCATGGTTTGCCGTTGGGCGTTGAAGAATATCTAGTGGTTGTGCGTAGTTTAGAAGCGGGTTTTGGAATTAGCAATAAACAGGAATTAGAGCAGCTTTGCTGTATGTTATGGGCAAAATCTGAGGAAGAAAATCGCCTGATTCGTCGGTTATTTGAGCAGATGTGGAAGCAAATTGAATCGCACCCAGTAAATTTTGATTTACCTACACAAACAAATTCCCAATCTTCCTCAATAGAAACATCAATATCTGAAGAACCTTCAATTGATGAACCATTACCTGATTTAGAGACAACTCCCACTATTACGCCAGAACCAGTGCAAGCTGTCCAAGCTGTACGAAGTAGTCGCAAAGATAGGGAAATGAAACGCCCTAGCTATATGCTTTTAACAGAATATTTTCCTGTTACCAAAAGACAAATGAAGCAATGCTGGCGTTATCTGCGTCGTCCGGTGCGCCAAGGAGTAGCCACAGAATTAGATATTGAAGCAACGGTGGCAAAAATTGGGCGTGAGGGGATTTTACTCCAACCTGTACTGATGCCTCCGCGTACAAATCGCACTGATTTGGTGTTACTAATTGACCAGGAAGGCTCGATGGTGCCATTTCACGATTTATCGCGCCAGTTGGTGGAAACGGCACAACGGGGAGGACGATTGAGAACAACCAATGTATTTTATTTCCACGACTACCCGGACGAATACCTATATCGTCATCCGGCAATGCTTGATGCCAAGGCTGTTTCTGAAGTGTTGGAGGAAATTGGCGAACGAGCGGCAGTATTAATTATTAGCGATGCTGGCGCAGCACGGGGGAATTTTGACCAAGAACGGGTTGATAATACTAAGGCATGGATTGAGCAATTACAGCAGTCGGTGCGTTATTATGCTTGGCTCAATCCGATGCCTAGTGAATGCTGGCGACAAACTACGGCTCAGGAAATTGCCCGTTTTGTGCCGATGTTTGAGATGAGTCCACAGGGGATGAATGCGGCAATTAGTGTCTTGCGGGGTCGATATATTGTAGTAAAAGAGTTGGATGAATCTTTATGCTTTTAGAGTTAAGACAATTGAGGATTCAACCGGGACAGCAACTGTTACTTGAGGACGTTAGCTGGCAGCAATTTGAAAATATTTTGGCGGAATTAGGAGAACATCGCGCTGCCAAAATTTCCTATAGTCATGGTTTTTTAGAAATTATGGTTCCCTTACCCGAACATGAAAAAGCCAAAGAAATTATTGGCGATATAGTCAAAATTTTACTGAATGAACTAAGTATCAATTATGATGCTTTAGGTTCAACCACCCTAAAAAACGAAAAAATGAGTCAGGGAGTAGAACCGGATACTTGTTTTTACATTCAAAATCAAGCGGCAGTTATTGGTAAAAATCGCATAAATTTAAGTGTAGACCCACCCCCAGACTTAGCCATAGAAATTGATTTAACTTCTCGCACGCAATTAGATAATTACCAAATTTTGGGAATACCAGAACTTTGGCGATATGGAAAACAAAGCTTACAAATTAACGTCTTGCAAGGTGGAAAATATGTAGAGTCAAATTTTAGTCCTACTTTTCCAGATATTCCGATAATTGAGCTAGTAAATCAATATGTCCAGCAAAGTCAAGTTGTTGGTAGCAGCCAAGCAATTCAAGCTTTTAGAAATTGGCTGCGGGATAATATTTAATTGTGCCTTTTATTTGGAATGAGTTATTTGCAATGGCAGTCACTTGAGGTTATTTGATGCCTACCACAAACAAGGAGCAGGAAATACGAATCGCCCAAAGAAGGGTTGAAGGGTTTGCCCAGCAGTTTGGGGAAGCACACCGCAACTTGGCTCGTCACGCGGCGTTTCCTTTGGTACTTACACCCGATTTACTCTACCAAATTTGGGCAAACTTTGTCCCTGAAGCCCCTTGGACGACGGTAGCTCATGTGTTGCTGTCGCGGTTGTGTCGGCAAGTGAGTTATGAGATGTATGAGATGGATATTGCTGACCGGAATTTGTTGTTGCGGGAATTAAAGGGGGAATTTGGGCAGGAAAGATTTGATGAACTGGGGGAGTTTTTGCTGGATTATGTAGCGCAGCGACTGACTGATGATGACGCAGATACGCAGGATTTACGGGAGGCGCAGGAGTGGACGGCATTAGCTTATACTAAGCCAGATGAGGTAGCGCGGGAGTTAGCGCAGGCGTTGAGTAAAAGGGTGAACCAAGAAGATATGGGGGATATGTTACGTCTTGCTTCGTTGGTAGAAACGCTTGCAGAACCATTATTAGAAGCAGGATTTGAACCTTTTCTGATTTATATCGATGGTATAAGAAGTTTTGTCTATGGGGATTTGGAGCAAGCAGTAAGCCACTACAATCATTTACGCGAACGAGCGCCTAATACAAATATTGGTGGAGTTAGTTTAGCAATTCCTAGATATTGGAAACATCTGATTTTAATAAGAAAATTGTACGATTCTGGATTATTTAATATATTAAAACCTGGTCATCAAAAAGCACTATATAAGATATATTACGAAATTCCTAAGATTGATGAATTGTCATATGATTGGCGTGTGATTCGTAAGTTAATTTTAGGAGAAAAAATCAACAATGTGTTTATTCCTGGCTACGAAATTGCTCCCGGAATTTTCACTGGGTTGAAAGTCAACATTAATTGGGACAATGTGGACATTACGGGACCAGTTTACATTGGTGATATGACCACGATTAAAGACGGAGCGAAAATAATCGGTCCGACAATTATTGGTTCCAATTGCTGGATCTGTAGTGGTGCTACTATTGAATGCAGCGTGATTTTTGAATGGTCACGTCTGGGACCAGGAGTAAGGTTGGTTGATAAGTTGGTGTTTGGACGCTACTGCGTGGATAACACTGGTAAGGTCATAGATGTACAAGCTGCGTCTTTAGACTGGTTAATTAGCGACGCCCGTCAAGAACCTCTATCCCCAACTCCAATAGAACGGCAAGCGATCGCGGAATTGCTGGGAGTCAATTTTGATGAACAAACAACATAATTGTATTATGTTGTTGGTATAAGAGAATCTAAATTTTTATACGTACAAATATAAATTTTCCACTGAGCCTTCAACTGATATCATTCAAAATCCCAACCATACTACCTCACAAGTATAGGTTTTTTACGTGAGCTTGAATTATTGTTTGAGAAATAGGAGAAAAATCATGGATTCACACACAACTAAGAAATGTGAGATTAATAATCTGAATTAGATGTCATCTTAGCTAATCGCGTTTTAAAGCTCGTGCCTTTAATAAAATCATCATATGTTCTAATTGCTCATAAACATCTAACTCAGCTAATTCCATTGGACTGAGTGTTGCAGATCGGTTTTTCTCTAATAATTCTGACAACCGCGTTTGAGCTTGGGGTGAAGCTTTAAAAGCAATAATTTCTTCTGGAGTTGGACGCTTAATTAAAAAATCAAGAACTTCTTGATAAATTGCGGAAATATCTGTCGTCTCTGTTTTGATTGTTGGCTGAGAATTTGTTGGTAAATTAGCAACGTCTAACAATTGCCAAAGCAATTCAGGTAAGCGATTTTGCAGAGGTTCTAAACGTTGAGCTAGTTCATCAGAAATTTGAATTGTTAATTCTGCCATACATGATTCTTCATCGGCGCTATCTGGCTTGTCTTTTGTCCTAATTATAGCTTTGCTACCCTTCAAGTAGATTTTATTGCAGTTGCTATCTCTGCAATGAGGGGCTGATACTGACGACTTGAGAAGGGGCGAAAATCATTGATCGCATCGACACTCATTTTACACAACAAGCGAAATTGGAGTGGTGTTGGAGGTTGATTTACACGCTCTACCTGCACCTCTAAGTTAGAATTGTGTCGAAGCAACTCAAAAATTTCTGCAAGCAAATATCGCGGACAATAACCAACAATGTAATGGTCTTCAGTGTTTAAAATTAAAGCCTGAGAATCGTAGGGATTTTGAAATTCGTGAGCTAGCCATAACTTTTGCCCAAATTCAAGCTGATTAATCCGCTCAATCGCGCTGCTTGGCAGATGTCGCAGCCCATGCGAGAAAAAGTAAAGATGGTACTGTCCTTGTTCATCAACTTCTGGACAAGGAAAAACAGCGAGTGTATCTGTTTCTCGTTCGCCACCACTGCGGGCTAAAATTGTAATTGGGTCATTTTCATCATTCGGAATATTGAGCCATTCAATAAAACTTGAGTAATCGGGACGCGATCGCGACATTAACCGATTAGCAAACACTGGAAATAACTGAGTTGATGTATAGATTTCATCTAAGCGTGGAAAAGACGACAAAGGTTTAAAAGCAGATTTCTCTTCAGCCTCTTTTACACCTTGGGTATAGACAAATTGATAAATACCTTGGTCAAAGGTTAACCGACCAATGGTAAACCAAAAGCGACTAATAGGGTCTTGCCAAGCTAAAAATAATGTTTTCGTTGTCTTCAAGATAGTGTTTCCCTCAAGGTAAGTAGCCTGTGTTTATTGATTTCCAGAATGGACTGAGCAAAATTACTTGCTTCGGGAGAGATGCGCGAGCGGTTAATGCGATTAAAAATATCTAAAATATTGGCTTGGGAAATCTTTTCAAGTCGCGCCAACCACACACAAGCTGCTTCGGGATAGCGATTAGCAACGAGTGAGAACACATCAAAAGTTTTAAGAGTCTTTCTATCATCAACACTGCCATAAAATGCTGAGAAACATTTGTTTGCATAAGCCGCAACTGAGCGTTTCTGTCTTTGAGAGTCAGAGAGGTCGCGTCCTAAACTTGAAGCATGGTCGTAACTAGGTGCTAGGTGTTCCGTTTCTTCTGAAGTCGATGCTGTTTTCATTCGGACAATCCCCCAGTTTTCGTGGTGACGGTCTCCATTACCAACCCACACATCTAGCAGAAGATAGCCAACAAACACATCTACTGCTGTTTGGATGCCAGAGGGCGGTGTCCAATCAATGGGTAAATTTACAGATTCGCCTGCGATCGCCCTCAGCACTACATCTATTGTATGTTGAGAAACGCCGTAAGTCTCAAACGCAGGGTAGTTAGCCACAATTGAGGAAAGAAGCTCGTTACCATGAACAAGCGTCCCCCCTTGTGGTAAAAAATTGGGTGAGACTACACCGCGATACTCCTTCGGAGTCACTTCGTGAACGCCTTCCCAAGTTGAAGCCAATTCGTAAACAGCATGGGGAAGTCCCAATAGTTCGCATAATTCTGATGCGACTTTTTCTGCCCAGTCTTCCCCCAGGTTTTCTCGGCTTTGCTTATAAAGACAACGACCAAGTTCTTCGTGGTCAAACCAAAACTTATATTTGCTACCTAAAGTTTCATTTGAGGATGCTTCATAAGCTTTTTGTGTAACAAGTAAGATTGGAAATTCCGAGGTCATAAATCGAAGATATCGCAGGCTAACACTTGGAAACAAAATAATGCTATATTTTCCTATCTAACTGGGTCAAAATATTTTACTTCCGCTTGATACGCAATCCTTAAACCAAATCATTAAGCCTCTGTAAAAACTCTCCCCACCCACAACTAGCAAAATCTGACCTCTCGTAAAACTGACAATAACCTCTCATTGGCGAATAAATCGATAGCCCTTTCACACGTTCAAATCTCACCCCTGAAGTCATATTTGCTAAAATTAATTGCGGTTCAACTTTAACAATCATCAAATCCATTACTTCATCAATAATCTGGGTTAATTCATCACTATCCCCAGCATATTTATCCCGTAAAACAGTTAAAAAGTCATATAAATCTACAAAGTCACTATCCTTAAAACGCACGGCTTTACGTTGAGCATGGTACAGCGCTTTCTCAGTATAAATATCTTCTTCTACCACCAATTGACGCAAAACATCTGCCAATCTTCCCAACGCCTCAGCTAGTTTTTCAACCACTCTCAAATTAGTCGCTGATTGAGTAATTTGAGTGACACTGCCCCGCGATTCTCCCTCATAGTAACGCCCGTACTCCTGTACAATTAACTTTGCCAATACTTCCGATGTCATTTCTGGATGGGCGGTTAAATTCTGCAAAATTGCTGTGTAGGGATAACCTGTTAGGGGTTCTACCTCTTGCGATGCAACCATATAATTAGCATTTGTTCGCAACTGGTAAGCCACTTCCACCATGCCCATTAAACAGGCATCCATGCCAATTAAGCTAATTTTTTTACCTGTAATTGCTTCTGCTTCCTGAAAAGCCTGCTGAAGTTTGGCATTATCCAAGAAATCTAAGGACGAATCATCAAAAGCGATCGCTCGTGAATCTTCATCATCTAGTTCCAGCACTTCCGTAATTGAGGAAAGGAAAAAAGCACGAGACAATCTTCGATTATTTCGGGTAAGGGAACGCACTTCATCTTCACTCGCCTGCACTTGAACACCACGCGATCGCGCAAAAGCATAGATGTCATCTTCTTTCCAACCAGTACCGTGATTCCACAAAATCACCGCGTAGTTTTCTGCGGGATAATTTTCAATTCCCCAAACAATAAAGTCTCGTAATGAGCGAGGATCGCCCGTATTCTGCTCTGGGATATTTTCAATTTGCCTGGGTTCTTCTGAAGGGCGAATATATATGCGGTATGTGTGTTCGCGGTCAGATAAAGTATCAAACTGCACCAAAACAGCCACATCTGGAGTAGACCCCACAGCTTCCATCTCTGCAATGTCTTGATAGCCTTGCGCCTCCATCGGAGCCATCAAGCGTTTACCTTGAAGTTTTTCGAAAACCTTACCGTTATCTCCGGCCATGTAGACCATCATAGTCCAGCGACGATTATTTTGAGTCATGTTTTAACATTCTGCATTTAAAGTTCTTCTTTTTATACAAATCTATCGCTGCGATTACCGCAAATTCCACAAACTGTTAGTTGATGATTTTGCTTTTGAGTTCGGTAAGTAGTTCCTCTGCTTGGTTAACGTCGCGGCTATTAATAGCTGCTTTCAAGTTTTCTAAAGTTTCTAACAGTAGATTGTCAGATGTTTTATCTTGATTAATCACACGTTGCAGTCGGATTATTTCTTCTTCTAACTGAAAAATTTGATTGGTAACAGCGTCTTCATTTTTATGCACTTTCGCTTCTTGAAGTTTCTGGTCTACCTCTTGTTGAGTCAAACGATAAAAGCGGTCAAATGTCTTCTCTACAGGTTGTCCATCGGTGGTGATATCTTCTGCTAATACATGGAGAATACCATCGTGGTCAACTTTGAACATACAATTAACCCGAACTTCCCCAGCCGGACGAGTAGTAGCTAGGTTGAGAACCACTTCACCAATAAATTCATTGTCCCCTGCAATCGGTCGTTCACCTTGATAAATGCGGAAGCGGATACTTTCTTGTCCGTCGCGCTGAGTAGTAAAAGCTTGGGAACCCTTGCGCTCCTTTTTAACTGGTATCGGTTCATTGGCACAAATAATCGCATCCATCTTGCCGTTAGCTAATTCAATTCCCAAAGACAAGGGCGTTATGTCCCAGAGTTTCACCTCCTCCCGAAGATAACCACATAATCTTGCCCCCTGAACCGCCGCACCTCTAGCTACAGCTTCATCTGGATTTACAGAGTCGTTGATTGTCCAACCGTAGCGATCGCGCAATGCTTCCTTAATAGCAGGTAGTCTAGTTTGTCCACCAACTAATAACACTTGATCGATGTCTGTGGCTTGCAACTTTGCTTCTTTCAAAGTTGCATCGCAGATATCTAAGGTGCGGTTGATAAAAGGTTGCACAAGTTTTTCTAACTCAATACGAGTTAAGGTTGCTTCTAGCCCCAAATACTGTTTTTCTACAGCAAAAAGATTTGGAATACTAATTTGATACTCTGTGGCTTGAGTCAGGGCAATTTTGGCAATTTCTGCTGTTTTTCTGAATTGGGAACGCAAGCTATTATCTTTTGCAATAGGTAAATCTACATCATGCTGCTGCTTGAACGCTTTCTTCATCCAACTCATAATTGCTAAATCTAAATCATCCCCACCTAAATGGGTATCGCCGCTAGTAGCCTTTACCCGAAACAAACCATGTTCAATTCTCAGAATTGAGATATCGAATGTACCACCACCCAAGTCATAAACCGCTACTGTTTGGGGTTCTGTACCCAAGCCAAACGCTAAGGCCGCAGCCGTTGGTTCATTAATTATTCGACGAACCCGTAACCCAGCTAATTCTCCGGCTTCTTTCGTAGCCTGACGCTGAGATTCACTAAAATAAGCCGGAACAGTAATGACAGCTTGGGATATTGTTTTACCCAAAGTTGCCTCAGCATCTTCTTTCAGCTTACGCAGTACTTCGGCAGAAATCTGTGGAGGTGTAAAAATTTCTTCACCAACACGAACAGCAACTTTGCTCTGCTGCATTTCTGCAATAGTATAAGTAACTTGAGTTTGGTCGATGCGTACCCGCTCGTCACGAAAGGTACAGCCCATAAAGCGTTTTACGGAGTAGATGACTTGACTGGGGTGAGTGGTGATGAAACCCAAAGCTGATTTACCGACAATGGGTTGATTTGTTTGGGTATCGAACATCACAATGGAGGGAGTGAGGCGATCGCCTTCTGAGTTGGACAAAACTCTCGCCTGTCCTGTGTCTGGTTCCCAAATTGCGATCGCTGAATTGGTTGTCCCTAAATCAATCCCTAAAATATCTACCTCACTCACCGTCTACTCCCCTTTCAATTTTAGATTTTTTAATATGTGTAGCAACTTAAACCAGAAGGTGTACCTACCCATAATTTAGTCTCTTTATCTTCACCAGTGCTGATGGTAAGTGCTATAACTCGATTTGCCCCTAAGCCACTATTGTGGATATTAAATTCGTTGACTATTTTCCAGCCATTGCCCTGACTTAGCAGACAAAATAGCCCCCTATCTGTCCCAACCCATAAACTGCTATTGTTCTTATCCCATAGCAAGGCTGTTATGATTCGGTTCTCAAGCTCAGGTATTGGTTGCCAGTTGTCAACATTGCCTACGTACAATCCCTGACTTGTACCCACCCAAACCTGTTCCGACTCATCTCTATTAATTGCTAGTAGCGATCGCACATCTGCGCTACCTAAGTTACCAGTAATTGGAGTCAGTCGTTTTGTATCAGTTTTATATAACAACAATCCTGCCGAAGTACCTAGCCAAACATGGTCTGTGACAGCTTGGGCAATTGCTTGCAGCCATCCCCTCACAGGTAGTACTTTGTTAGAAATTACTTGTACCCAAGCTGAATTTTTGTACTGATAGAGACCATCTAACCCAATTGCCCAGTAGCGATCGCTTCCAGCAGTTAGGGTTAAAATTGGTTCAGAAATATTGGGCGCGGTTTGGAGTTCCTTCTGCTGTTTTAAGCCATGTAAACCACTACTCCAACTCGCAACCCAAACAGTTTCTTGGTCTTGGCTGGTGATGATAGCGCGGATATCTTGGCTAGCAAGTTGTCCATAGCGTCGCCAACTTTCGGTAAATAAGTCATATCGAAATAAACCTAGTGCCGTCCCAATCCATAAAATAGAACGGTCTGCAAATTGCTGTACTGACAATGCTTGCACTAAACTGCTAAAAGTGGGTGGAGATTTTTCGCGGGAAGCTAACCCAATGACATCAGGGGGATTGTCCGTTAAGTGCAAAAGTATTTGTTTGTTCTCTCCGCGCAACAGTCCATCATGAGTACCAATCCATACTTGATCGTCTCTACCTGCTAGCAAGCTGGTAATAGGTTCATTAAATCGCTTTTCTGTCAAGGGTGTCCAACCAGTTTCTGTTGCTAAACCCACCTGTCCGCCACAGGCTGCCCAAACTCCTTGCAGATGGGGAGCTAGGGCAGTAACTTCACCAGGATATGTAGTATCAATTTTGTGCGATTTGTTCGTTGATAAGTCAATGCGTACCAGTCCACGAAAAGTTCCTAACCACAGGTTTTCACCTTGACGAGCTAGCGTGAGAACATCTGGCTGCACACTGTCGGTAGTACGCATCCAACTAGCATTTTTGTAATTATAAACGCCTTGAGCATTGCACAGCCAAATATCATTTTCGTTGGTGATCGCCATTGCTCTTGGAGGAAACCCAGCAGGAGGTAATTCGATAGCGGGTTTGCGGTCTGGAGTGTTGATAGCATAAATACCGCTAGCAGTTCCAGCCCAAAGTTTACCAGTAGAGTCCAAGGTCAAACAACTTACCTTTACCTCGCCCAGGATGCGGTAAGGTCGCCAAGTATCATTTTTTAGATAATAAATTCCAAATTGTTCGTGAGCAGCCCAAACTTGACCCACACCATCTACGGTAACTGCTAACACTGAGTTACCTGGCAAACCATGTTCGCTGGCGTATCTAACAAATCGGTTTAATTCCAGCTTCCAGTGCAGTATCCCTCCCCCAGTCGCCAACCATAAATCTCCCTGTGTTGGGTCAAAAGCTAAAGAGCGCACATGGCGCTGACTTGCCAAGTTACTCCATTCTAAAAACGCTTTATCACTGGGTTGTTCTTGTTGCGGTGCAGTATCAGCAACGGGGATGGGCAAATCTTCTACCCCTACTGGCACAGGTAAATCAAGTTGGTAGTCTTTACTACTCATAATCTGTTAGTGCTGGTGATGCGCCCCCACTCCTCTTTTAATTTGTCTAACTCAGCTTGTAATTCGTAATTTTGGTCTTGCTGCTGTTCGATACATTGATTGAGAAAATTATGCCAGTGTTCTTGACTTTTTTGCTGTTGCTGCCAAAGTCCGTAACGTGCATCTTTATACAAACGTTCTGTTGCTTGCTTTAAATTTTGTAGCTGTCGGTTTAACGCTCCCTCCCAAATCTTCAGACGTTGGTATTGCTGTGTCAAGTTTTCTTGGGAGTTACGAGTTATCCAAACTACTCCCCAAGGTAATTCTTCTAAAACATCAGCTAAACTGGCAGTAGCGTCACTGCATAAACCCTGGAGATTAGCGAGCAATTCTGCATCCTCAGCGTTGACATCAGGATCTAATAACCGAAAAATATGCTCCAGTAGCATATCTTTATCAATCGCTTCTGGGTCTTTTTGTTCTTCCTGGTAGAGAAAATTATCGTTTCCTACATCCTGTTGTTGAGTATCGTCTGCATCCTGGGTGAAACGTTGAATTTGGCTACGAAGAGAGAAAATTTCTGCTTGTAAGCGCATCGAATGGCGACGTAATGCACCAACTACCGCCTGAAATTCGTTGTAAGCTGCTGCGAGATTTGTTTCTAGTGGTGCAATTGTTTCCCGTGCAGTAGTAATTGAGGAGCGCAATTGTTGCAGTTGCGTCAGTAACTTCTCTAATTCTGCTTGGGTAATTGCTGAGGTAGATGGGTAGTTTTTCATCAGGCGACACCTACTGTAGCCAGGGGTTGAGTTAGTCGATAGTAAGGCGGACTGTAAAGACCATAAGCCAGACCTAAAGGGTTATTGTACTCCTCTATAAAATATCTGCGGGTAGCTTGTAGGGCTTCCCCGATTGTCATTTGTTTATCTATAAAAAACGTATAAAATTGTTGAGCAAACGCCGCAGCAAAACGGTCGGGAACGGGACAAGCGGTTGCAATTACCGCTTCAGCACCCCGCTTAATAAACATTTGGGGTAAGTTAAAAGTTTTGCGTAAGGCATCAGTTCCACCTGCTGACTGACAGGCATTTAGAAAGACTAATGGTTGGCACTGAAATGGTTTATCTTTTTTTACCAAAAGGAAAGAGCTAGCATCTAATTTAATCACTAAGGGTTCGCTTTCTTGTACTTCATCCTTTAACAAAGTAAATAGCAGCGTATCAATATCTAGTTCTTCTGACAGACAATGACATGCAAAATGTTATGGTTAGCTTCTATGAAATAATCAAGTAGGTTTTGTCCACTTTCAACCCCTATTAATTTCCCTGCTGCCGAAAGAAGAGAGCATCGGCTATTTTGGTAACTGCGAATCAGTTTTTGAATGAGCAGCCATTCATTTTGATGAGCTTCTCGCAGCTGATGATGCAGACAAAACATCATATCTAATGGTGTGGTTCTGTCTGCCAAAAAGCGAGAAATATCTTTTTCGGGAGTAAGAATTCGAGCGGGAGTGTAGCGCAGTCCCCAAAACATTTCTGGATTAGCTTCTTCACAATTATCCCCTGCATACAGTACTTCCCAAGGAAAAAGTACCTGCTCAGAGATAAAGGTAGGTGCTGGGGTTTCGCTGCCCATCATTTTGCAACGACCTTCGATAATTTGACGAGAGCGTTCGTCTTCAAAAAATCTGCGGTAAGCTGCTAAACCCCACCTTGCCAGTTCTTTCATTTCTTGATGGTAAATTTTCGCATCTAATTTGATACTTTTGGCTTGATTAATTGCTTTTTCTAGTCTCCAAAAAGAAGCCAACACTTTGTTTGAAAATATCAGCAATTCTTCGTCTGTCGCACTTCTTTTAAACCTATGCCAATCAATATTATAATAATTTTCTTTAGGAATTACAATTTGTAAAAAAGATGCCATTGTTTGATGGCGAATAGCGCTACTAATACCGCTCATTCTTCCCTCCCATTCTCAATTTTAAGGGAAAAATTTAGGCTATGAATTGGTCGCATCCCATCTGCAAAGTACACCTGAACTAAAGCTAAGGTATCAGTAATTTCATGAGGTACAACTAGGGTAAACCAGCCTAAATAATCACCTTTGGCAGTAAGTGTCATTGTGACATGCAAATCTGGAATCACTTGCAGACCATAGGTTACGATATGTACCTGTAGATTTTCAAATACGAGATTTTCTGCTACCTCGATGACTCTATCTTCATGCCACACAGGGGGATTTCTTCGCAGAGTAACACGAAAACGAGCGATCGCACCAGGGGGCAATGGGTCATCAATTTCCCGTCCTATAGGTTCGACAATAGCATACCCATCACCAGCAACGGGACGGTAAGGACGCGCCATTGGGTCGCCAAACAGAACATAAGCTAGCCAGTCGAGGGAATCAGGTGCAGCTGTACGGGCTAACTGACGGCTAGTATAAAAAGCTTCACCCAAAGAAGTGCCAGCCCACAGACGGTTGTAGAAGCAGCTAATAAAAGCAGCTTCTACTGCTGGTTCTACAGCCCAGAGAGAACCTGTAAAGCCGCTACATCCAGCGCGGATAAAGGCGGATGCCCATGTGTTTTCTAATGCTGTCAATTCTGGAGTATCGTTTTTTACGTAACTCAAGGTCACAAATGGACGATTGCGCCGTAGGTTTAGTTTGGCGGGACGCATTTGGAGTTCTATGTCTTCTGTGTCGTTGATATTATCTAAGGTTACGGGAGCGTTACGAAGGTCTGCATCTGAGGACTGACTGTAGCGAATTAAATGCAGACCCCGTATCGCTTCAGTGGAATCATGCAATACACCTGCTGGTAAAGGCTGGGGTGGAGGTGCGCTGGGGGCTTCGAGGAGAGTAGCCCAGAGTTGGGGTTGTTCGACGTTGGCGTAGTGGGCAACGTTAACCGCACCTACGGGAAATTCGTAGGGTCTAGTGTCGTTTAATTCTTGTAGCCAACGACCAATGATGAAGCGATCGCCTAAAAATCTTTGACCATCATATAATAGTTCCCAAGGTATCCAAGCTTCTTGGTCGGCGATAATTAAAAGTGTAAAAGTAGAATTTTGGGGTATTAAAATGCGGAAATCAGTTTGTAGTTCTGTGGGTAAGATTTGCTCAAATAGGTATTGACCCAGGGAAATTAAATGAGATTTTGCCTCAGTAAGCAAACTATGGGATATATTTTCAAGTGTAGTGGCTAGCAATCGCCATACCTGTTCGAGCCAACAGATTGAAAGTACTTTTGATATATAAATGTTGTCATCAGTAAATACTGAGGAAAACTGGAAGCTTTTTAGTTGGTATTGGAATTCACAAGTGGAGTTTGTTAAGTTCGAGATTGTTTGGATGCGAAGTATGAAATCTGGTTGGGGAACGGGGCGAGGTTGGGTAGTTATGCGTTGAGGGATGAAAGTTGCTTCATCAATGTCGGCAACTTGGATTTGGGTTTCTAGTTTTGTCTCAAAGATGTCACCACGGTAGAGTTCAACGGTAATGGTTGCGTTACCTGGGCGAATAGCGGTGAGACGAAAGCGGGCGGTTTGAGTTTCTTGGGCGGTATCAGAATCGAGAAGTAGGCTGGCGGTGTTGTCGCCATTAAGTTGAAAGCCAGGAGCGGAGAGTAGTATGTTTAATTCATTTCCAAGAGCTTCATCCTGAGAAATTTGTAGTATATAACAATTATTTTCTATAATTTCAGCTTGCTTGAGATTTACTGATATTTCTATTTCTGCACCAAGAATAATTCTTTCTTGAGTAGTAGTCACAAAAATATGCTGACGGTAATTATTAATCTTTTGATCAAGTACATCCCTCACATCATAGTTAATTTCCTCATTGATGGGCAGAGCTTCCAGGTAAGCTTGTACTTGTGGGTTATCAAAATAATCTTTTAGGGATACTTGTTGCTGTGCTAAGTCGCGAAAATGGTGAAATACTTCATTTTGTAACCAGTGTTCGGTATACAGATATAAACCCGGTATCAAATCGGGCGAGTCTTGTGATTTTTCGCGAACAAAAGCTACAGCTTCATATTCTTGACTCAGTTCTAAAACACGGGTGGCCTCTTCAGTTTGTGCTAATAAAAGTGCACATAGCGATTGTTCTAAATGTACATCTTGGTGCTTACCCAAACGCATCAGCATTTGCTTGGCTTGACGGATCAAAGCTGGTTGACGCTGGACAAATCCCTGTGCTATCAAGGCATAGACTGCCAAATAAGTAGCTACAGCCGAAGGACGTTTGCTTTCGGCTTCAAATAACTTGTGCTGTTCTGCGACTGTTAAGTGGTAGCGCAATTGCTGGATAAATCGCAGGAAGTCATCTATGTTCACACCGGATTCATCATTGCCGTTGCCATCGATGCCACCGCGATCGTCTAAGATGTTCTGCAATAATTCCAACCCTTGGCTACGTTCGGTCGTGTTGGCTTCTGGTAAAGCTAATAATTCCAGAATCCGATATGGTTGCAATTTGTAAAGATCGGCCTGAATTTCTGCCTGTACACTAGTGAACAACCCTTCACGTACTAGGAGTTCTTGACCAGTTTCTAGGGATATGGCGGCATTTTCGTAGTGACCTTGCTGCCACTGTTCACGTCCTAATTCGAGACAAGCAAGGGCAACAGTGAGAACAACATCTGGATGTTCAGCACTTTCGTATATTTCTTCGTCTGCTAAATTATTACTTTTTATTACACTTTTAGTACCATTTTTATTTACCAGGTAGGGACGACCTAGTTTCAGTACAAGTTCGTATTCCCCCAACTCTTGCAAAATTAATAAAGCGCCAACTAATTCGTCTTGGGTAATTTCGATACCAAGACTCTGGGTGTCACTACCCCTTTTGGTGCTTTCTGTACGATTTTCCTGTGCTACTGCGGCAGCAGCAAGGTTATCAGGGTCATAGGCGTGGGCAAGATAAAGCTGATCGTAGGTACTGCGTTGTTTTGGATCTGATAAAACCACGTAAGCTTCTTCTATGAGTTGTTTACGAGAAGAAATTGCTGCCTGAGAATACTCACGTGGCAATTGTACAATGCGATCGCTGTATGCCTGTCGCAATTGTTCTTCACTTGCCGCTAACGGTAGTCCTAAAATTCGGTAGTAATCTAGCGGAATTCGCACAACCTACTTTCCTTATAAAGCAAATAAGCATCAATCAATTAAATAGTATTAAGCTAATATATTAAACCTGACTCTCTCACTCGATAGGTCGCCGGACTATAAACCCCATAAGCCAACCCCAACGGATTATTATACTTTGTCAAAAAATACCACCTGGTCGCCCGCAGTGCTTCTCCAATTGTCAGGATTTTAACGACTTTCTCCCCACTTATTTCATCCTCCACTACTTGTCCCCGCAGAAAAAACTCATAAAACACCTTCGCAAATGCCGCCGCAAACATATCCGGCACCGGACAAGCTGTAGCAATCACTGCCGCCGCGCCATGCTCAATAAACACCTTGGGTAAATTGAAAGTCCTTCGTAACTCATCCACACCCCCAGCCGACTAACAAGTATTAAGAAACACCAACGGCTGACAGAGAAATTTCCCCTGGCGCAACAAAAATTTGTAAGTTTCTAACTCCAAAACCAAGCCATTTTCTGTAAGTTCCTCATCTTTAATAAAAGAAATCAGCAGTTTATCCCCCAGTCTAGTCTCCTTACAATGGCAAGCAAAATGCAACATATTATGGCTAGCCTTGTAAAGATACTTAAGCAAGTCATCCCCTAACGGATCGCTTGATTTACCATTAGTCAAATTGCAAGCTGTCCCCAGCAACGTAAAGCGGTCTTTTGCTGTCAACCTCACCAAGTTTTCAATTTCTGGCCTTTCTTTTTTATGAGCATGAAGCAATCTGTGATGCAAGCAAAATAACATATCAGAAGGTTGTGCTTGCTCCAAAACATAATCTGCAATATCTTTTTCTGGGTTGAGAATCCGAGCCGGGGTGTAGCGCAGTCCCCAAAACATCTCAGGATTTCCCTGTTCGTAGTCTTCCTCACTACCCTCAAACAAAACCTCCCAAGGAAAGGGCATAACTTCAGAAACAAAGGTGGGAGCTACATTTTCATTTAGGCGACTAGTGAGGATTTTATTTGGTCTATCTTCACCAAAAAATGCTTGATAGGCTGTCCGCCCCCATTCAGCTAATTTGATTAAATATTGATGGCACAAATCCGCGTCTAATGCGAGACTTTTTTCTTTATTGAGAGTTATTCTTAAAGTATCAAAACAATCTAAAATCTCTTCTGTCAGCACTTCCAAAACTTTATTATCAGGTTTAGGAAAGCTCCACCGACCAATTGAGTAGTAATCTTTATCGATTAAAATTTCTAAGCAAGAACTAGCCAAATTTAGACCAACTGGACTGCCAATTCCTCTCATTGCGCCTCACCGTCCTGCTTAACAATATTCAGTGCAAAACGCAAATTGTGAACAGCTTCTATCCCGTCCTCCAAGTATACTTGAACTAACACTGACCGAGTTTCCATCTCAGCAGGGGCAGTAAGCGTAAACCAACCTAAATAATCTCCGGTAGCTGTACGTGTCATAAGTATTGAATCACCAGGAGTAACCTGCAATCCGGACGTGACGATAAAAACACGTAAATCATCAAAACTTAAATCTTCAGCCACTTCCATTAATCGATTTTCGTACCATACAGGAGGGGTACGGCGCAGGCTAACGCGAAACCTTACTGTGCTTCCTGGGGATACTGGGTCGTCAATTTCTTGACCTATAGGTTCCACAACGGCATAGCCCTGTCCCTGCACAGGTCGGTAAGGACGTGCCATTGGGTCGCCAAATAATACATAAGCCAGCCAGTCTAAGGATTCTGGTACAACAGTTTTAGCCAATCTGCGAGCCGTTTGGAATGCCACACCCAAAGTTTGTCCTGCCCAAATGCTGTTATAAAAAGCACTAACAAAAGCTGCTTCCACATTCGGTTGCGCCGCCCAGAGGGAACCAACAAAGGCGCTACAACCTGCTCTGACAAAGGTAGAAGCCCAGGTTTGCTCTAATGCTGTTAATTCCGCTTGTCCTGCATTTAGATAACTCAAAGATACAAGAGGATGATTGCGATGCAGACTCAACTTAGCTGGTTGCACCTCACGCTCAATATCCTGAATATCGCTACTGCTATTCACCCGCACTGGCGCATTCTGGCGGTTTGTTGTGTCCACAGATTGACCATAGCGAATTAAATGCAAGCCACGTATTGATTCAAAGAAAGTAATATCATTAAATATACCAGCTTGCATGGAAATAGGTGGCGGCGCTCCTGATGAGTGCAAAAGCTCAGTCCAAAGTTCAGGTTGTTCCACACTAGCATAATAGGCAACATTCACCGCACCCACAGGAAACTCATAGGGTCGTGATTTTTCTAACTCCCAAAGCCATCGGCCAATAATAAAGCGATCGCCTAAAAATTTCTGCCCATCATGCAACAGTTCCCAAGGAAACCAAGCATCCTGGTCAGCTAATATCAGTAAAGTGAAAGGGCGGTTGAAACCTGCTATGGTGCGAAAGGTATTTTGCAGTTCTTCTGGGAGTAAGGATTGAAATAAGTACTGACCGAGAGAAACAAGGCGAGAACGGAAATCTTCTCTAAGGCTAGTTGCTGCTTCCTCAAGGGTAGTTTTTAATAATGAGTGCGATCGCTCGACCCAAGTGGTAGAAAAAGACTGTGAGTTGTAGTCAACGTCATCCGCGAATAGCAGGCGTGGTTGATAGCTATCGATGTGATAATTGAAAGTACACGCGGAGATATCTGCGTTCCAAGTAGTACGCAATTGGAGAATTATATCTGGTTGGGGAACGGGACGCGATCGGGCAGCAATGAGTGGACGTAGTTCTGCTTCTTCAAATGCGGTAACTTCTACTTCTGTTTCGAGGGTAGTTTTGTAAGTTTCTCCACAGTAAAGCTCTGCTTTGATTTTGGTGCGTCCTGATCGCAGGGCGGTAAGATTGAAAGTTGCTGTTTGGGTTACATTAGCAGTGTCTGGATCGATGGGTAAGCTAGTGGTGTTATCGCCGTTGAATTGGAAACTAGGAGCTGTCAGAATGATATTAAATTCGCTGCCTACTGCCTCGCTCAGAGGAATTTGAAGTATATGAGTATTATCCTTATTAATCCCAGCTTGCTTGACATTGACTGATATTTCTATTTCTTCACCAAGAATTAGTACTTTTGGAGATATAGCGATTAATACTTCGTAAAGCAAACTTGTTTCTAAAAGCAGCATTTGGTAAGCACTGATGTAAGCTTGATATGCAGCTTCATCGACAAGAGTAAAAATCACCTTTTCTAATTTATTTTCATTTTCTAGATGTTTTATTACTATTTTTAAAATTTCTAAAGCCAAGTCAGATGGATTAAAACCTAAAGCACCAGTTCCCAGAGAAGGAAATGCTATTGTCCGAACATCACTTAAATTAATAGCTTTATTTAAAGCAGCATTAATTCCTTGTAAGATAGTACTAGGTCTAGCAAATCTTGCATAATTGATTGGTGTAAAGAATAAGTGACTAGCAGGCAAAGGATTGGCATCAATTACAAGTATTTCTCCAATTGATGGTCTTGGCTGACTTAATAATTTTACTGACAAACTAGAGCCTAATCTTTCATGTAGCTGTCTACCTACAGCACCAAAATCAAGATTTGTATTTATTGGTATTACAATAGCATCTACTTCTAAACTGAGAATATCTGCTCTAACAAATTCGATGCGGTTAATCATGTCACCACGTTTGATAGCTTGAGACAAGCTAAAAATTTTAGTCTGATAATAGTCAAACAGAGAATTAACATTATTAAGTTTTTCTCTAATAATTAAACATTCATTTGGAAATCGTTCGGGAGTATAAATTATAAGTGCTTTTTGATAGAAAGAAATAGAAATTTCAAGATTTTCTAATCTATTTATATTGTTTAAACTATCGCTATGTATTTTTTCACTGTAGGCATTTGCAAGATTATGACACGTACTTGCCCATTCATAAGGAAAGGCTTCACGGCTATAAACTCGTAGGGCTTGTTGAGAAGCGGCGATCGCTTGTTCTAGGTTATCGGCACGCTCACCCCCAATGCGATTGCTGTAGGCTACTGCCAGATTATTTTGTATCCTTGCCCAATCAACAGGAAAAGCGTTAAAAGTGAAAACTTTCAACGCTTGTTGATAAGCGGCGATCCCTTGCTCTAAATTATCAGCTTGATCCCCTCTATTTCTGTTACTGTAAGCATTAGCAAGATTAGCTTGCGTTCTTGCCCATTCAACAGGAAATGCCTCAAAAGTATAAATTTTCAAAGCTTCTTGATAACAAGCGATCGCCAATTCTAAATTCTCAGATCGCTCTCCTAATATTCTCTCAGAGTAAGCAGTCCCCAGATTCATTTGTGTTCTTGCCCAATCTTGGGGAAAGGCTGCGTGGGTAGAAATTTGGAGTGCCGCAGTACAAGCTGCGATAGCATTTTCGAGGTTCTCCGCCCGTTCTCCTTTGATTCTGTATAAGTAAGCAAGCCCCAGATTCAGTTGTGTTCTTGCCCAATCCTGGGGAAAGGCGGTGCGAGTATTGACAGTTAGGGCTTGTTGATAAGCAGTGATCGCCAGATCTAAATTCTCTGCCTTGTCTCCTTTGATTCTGTTGCTGTAGGCAATTGCGAGATTATGTTGCGTCATTGCCCACTCTTGAGGCAAAGCTGACTGGGTGTAGACAGTTAAAGCCGCAGTCAAAGCAGCGATCGCATTTTCGATGTTCTCTGCCCTGCCTGCTTCAATTCTATTGCTGTAGGCAAGTCCGAGATTATTTTGCGTTGCTGCCCAATCTTGAGGCAAAGCTGACTGAGTGTAGACAGTTAAAGCCGCAGTCAAAGCAGCGATGGCCTTTTCAATGTTCTCTGCCCTGTCTCCTTTAATTCTATCGCTGTAGGCAATTGCGAGATCATTTTGTGTCATTGCCCAGTCAATAGGTAAAGCTTCCCTAGTTCTGACAGTTAAAGCAGCAGTATAAGCAGCGATCGCTTTTTCAATGTTATCTGCCCTGTCTCCTTTAATTCTCTCCCTGTAAGCAATTGCGAGATTATTTTGCGTTGCTGCCCAATCTTGAGGCAAAGCTTCTCTGGTTGTGACAGTTAACACGACTTCATAGCCAGTAATGGCAATTTCCATATTGCTGGCTTTGCTACCCAAGGGGAATTGCGCTATTAGATTGCTAAATGTAAAAATAACTGCTGCTAAATATTTCGCTTTATCTGCTTTCGCTTCCCCAAGTGTATTTCTTCCCCAACGGCGCAATATTTCTGCTAACACTCCGTCAAGTTTGTCTGTATTGTTTGCCAGCAGGGGGTAAACTACCTGCGCGTTACCACTACTATCTGCGGTTGCTCGTAGTACCTCCATCAAGAATTGGTAATATGTCTGTATCTCCTCCCAGGGCAAACGCATCTAAATATAGTACACATATACTAAAAAGCGACAAAGGTAGCGATCGCTGATGGGATGGAGGTTGAGTAATGAGGCATTGATGATAAAGTCATTCTAGAAGTAGAGGAAAGCCCCTAAAAAAGCGTGAAGCTCAAGCCAAAAATTACGATTGCTGACCACTTTGCTTTAATGGAAGACCCAAGAATAGACCGCACGAAGCGACACAATTTAATAGACATTCTCACAATTGCTTTATGTGCAGTGATATGTGGAGCAGACAGTTGGGTGGCAATTGAATTGTATGGCTGCACAAAATATGAGTGGTTAAAAACATTTTTAGAGCTACCAAACGGAATACCATCACACGATACATTTGCACGAGTCTTTGCACAATTAAATCCACAGCAATTTCAGTCATGTTTCTTAAATTGGATTAAGTCAATCCAGATCAGGACGGATTCTGACTCCTGTTAGCGGTAGCGGGGCGTTTAGCCCATTCTGACTTCTGAATTCTTCTTCAATCTCTCAAATACTCTCCTAAAAGTATCGGGGCTGGGTATTCCGAATGGTAGTTCCAAAAACGTTTTCAACCATTCCTCTTTACTGAGTCCATACTCCTGAATATCTTCCCAACCTTGCGCTCCTGCTATTACTGCCAAAATTGCTATGGTGATGATATCAGTGAGTAAATGATATCTTGTCCTTTTCACTCTGGGGTCTTTTATTTGTGTGAAATATTCCTGAAACTTAGTGGTAATGTCTTTGCTATCTATGCTGGGTGCAAAAGATGCTTTGGTTTTGCAATTCTAGTTCTCAAATCCGGTTGACATTACTCGAACCTTGCACCTAGATGGATTAAATCTTACCCTAGCTCGGATAGTGTCACTTTGTTTCCAACCTGATTACTAGATCAGGCAAGTCCGCTTGTCAATAGGGTTTGAGACGCGCTGACCCTGGAGTACATATATCGAAGTCAAGCAAAATCCGGTACTCATTCATTTTACGCCTATGCAACTTTAGCTTTAGTAGCTTTTTGAGCAACAGAGGTTCTTGCACTTCGTTGAATAAACTGAATTCTAACGCCCTAACAGAAATTTTTCCTAAGTTAGTAAATTCATAAGCCGGAGGGATTAGATACACGTTTTTGCGGAACATAAAGGCTTTGAGTAGCCCCGGAGTAACTAAAACTGCTGTAATTCATGTGTAACAAGCATTTCGGTAGGTATTGAGTTCAAGCTAGAGATTTTGTGAGAAGATGACCATCCAAAACCAGGCTAAGTTGCCCATTGGCAAGAATGCTAGTTCCTTGGATATAAGCAGGAACTGGGATTGCTTCCCCCAGAGGATGGATCGCAGCAGATTGCTTGCCGATTATGCAATCTACTTCTAAAGCACATCGTTTGTCTAAGTAACGAAATACTAATAAAGGCTTATCCTGCTTGAAAGCATTTAGTGTATCTGTGCTGTAAGTAGTAACTGAGGTGGGAAGCTGGTTAGGACAAATCAGCACATCAGTCAATAAGTGGATAGGGACGAGAATTTCTGTTGTTAGATGCTCATCAGCATAACCAAGCAAGCCACTGGTGCCAGAAGACTGTAATAATAACATGCGTCCCGCTTGAGTTTGGATAATTTGTTCGGACTGGGATAGACAAATCTGCTCTACAGAATCGGCAATAAATGCATAGACTCTGGAGTTAGCTTGACAGACGATAAGTTGAGCAATTTTTTGATCGAGGGGAATTTGGAGCGAGAAGGCTGTACCATGTCCAGCTTTAGACTTCAGTACTATTCTTCCCTGAATAGCTGTTAATTGCTTGCAAACTTCAGTTAATTCTACTCCTAACTCTAAGGCAGCACGATCGCATAAAACAGATGAAACCTCTGGTTCAATTACCAGTTCTTGTAAGATATCCCCTGGTTTTGTCAGGGCGAGTCCTTGGGCTAAAGCTTGTTGATAGATTTGAGATAAGTTAAGTCCTGCGCCATCATCACAGCCATCAATAATTAGTTGATTTCCTTGCTGGTAAACTTGAATTTCAATAATACCGTTGCTATTTTTACCAAGGTGTTGGCGTGTTTGGCCAGACTCAATACTTTGCTCTAGTAAATAGCAACTTATATGCAACAAGAGGGTGCGGAGGCGATCGCTAAATGCCCGATCGACTTGGATATCGCTAATTTGTAAATGTAGTCTAGCAGACTTATCTTGTAGAGCTTGTAACTGAGACCAAAGCCGATGTAAAGGTTCTAAAGCTACTTTTAAAGGAATAGTTGTAACTTTTTTGACTAAATTGGAAGACTGGTTAAGTAACTTTTCCTGCTGTATGAGTTCTTGTTTGAGTTGATGATGATTGTTATTAAGGGAATAAACAGTTGATGCCACTTGAGACGCTTCAGCCAAAACAGATTGAAGAGTACCGTATAATTGCTGAGAGCGAGAAGCCGCTAGAGGAGAAAGGGTATCTGAAATTGCTGCTAAACGCCCTGACCATTCCTGTAGGTTATCGAGCAGATGTTGTAATCGTTTAACTTGTCGGAGCAACTGCCCGATGGTGTGTTGCTGTTGTTCTTCCTGACAAGCTTGCTGATTATAGTTAATTAATAATGTTGCAATTAGCGCGTTTAGTTGTTCGAGATGCTTAATATTGATGGGTGTGGCAGTTGGAATACTTGTTGCAAGAATGGTAGAAATCGATTCTTGCAAAGAGAGTGGATGGCGATCGCGAACAGATTTAACTAGGGATGCTTCAGTAGGCAGGGAAAAATCCCCCAACCAAGGATGAAAATCTTCTTCCCCATACTCCTTTGGGTTTGCTAGTTCCCCTACATTGATGGGAAGCTGCTCGGTATCTACGCGAACAAGGCTATCAGACTGGGGGCTAGTCTCACAAGAGGCAGGAAGAGGGGCAGAGGGGCAGAGGGGCAGAGGGGCAGAGGGGCGGAGGGGAAAGAACTTGGTATTTGAACTCTCCTTTGCTCCCCTGCTCCCCTGCTCCCCTGCTCCCCTGCTCTCTACTCCCTGCTCCCCTGCTTTTTCACATTCGTGCGGTTGCTCTATCGATGTCTCAAGGTTTGTTTCTTGGGAGATAACGCTTTGTTGGCGATCGCCAAATTCTGCTTGTAGACGAGCAACAATGGCAGACATCCGCTCCAGAATTTCTACTTCGTCAATTTGCGAGGCTGTTAAAAATGCCATCAACAGCATCTGTAGGCAATCTAATCCTTCCGACAACAGGGAGGCGATTGGGGCGTTGACAGTTGCTCGATACTGATGCAGAAGCTGAAAAATCTCTTCTAGTGCAGCCGCAACTATGGCAATGGCATCTAACTCGGCTGCTATGGCAATCGAATGCAGAGAGCGAGCAGCTTCCATGAGAGCCAAAGCTGTACCAGGGTTACTGTCTTTTGTATAGTTAGGCAACTCCTGTTCCAAGAACAGTAACAGATCGATCGCTTCTTCTAGAAAGCGATCGTCGTTCTGCGGTTGGGGGACAAAATCGGTACTCATGAAAACAACTCTCAGTTTCTATGGGGTTTGTGACAATTCAATAGACTTCTTGCAGAAGTCGGGAAAAGGGGAAAGGGGAAGGTGGGGTCCCCTCTGGGGATAAGGGGCGGGGGGAAAGGGAAAGGTTCTGTATTTTGCCTTTCCCCTTTAACCTTTACCCTTTTCCCACCTCTTGCAAAAAGCACTTTTGCAAGAGGTCTTATGGCTTCGATATTGATTTGAGGGTACAAGCAGCGATGTCGGCGATCGCTCTAAATTGCTCCTGGATTTGCACGATTGACTCCAACCCAGCACTGATTTGGCGATCGCACGGTTCGATAGCAGAAGCAACGTCTGCTGCTGCCACCTGTAGTTCCTGGAACCATTCCTCTATATTTAGGGTGCTGTCGCGGGCTTGACGGGCGAGAATTTCCACCTGTTCGGCAGCAGCTAGCAAACCTCGTTCCTGATCGCTAGCTTTTGTGGCTTCGATGGCTGTATTCAAAGACAAAACCTGAATTTTGGTACTTAAGCCTTCCACAAGATGAACAAAGCCAGAAGCTTGCTGGCAAAATTCACCAAGGTATTGCAGCTGTTTATTACTAATAGCAACAGTATCTTGAATAGACATTAAATGCTCGTTGGCAAGCTCGGCGATTCTTACTCCTTCTTGTACAGCCTGGCTCACCTGCTGAAATGGCACTAGTAACTGTGAGCGATCGCAGGATTCAAGCTGTTGAGCAGGTGGAGCTACTATTTCAGCCCAACGCAAGTTAATTGTCAACATCATCCCTACTTGTTGCAGCAAACTGCGCTCTGTTTCCTGCCATTGTCGGGGTTGAAGGCAATGATGAATAACTAAAAAACCCCAAGGCTGTTGTTTGACAATCAAGGGCAAGCAGAGGCTAGCTTGCACCTGAAAGCGTTGCCAAAATTGCTGTTGGCGGGGAGTTAGTTCTAATACTTCAGTTAGGTTGTTGAGTAAGTTTTGTCCGTCGCCAACACCGGTAGTAACAAACAAATTTATCGGTAGGGATTGGTTGAGCAGGGATGTCCAACCCGGTTGTATAGCTTCAGCGATCGCTCGACTGCGATTATCTTCCTCAAAACGATAAATCAAAACGCGATCGGCGTTGAGAACATCTCGCAGGGCGGTGACTGTTACCTCCAAAAGTGCGGTTTGACCTTTTGCTTGCTGCATTTGCCGATCGATGGCCGCAAGTTGTTCTCGCTGGAGTTGAAAAGCCCCCCGAACATTTTCGTCATTGTAACTGGGCGAATCCTTAGCCAAAGCTTGGATAAAAGCTTCGATTTGACTTACCTTCTGCTGCAATTGAGCGACCTTTGGCCCCTTAGCAGATTGAAAGACTGCTTTGATTAGAGACACATTAGCCAAAATTTCTTCTATCTGGATTTCATTTTCAACAGGCTGGGTTTCAGAATTAGGGTCTAAAGTTGCGATCGTCACGGAAAACTCCTTGGCAGCATCAAGTCAAATAAAAAAGCAGGGGAGCAGGGGAGCAAGGGAGCAGGGGAGCAGGGGAGCAGGGAAGCAGGGGAGCAGGGGAGCAAGGGAGCAAGGGAGCAAGGGAGCAGGGGAGCAGGGGAGCAGGGGAGAGTTCAAATACCAAGTTCTTTCCCCTCTGCCCCTCTGCCCCTCCGCCCCCTGCCTCTTATCAGTGGGTTTGCCATTGCAATGTCTGGGCGATCGCTCTGGTGTCTAAAATCCAGCGATCGCCTGGCAGAATACCTCGAACAAAATTTAGTAGTTTGTTTGGGGAAAGGTCGGTTGGTGCCGATTGTGCTTGCTGTAAATCCTGCCACTCTACATCGTAGACATGAGCCACCAAAAACCCGACTACCTGATTTTGCAATTCGAGAACCAGAACCATTGGCTTTTCTGGTCGTGACTGCCGCTTCAAAAGTGGCGCATAACCAAGCAAATGTTCCAAGTCAACCAGCCGCAGCATCTGTCCTTGCCAATTATAGAAACCTAAAATCCAACTTGGTAAGGCCGGGGCTGGGGAAATTTCTTGGCTAGCGAGATGAATCATGTCCACTATTGAGTCAAATGGTAGCAATCCACTTCCTTGATTCCCCAAGGAAAAACGCAAAAATCTTTGCCGTTGTTCGCCTGATGTCAATCCAGGAGCCAAGGTTGGGGTTGTTCCGGGCAACCCCAATTTATCAGCCAATATCTGGCTCATACCAAAAAGAAGTACTTTGAGTGGTTCCTCGTTTGGTGCTACAGGCAAAACAGCCATGTGGCTCACACAGCTTAACTCCGCTACTTGCCGATAAGACCACGGCACCGGACGCACAGATGATAAAGGAATATCGATTAAGGCAGGGGGCTTGTCCACAGGAATGCCACAAATTTCCCCAGTCCGTGTTTGAGTCAGAAGTAAGAAGCGCCCTGAAGTATCAACCGCGGAGGGAACTTGATGCGCCTGTTGGCCTTGTACTTGCTGAATGAACTTCTGGCGCAAGTCCACAATCGTAATGGTTTGCGCTCCCAGATCGACCATCCCGATACCACTTTCAACCGTACTGCTAATAGGGGGACAAGCCATCACCTTGAGAACTGCACCAACTGGCAGGGCAAATAAATAGTCTGCGATCGCAAAAACAACGACTCGTAATGAGTCGCGCTCGCTCACAGTGCCAGATAATCGCTTAAAGGGAAAGGGAGTGTTAAGCATAAGTGGGTCGGTGTTGAAAACTGTGGTTAGGGGGCAGGGGAGCAGGGGAGCAGGGGAGCAGGGGGGCAGGGGAGCAGAGGGGCAGAGGGGCAGGGGAGCAGGGGGGCAGGGGAGCAGGGGAGCAGAGGGGCAGGGGAGCAGGGGAGAAAAATATTAACGTTTCATTAGCCAAGGTGAGGGGTCAGTAATCATATTTACCAAACCACCTAAGATCCGATTGTAGATTCCATATAATTCTCTGCCTAATTCAACATCCAAATAATTGCACTTAACAGCAAATTCAATCCATGTTTGTGTTTCTGCTGCCTCTGCTTCACAGTCATTGAGTTTAGCCACAAAAGCTGCTTCATATCGACGTTTTCTCCAAGCTTCAGCCAGATTTGCACAAACAGAACGTGATGATCGACGGATCTGATCGGTTAATGAATACCGCTCTTCAACAGGAAACTTTTTGGAGAGTTCAAAGATTTTCATAGCTACATCGAATGCCATTTGATAAACTTTCAAGTCTTTATGATTTTTAATTGGTTCTTTTTCCATCTGCTCCTCTGCTCCTCTGCTCCTCTGCTCCTCTGCTCCCCTGCCCCTCTGCTCCCCTGCTCCCCTGCTCCCTGCCTTATCTCAGGTATGAACCAGTTCTGCGATCGCGGCTAGAAAGCTCTGTTCTGAATAGGGTTTGGTCAGGTAAGCTTTCGCCCCTAGAGCTAAAGCTAATTGGCGGTGCTTCTGTCCGCTACGAGTAGTCAGCATCACCACAGGAATGCCGGACAAACGCTCGTCTTGGCGATGGTGTTCTAAAAACTCAAATCCATTCATACGTGGCATTTCAATGTCACAAATCACTAGATCGACATCACCGTGTTGCAGCAGTTGAGCGATCGCCTCTCGACCATCGCCTGCTTGCAATACTTGATAATCGGCTTTCTGGAGCGTCTGTACCAAACTTTGCCTTTGTACAACCGAATCTTCCACGACTAACACCGTCAGTCGGTCAGGTTGAGCAACGGCTGTATTAACTTCCATCGGCTGTTGCTGCGGTTGCGTTATGGTTAGCTGGGATTGCTGCCCTTCTAGAGTAAGAACAGGCTCAGGCGCAGGCAATAGTTTAGTTGCAAGACTTGATGCCGGGGAAGTCGGCATCATATCTGTCTCCCAAGTTTGCCGAACTAACTCCAACGGATCAACGATTAGGGTCAGACTACCATTTCCCAACACGCTGTAGCCTTGGATATAAGTAGGTAAAGTCAGGACTCTGCCGAGGGACTTAATTACTAATTCCTGTTCGACTAAAATCTGATCGACTTGCAAACACAGGTATTGATGCTCTGTTTCCAACAGCAGCAGAGGTTCGACGGTATTCCGTTGTTTGACTGGAAAAGGACTTAGGTTTAAATTGTGGTCTTGGGTGAATAAAGGATATTTGTAATCCAGCAAATTGGCAAGCGAGCGGATGGGAACTAATTGCTGATTTTGCCCTTCTCCCCACTGCCAGAATTTTTGGCTGCCTTGCCCGTGTAAAGATTGCTGGACTTGAATCTGCTCTGGCTGCGGTAATAAAACCTGGCTAACTCCTTCAGACAGCAAGCCATAAGTAATACCTTGAGATTGACAAACGAGCAAGCGTGCTGTTGTTAAGCTTAGGGGCAATTGCAGCATGAAGGTGGTTCCCTGCCCTGAAAGCGATCGCACCACAATCGAACCTTGTAAAGCTTGCAATTGAGTGCGAACGACATCTAAGCCGATACCACGGCCAGATAACTCACCAACCTGCTTGGCGGTAGAAAAGCCTGGTTCAAATAATAAATCTGCCAGTTGGTCTTCTGAGGCGTAGGCGGCTTGTTCGGGAGTCAGCAGGTGTTTTTCTATAGCTCGCTGACGAATGGATTCCCAGTTAAAGCCTCGACCATCATCCCGTACCTCAATAGTAGTGCGGTTGCCTTGATGATAGGCTTTAATTGTAATCGTTCCGGTTTCTGGTTTACCCTGCTGGCGACGGGTTTCTACCGATTCAATGCCGTGATCGAAGGCATTGCGAATCATGTGCAGCAAGGGATCGTACAACTGCTCAGAAATGGCTTTATCCACCAGTACCTTCGTACCGCCAAGCTTGAGTTCAACAGGCTTATGATAAGTTGCTACCATCTGTTGCAAGAGGCGGGGTAATCGATTCAACACTGTTCCCAGTGGCACCATTCTGGCTTGCAGCAAATCTTCCTGCGCTCCTGAAAGCAGTTGCTTGCGCTTGCCGAGACTGAAGCGAGATTGCTGAACTAAGCCATTAACAGCCTCAATCTGTTCTCCTAATTGCACCATGTCTTCTGTAAGATTTTGCAGGAGAATGTGCAACTCGCTATAGTTATCCATTTCTAAGGCATCAAAATTGGATTGTGCCTCGGTAGGTGGAACTGAGCGTGGAGAGCCATGTATATGTCGCTGCTTGCGTTCGGGAAGCAGCAGATGCCGATCCGACCAAGTAAAAACTTTACTCAGTTGTTGTTGACAGTACAAAAACTGTAGTAGGGTGTCTTGAGCTGCTTTGTGGATGTGGTTAGATTGCAGGTTTTGTTGGTTTTCGCTGATTAGCAATTCCCCAATTGTATGGCTGAGGCGATCGAGCTGTTCTATCGCGACTCGGATACTGGGAAGTGATGCCGATGACTGAGCCTGGAGGCTTGGTGGTGGTGGAGAGGCTGGCCGATCTGAGTCTGAGTATCGGCAGGATGTCTGGGGATCTCCGATCCAGATTGACTGTAAAATCCGCTCTATGGCAGAGGGGGCTACTACCGAATCCTGAGAAATAGGTGCCAGTACCTCCGGTGTTTTCGGTAGGGAGTTATCAGTCCGCTTCGGGAAAAACGACCAAATTGATTCCGCTTCGCTGGCACTGAGGAGGGGGGATGGCTTATTCTCGGTTGTAGTCGTTTCTGTGGGTTGGGCAGCGATCGCAACTGGCTGCTCTTGCAGTTCTGGGACAGGAGTAGTTATTTCTGCCCATTCTCGCAATTGTGGAGATATCTCTCCCCCTTGAGTGCGATCGCCTGTAAGTACTGCTGCTTGAGCTGCTTTAAAATTTTCTAAAGCCACCTGAGCGATTTGCAATACTTTGTCTGGATGTGCTTTGAGCGCGTTTAAGGTCGCCTGGGCAATTTCTTCCAATCCAGATAAGCCATAAGATGCTGCTAGTTCGACAAAAAATTCTGCTTGGGAGTTGAGTGTTGTTTGAATTTGTTGCGGATTTTGGCTTTGGATGTCAGTTTCCAGCTGTTGCAAATCCTGGAGTACACTCCCGGAAAAGATTGACTCTACGACATCAAAGCCAAGTTCTTCCGAACTGGGAAGCGGAGCTTCACGACCAAAAAAGTCGCCTAGTTTATGTTGAAGTTGGGCGAAGATTGAGGCAGTGCGATCAAGTATTTCTGCCTCATTGCAGGATAAGCCCATCAAGGCTGCACTCAATGGAGTTCGCAGGCATTCATAAGCATCTAGAAGCAAAGCACCCAATTCTGGATCGATTTCCAGTTCTGGAGCGTATAACGCTTGGAATACATCTTCCAAATGATGGGCAATTGTCTGAATAGTTTCTTGCCCAACACTGGCAGCACTCCCTTTGATAGTATGGGCGCTTCGCATCAAGGCATGAACTTTTTCTATTGTTTTTTCATCAAGTAGACCGATCAGATTCTGCTCAATGGTTTGCAATAACTCTGCCGCTTCCGCAAGAAAAGCCTGCTCTTGATTACTGGGATCGGGGTTCATAATACGCTTGGTGTCAAGGAGATTTATCTGTTAAGGCAGGCAGGGGGAGCAGGGGAGGCAGGGGAGCAGAGGAGAGTTGATTCTCCCCTGCCCCTCCGCCCCTCTGCCCCTCTGCCCCTCTGCCTTATCCTGAGAACAAATATTCACCACGACTTACTTAGTCAACTTTGAACTGGCTAACGCTGGTTTCCAGTTGTTGTGAAGTCATCCGTAGTTCTTCAAAAGACTCGGAAATGTGGATAGCACTTTCTGAAGTCTTACGGGCGATCGCCGAAACATCCATCATCGCCTCTGTCAACATCTGAGATTGCTGACTTTGATGGGAAACTGCTTGGGTAATTCCTTGTACTAGTCCACCAATTTCGTTGGTAGCTACCACGATCGCACTTAAGGAATGACGAGTCTCATCGATCAAGTTCGAGCCTTGGACAACTTGGGTAATCCCTATTTCCATTGCTTCGGTAACTTCGTTGGTGCCAGCTTGAATTTCTTGCACGAGTCGCTCAATTTCTGTGGTAGCACTAGCAGACTGATAAGCTAGGGAACGAACTTCATCTGCAACCACCGCAAAGCCTTTGCCATACTCTCCGGCACGGGTAGCCTCGATGGCAGCATTGAGTGCCAGCAAATTGGTTTGAGTGGCAAAGTTTTCAATCAGACTCACTACTTTCGAGATTTTCTGAGAAGCTTCACCAAGGCGTTTAATCTTCTTCGCTGTTTCCGACACGGTTTCCCGAATCTCCAAAATGCCATCTACGGTTCTTTCCATCAGGGAATCACCAGCTTGGACGGTGTTATTAGCTCTTTGCACCGCCTGTCCGACTTTTTGAGCATCAGCAGCGACTATCTGGGTGGAAGTTACCATCATTTGTAATTGTTCCAGAGCGTGTTCGAGCCGTTCTGCTTGCTGTTGAGCTTGGTCAGATAGTTTTACTACTGAGGTAGTGTTATTGCTGGAATTTTCACTCACCTTGCCAGCAGCAATCTGCACTTGTCGCACTAAATCTCGCAAACTTTGGATCGTAGTGTTGTAACCATCGGCGATCGTCCCAATTTCATCTTCAGATAGGGGCGCTCGAACGGTAAGATCGCCTCTGAAGGATGGTTCCAAAGCCATGAGAACGCGGATAGCTCCTTGTTGCAGTTTTTCCCGTGCGGTGCGTTCGCGCTCTGCTGCTTCTGCTAGTTGCTGCTCTTGAATACGCACCTGTGTTAGGTAATCTGCAAGATTGAGGGCAATACCAATCTGGACACTGGCTTGGTTGAGAACATCCTCCTCGGATTGCTCCCACTGGCGCGGTGCGCTATTTTGATAAACTCCCATCAGCCCCCATAGCCGATTCTCTTGAAAAATCGGAGAAATCATGTAGGCTTTAGTTCCCCACATCTCTAACAATTGGATGTGACATTCGTCATGACCGACAGTATATATATTGTCAACCCGCAAACTTTCTTTGCGGACATAACGCCCTCCTTGGTTGTACTGGAGATAGGTATCTCTAACTTTGGCAAGGCTAGTTCCCACCAACTTAGGCCAATCCCCAGTCACAGACTCAACTACAAATTCTCCAGACCAATCAGGCTCAAAACGGTAAACTCCAACTCGATCTACTTTCAGCAGTTGACGAAGTTCGTGGGTGGCAAACTGGATAAATTCCAGAACATTACCACGACTTTGGGCCATCTCTGTTAACCGACTTGGCAGGCGATAAGAAAATCGGGCGTTTGCTACTTCCCGTTCTGCCAGTTTGATCAGTTCCTCATTCTTGCTTAAGGTTTGTTGTAAGTATTGCGATTGCTGGACGGCAACCCCAAACTGCGTGCCGATTTTCGCTACCAAGTTGACTTCATTCTCTTGCCATTGCCGCGGCCCGCTATTTTGGTAAGCTCCTAACAAACCCCAGAGCTTGTTTCCGGCAATAATCGGGGTGATGATATAGGCTCTAATCTGGAATTGCTCTAGAATTTTCAAGTGGCACTGGGCATGACCAGCAGTGTAAACGTCATTGATTACAAATGTCTCGTTGTTGCGATAGCGTCCACCTTGGGTTTGTTGTAGGTGTTCATCTTCCCATATAGTCCTGATATCGGGGCCAACCAAAGCCACCCATTCACGACTGACGGATTCGGCAATAAACTCCCCACCCCAATCTGGATTGAAGCGATATACGGCTAGACGATCGCATTCCAAATGCGATCGCAATTCTGGTAAAGCATTGCGGAAAATCGTATCTAGCTCTTGAACTTGGCGGATTTTTTCTGACAGCCGTGTTAATGCTCGTTCCCCTTCTGCGGTTCTGGCTAACTCTGCATTCTTATTCTTGAGTTGTTCGATATACTTAACCTGTTGCAAGCCTATACCCATTTGCACAGCTACTTTTCGCAACAGTTGCACATCCTTGGATTTCCACTCGCGAGGGCCAGTATTTTGGTATGCTCCTAAAAAGCCCCAGAGTTTGCTTCCAATAAAGATCGGAGCGATCGCGTAAGCTTTGGCCTGGATTTTTTCTAATATCTCTAGGTAGCACTGAACGTGACCGGCAGTGGAGATATCATTGACAACAAAGGTTTCATGATTGCGATAGCGTCCGCCCTGAGTTTCTTGTAAGTGATCGTCCATCCACATCGTTTTGATGTCGGAATCAGCTAAAGACAACCATTTATCTTTTACGGATTCGGCAACAAACTCCACACTCCAGTCGGGATGAAAGCGAAATACTGCTAGGCGATCGCACTGTAGTTGTTTGCGTAAACTTGGCAGCACATTCAGGAAAATTGTATCTGCCTCTTGAGCTTGGCGAATTTTTTCCACCATCCCTGTCAGCACTTGTTCCTCTTCTGCTGCCCGCGCCAACTCTGCATTTTTCGTTTTCAGTTCTCCGATGTACTCGGCTTGCTGCACGCTTAACCCCAACTGAATGCCCAATTTGGTCAGCAATCGCACTTCCTCGGAATTCCACTGGCGCGGACCGCTATTTTGGTAAGCTCCTAACAAACCCCAAAGTTTGTTTCCAGCGAAAATAGGGGCGATGGTGTAGGCTTTAGCCTGGAACTGCTCTAACAGGTCGATGTGGCACTGGGCATGACCAACAGTATAGATGTCATTGACGGCAAAGGTTTCATTGTTGCGATAGCGCCCGCCTTCGGTTTGCTGTAAGTGTTCGTCTTCCCATACGGTCTTGATATCGGGACCAACCAAAGGCACCCAGTCACTTCCTACAGATTCAGCAATAAATTCACCGCTCCAGTCAGAGTTGAAGCGATATATTGCTAGGCGATCGCATTTGAACAACTGCCGCAATTCTGCCAAGGTAGTGCGGTAAATTGTTTCAGGGTGTTGGGAATGAAGCATTCTATCCGTCATTCGGGCGATGGCATGTTCTACTTCAGCTACTTGTGTCATTTCGAGATTTTTTAACCGTAGCTGTTCGATATATTCAGCTTGCTGGAGGGCAATGCTCAACGGTTCGCCGATCTGCAACAAAGCACCGGTTTCTTCCTCAGTCCATTTCCGAACATCAGAATTCTGATAGGCTGCTAACAAACCCCAAAGATTACCAGCGCGGAAGATGGGAACAATGATGTACGCTTTGGCTTGGAACTTCTCTAATGTTTCTAAATAGCAAGGTGAAAAACCAGCAGCATAAATATCGTTGACTTTACGAAAGCGCGTTCCTTTGGTGTACACTCCACCCTGGGTTTCCTTCAGATAGGTATCGGCATCAGGTTTAACAGGGGAGCCATAATCCTTAACATTACAACGTTCTGAAGACATCAGACCTGTTTTTAAAATGCTGTCTTGTTCCTGCATCTCCAACAGTGACGACCAACCAGCAGCCACAGATTCAGCGATAACTTCTCCACTCCAGTCTGGATGAAATTGATAAACGACAACGCGATCGCATTTTAAAAATCGCCGTAACTCTTGGGTTGTAGTGCGGAAAAGGGTGCGGAGATCCGTTGCTTGCCCAATCTTTTCAATGATGCCGAAAACAGTACGTTCTCGTTCCACAAGTTTGGCTGACTCCTCAGAGCGGTGATAAAGTTGTTGCTGATATTGCACCTGTTGAATCGCAATACTAGACAGAGTTGCAACCTGCACCATTAGGCGAACTTCACTATCTTTCCACTGACGAGGCTGAGAATTTTGATAGGCAGCGAGCAGGCCCCACAACTTTTCTCCCTGGAAGATAGCAACAATAATGTATCCTTTGGCTTGATAGGTTTCTAAAATTTTGATATAGCAGTCAGAAAAACCAGCGCTGTAGATATCATTAGTGACTCGATAAATCTGTCCGCGATGGAAATTTTTGCCTTGGGTGTGCTGAATGTAGCTATCTGCACTGTGCGATCGCCCTGTTGTCCCAACCAATCCCCCTTCGTCTGCAAGGTTCCTAACACTGCAATAGTTAACGTTATTGACAATTGCTGGGTTGTTTCGCTGTTCTTCTAATAGAGAAATCCACTCAGCTCCAGCAGATTCAGCCACAAATTCCCCACTCCAATCTGGCTGGAAACGATAAACTGCCACGCGATCGCATTTTAGTGACTGTCGCAATTCTTGGGTGGCAACACGAAAGATGGTATCCAAATCTTTGGACTGGAGAATTTTATTCGCTACACCGACCAGGATTTGGTCTTTTTCCACTTCTTGTTGCAACGTAGCCTGAATCACGGCAACTTGCAGTTGCGCTTCTAATTCCTGCTCGATTAATTTTAGTAACTGAATTTCAGCATTCTGCCACTGGCGAGCAGCAGTGCATTGCTGCACCACCAACAAACCCCAAACCCCATCTTTTGCTAAGATCGGCAAACTCAAACAAGCTCTTACCTGAAACCGCTCCATTAACTGCTTTTGGTAAGGGGACAAGCCAGCAGTGTAAGTATCCGCGATCGCGACTAATTTTTCTTGTTGATAAAGCTTGGCAGAACCTAACCCAAAAGTGACGGTGGGCAGTTTTTCCTTCAGCATTGGGGTAAAGCCATCCCTCATCGCCTCCGCAACAACTATGCCCAGCGTCGGATTCGTAAACTCATACAGCACCACGCGATCGGCTTGCAGGGCGCTTTGTATCTCCATGACAGCAGTAGCCAGCAATGTATCTAGATCGGAAAATTGGCGGATTTTGCTAGCGATCGCCTGTACTTGCTCTACCTCTAATCCATCTCCTCCGTCTTGATATGGCCACACACTTAGTAGTTCTTTTAACTTGCGGATTCTCTCTCGCAATGGCCCTGTTTCCACCCAATCAGCTTGATCCAGTTCAGTTCGCAATTCTTCTAGAGCGGAGGTGATTTGCTGTTTTGCTGGTACATCAACGGTATGCCCGTTATCGGTTTCCTTATAACCGTTGCTGGAATTTGACTGAGGTTGGCTAGGTCTAAGATTGTGTTGCGCTACCATAATCTTTCTTGCTATGAAGGTTGTCGGAGTTAATAAGTAGAATGCAGAGCGGAGGACTGTGTGCATCCGCCCTTGGCGTTGTATAGGAAGCTCTGAACTTTAAAGAGGCTGAAGGGCTTGAATCACAACATGGGTGTCAAGTAACATCAAAGGGCTACCTTGAGAATCCACAAAGTAACCCTGTAAGAACGAGCCTAGTCGGCCAGGTAACATCGATGTCGAAATCGCTAACCGCTCTTGGGGATCGTGAACTTCAATGGTATTGACTTGCTCTACCAACAGCCCGACGGTTTGATTCTGGACTTGAATAAGCATCGCCATGCCAGAGTTACGCACACTTTCTCGCCGACACCAGTGTGTTGCTCCCAATAAAGCTGCTAAATCAAGAATCCAGATCGCTTCTCCCCGCCAATTCATTATGCCTAACAAGAATTCTGCTACCTGCGGTACTGGCAAAATCTCGGTCAGCGCAACCTGAATTACTCCTCGCAAATCAGCTAATGGGAGTAACCCATTTACCTTTCCATTCAATGGAAATCTTAAAAACCTCTGGTTGTTTCCTTGAGAAGAGTTTTCAAGTCTAAATTGGCTATTCATGGGTAGCGAAGAAAAGCTATCATTGCCCTGTAACATTGCCCCAGTTTCCTTTAGCGAATAAATTTATTAACAGTCTGAAGCAAGGTATTTTCATCTACAGGTTTGACTAAATAGCCATCAGCACCACTCATATTGCCCCAAGTTCTATCAACATCTGTGTTTTTAGTTGAGCAAATCACTACCGGGATTCCTTTTGTTGTCGGATCGGCTTTCAACTTGCGGCAGAACTCAAATCCACTTTGGCCTGGTAAAATCAAATCTAGTAAGATCAAGTCAGGTTTTTGTTGTTTCAACCTGAGTTGAGCCTCTTCACCACTGCGAACTTCATAAACTGAATATCCTCCTTGCTCTAGGTAACGTGTCATCTTTTCGGATTCTGTGAGGCTATCTTCAACTAAAAGAACTTTTTTCATTTTTTTCCTAACTATTTAATTCAGAATTTGAAAAATAATCGCGACAAATAAATTAACACCAAGCTAGATTTAGGGAGCAATTTCCCATCCACAATCGGTTTTGAAAATGGATGTAGGGGAGCCACTGATATGACTACCGCTTGACCCTAAACACTTAAATACTTGTGAAGCATATTCAGTACTTTGTCTTGTTCTACAGGTTTACCTAAAAAGTCAGTTGCTCCTACTAATTTTGCTCGCATCCGATCTACTATTCCATCTTTCCCCGTTAAGATGACAACCGGCACATTTTTGAGACTTGGAGTTTTACGGATTTGAGAACAAATTTCATAGCCATTCACTTTTGGCATCAAAAGATCCAAAAAAATGAAGTCTGGCTTGCTTTTAATTAGGTTTAAAACTGCCGTCAAGGAATCTTGAATGCCAACAAAGCGATAACCTTGATGGGTCATAATTTCCTCTAAACTGCGACAGATCGTCGGACTATCATCCACACATGCTACTAAAGGTCTTGAGAGATCAATAATTGCTTTGCTAGCCGCCGGGGGGGCAACTTGTAAAATAGTCTTCTCTTCTTTCTTCAATGAAGAATTAGAATTATTAACTGCACTGGACGGATTGACAATTTCTTTGCTAGTCGCTAGGGGAGCAACTTTGTTGAAATTGGGTGCAACTTGTATAACAGTATCCTCTTCTGTCTTTAGTGAAGAATTGGAATTATTAACTGCACCAGACGGGTTGCCAGTTTCTTTACTAATCACAACCTGCCTGAGCTTTGGGGTAGGTGAAAAAGCGATCGCCCCTGTTTTTACCAATGTCATCAATAACCGAGTCAAAGCTAAGACATCCCGACCGCTTTTTTGCCCTAGACCTCGTAAAGTTTTTGTGCCATCAACTAGAGCAATAATCTGTTTAGAGGATGCTTGTCCTTGGAGTAGCTCAATTTTTTGAATGATCGGAAATAAATTGGGCGAGTAGGTCGCCAGTCCTGCATCTCGCCATTCTTGCCAGGCTTGTGTAGCCCGTTTCAAAACTTCCTCTGTTGGTATTACAGCTAGGAGAACCCCAGGAACTTCACCAACAACGGTAGTATGTGATAACTGCCCTGCTGGATTGTCGCCATTTCTTTTAGCTTCAATGTACTGCATTATATCAAACAGGACTTCAGCTATTGAGCTTGCAATCAGGCTCACAAGTTGTTGTTGTTCGATTAATTTTTGTTCTCGCAACTTAGCAAGAATGGAATACTCGCGATAATTTTCTTGGGGAGAAACAAGCTGCTCCAACTGTGTCACATCCACATTAGAACAGTACCGCAACAAGTGTCGTCGCCATCGCTCATCGGCATTAGAACCGCCAGCCTGCCAAATTAATCGTCCTAAACGAAAATATAGCGTCCAAGTTGGCCCATCCCTTGCTTCAAGATTCAGCCTGCCTGTGAATAATTTAGTTTGAAGTTGCTCGATCAATTGATTCACAATGGATCGCACCTCCTTATATATCTTGAGTTTTGCATTTACATTAAAATTGCTCAAACAATTCAGTTTACTAACTTCATCGTGCGATCGCCAATAGCACAGTTAAAAACCTTGATTGAGCTATACCAGCTTGTTATATCCCTTTCCAATCTGGATATTTTTTAAGTTCAAAGCCGGAAGCTTGAACAAAGATTTAAGCTCTTTTTCTAATTATTAATAGGTTAACTAATTATTAATAGGTTAACTTGTTGCCATGTTACATCTACTGAGCAAATTGCTTGTACAAATGTAGTTGCAATACAGACCGGAAAAAGATGGAAATGTTGAATACTACAAAACATAGACCAGCTTTAATGCTTATCGATTTTGTACTCTGCTGCTTAAGGCGAGAGAGACAAGCGATCGCCCAACCGCTAGTCTGCAAATACAAAAAATGAGCTTGAATTAAGTTTGTCAAGAAATTGCTTGTTGCCGAATAAAGTATTGGCGATCGCGTTGTTCCAGTACCCCTTGCTTGATTAAGGAGCGTAGGATATCTATCGTTTGCACCCGGCTTAAGCCTATCACCTCTTCAATTTCTATCAGAGTAGCTCCTTCAGCTTGCTGAATGTATTGCTGCACTTTAGATTTAGCAGTATCCGCATTCAACGCAGGCGCTTTCTTAGCTATGGTATTGACGGAAGTACGAAAACCAGTGGCTTTAATTGCAGAACGGGAGATTGACCATTTTGGAACTGTTACAACTGATTTCTCTTCTTTAGCAGGAATCGGGGAAACTGGTTGTTCGGGACTGCAATCGTCCCAAACACTGTTATGTAAGATTGCCCGGAAATTTTGCAAGTTTTGGAATAATGCCTGAGCCTTTGCTGAACGCTGTTGGCGGTATTCTTGCTGCCGTTGCGAGACATCTGTTTTTATTTGCAATATTTCCAATTGCCGCTCTAGAATCTCTTGCTGAAATTGCTGCTGTTGTAACTTTCTGTTGTTGTCAAGGCTGGTAACAAAACTGCTCAATTCTTGATGGAGCATATCTGCTTGCAGATGCAATTCTTGTTGAGTTAGCTGTTTCCACTGCTTAACTTGTTGACGGCGTTCAGCAGTTATTTGCAATCGCTGCGATCGCTCTTGTTCCCATAAATTCTTGAGAGCCATCAGATGATATCTCCTATTTTGTTAACTAGAAATATTAAATAAGCTGTTACGCATTTAATTTGTACATTTACCTGATGACTGATGACAGATGACTGTTAAACGTCAATAGTCATCTGTCAACGACCATCAAGAGTGTTTATATACTTTAGACGCGCATCAGCTTAGAAGCCATAAAGACTCCCTTTTTCTAATGTGCTGTTAAGCAGCAGATGGAACAGCAGCCTGAGATGTTAAACCAACTGCCTCGGCATATCTTAAGTAAGTTTCAACTGAAGCAATCACAATCCGAGCTTCTATTGATAGAAGTTCAATACCAACTAAAGAAACACGTACCCAAGCATCAATTACAATTCCTTTGTCCAAAATGCGGTCAATAACTTCAGCCAAACTTGAAGATGAGTTAACTTTTTCGACAGCCATTTTCTTTTACTCTCACAACTCTAATTCTTGATTTCATCCTGCTCTGATTGAGCAGTAGGTAAAACTTACACAATGTGTTTTATTCTTCCTGAGTTTAGTGTTCCCAAAAATATAAGATAAATATAAGAAAATAAAAAAATATTAAAAAGTTAACAATATTTTTTTTAGACAAAAATTTAAGAAAAAATCATCTCATCTTGATTTTTTCTGGGAAAGTTATAAATATTATTTTTTATGAATTTATATGAGAGTGTTTTTGAGAAAATGATAGGGTGGCAGAGGTCCGCTGAGTGCTAATTGCCAGTGCGAGCATTGTACCTGCCAGAGGGAAAACTGCTGCGTACTGACCGTTGAATCGTTGCGCTGTGCCAAAAAGTGGATTTGCCGCACATCTGACTGTCGAGTTTCACAGATAACATTTGTATATGTTTTGAGAATTAACTGGTTCAAGAGTTCCAACTGTTCGCATTGTTGTGCTTGAAATGCTTGCTGTGTTTGGTAGCGTTGTTTTTTAGCTAATAAATAGGCTTTTCCCCTGGCATCAATAGTGTCAGAATCGTCAAGTAAATCACAGGGTGTCAATTTTAAAGTGTACTCAACTTTGTCTGCTAGCTGAGTTAGGGCTTCTAGATATTGCTCTTGGTGCTTTTCTAGATGATCCAGCAGTTTTTCTTGCGAGGTAAAACCCCTCCCAAAGCGTAGGGGAAGAAGAGGAGTTTGTTGAAAAAGTTCTCGAATCACGCGATCGTGGTTTAATACAGCTTGAAGTAAATGCTCATCCGTTGCCTGTATTCCCTCCAGGGAGATTTCCGGCTCTACGATCGCACCTAAACCAGAAGAGTAAACGAGTTCAATATTCCTTTCCATCCCTAAAGGTAGAACAAGCGGTGATTCGGTGGGGATTAGAAGAGCATAAGCGTATATTGACATAAATTAAGGATATTAATTAAGAGACTATTGGTCTATCGTATTGATGGATTGGGGGTGTTCAGATCCCCGACTTCTTTAAGAAGTCGGGGATCTATAAGCCTTCAATGCGATGAATCACTATTCAGATTGATGCTGATTAGCAAGCATTTGGTATGTAACTTGGAAATCATCATTTGTAATCTGAATCAAGCTGGAGTCAGTCAATCCTTGAGCGCGGTATCGACGAATTGCGCTTAAAGCAGCTTGATTGCTCAATAAAGCCAAGTCTGCACCATTCCAACCCTCGGTAACTGTTGCCCAGGTTTCTAAATCGACATCAACCAGGGGACGATCTAGATTGTGAACTCCTAAAATCGCTAATCGGCTGGCTCGATCTGGTAGATCGATTTTTATTTGTAAGTCCAATCTTCCGGCTCTGAGCAAGGCAGGATCGAGCGCTTCTGGACGATTGGTTGCTCCTACTAACAGTACTTTCGGGCATTCATGCAACCCATCCAGTTCGGTGAGTAGTTGACCGACAACGCGATCGCTAACTCCAGAATCACCAGTGAATCGTCCCCGTGCTGGTGCCAAGGTATCAATTTCATCTATAAACACAACGCAAGGAGCTGCTTGCCGAGCTTTGCGAAAGAGTTCTCTAACTGCTTGTTCTGCGGCACCTACCCATCGGCTGAGTAATTCCGGGCCATTCACAGCAATAAAGTTGGCTCTAGCCTGGGAAGCGATCGCTTTTGCAAGTAATGTTTTTCCCGTTCCAGGTGGTCCCCACAACAAAATCCCACGGGGAGGCTTGGCTTTGGTTTGCTCGTATAGTTCGGGATAAAGGAGTGCGCCTTCAACAGATTCTTGAAGTTTTTGTTTCACATCATCCAAACCACCAATGTCATCCCAACTTACACTAGGTACTTCAATTGCTACATCCCTGAGAACTGAGGGTTTTATCTCCTTAATTGCTTCGAGAAAATCCTGCTGGATGATAGTCATGTTCTCAGGAACGGGACTGTTGAGGGAGGGGACTTGACGACGCAGGGCAATGTAGGCTGCTTTCTGACAAAGAGCTTTGATATCGGCACCAACAAAACCGACAGCCAAATCAGCGATCGCTCCTAAATTAACCGAAGTCTCCAAGGGCATGGCAGTTGTCAAAATCGTCAGAATTTCCAATCGTCCATTGCGATCGGGAACTCGAAACTGAACTTCGCGATCGAAGCGTCCCGGACGACGCAGCGCCGGATCGAGATAATCGGGACGATTTGTTGCCGCTAATACAATTACGCCCTCGGTTTTGGCAAACCCATCCATTAACCCAAGCAACTGCGCCACTAGTCTTTTTTCAACTTCACCTTCCACTTGGCTGCGATCTGGGGCCAGGCTGTCAATTTCGTCAATAAATATCAGGCAGGGGGCAGAACGAGTTGCTTTCTCAAAAATACTTCGCAAACGAGCTTCTGCTTCCCCGTAATACTTGCTCATCACCTCTGGGCCATTGATGGCAATGTAGTTTAACTCTAACTCTTCTGCCAAAACACGGGCTGTTAAAGTTTTTCCCGTACCGGGCGGGCCAACTAGCAAAACCCCACGCGGAGGCTCTAACCCTAATTTCACCAATAAATCTGGACGTTTAAGTGGAATTTCAACCAACTCTCTGATTTCTTGGAGAACATCAGCCAAGCCGCCGATACCTTGCCAAGAAGCTTTTGAGTTCGTCCGAGCTGATGGGGGGGTGACATCAGTATCATCCATTGGTGTAGTGCCAACGGTGGAATTGGATCTGACTCGGCTAGAATTATTTGTTCTCGGAATATTGCCTTGCCGGGGAATACTGCTGAGATTATGAGAGCGAATTTGAATAGAAGTTTTTAACTCGCCTTTCTCTGCTTTTTCTTCTAAAGCTTTGGCAATTTCTAATAAGTGTTCAAATCCTTTAAATATGTCGTCCATTGATTGTACTTAAATAAAAGGTAGAGAAAAATTTTATTTTCATAGGACTTACGCAAAATAATTAAAAAACGAACTGCAAAGGACGCAAAGGACGCAGAGAAATAAGAGTTTTAGAGAGTTATTGCGTAAGTCATGTTACGAAAAATTAAAAGTTTCAATAATTTTTGATTCTCAATTTTTATTGCTGTTCAACAGAGAGAGGAATTAATCAGTTGGAAATTGTTAATCGAAGACGAGCAAAGTTATATGGGGCAGTGAAATTGTTGTAACGAATTCGCAAACGGTCTTCAAATTGCCGATCGAGTGCTTCAACGTGTTCGCTAAATTGTGATTCTGCTTCCCAAGGAATTAGGTAGGCTGAATTGTAGATCATTGTGTCCACTTGAGGAGTATTTTCTACTACTTCGATCGCAATGAAGTTGAGCGTGCTTTTAAATACATCTATGATCCCTTGCTTGCGATCGCTCATTCCCTGTTCGATGGTTTGCCCTATTTGGATTACCCGCTCCATACTCAGGGGTTGACCGACTAGCTTATCCCTTTCGGTTTTGAGATTTGGGTGTTCTGCCAATAGTCCCTGAATTTCTGCCTCGATATCCCAAAAAACTTTGACACTAACTTCTCGGCAACCCGATAACTTCGCAAGCAATTGCGTCAATTCTTCTTGATGAGGACGAATTAATTGCTCTGAAACCTTTTCCCAACTGGAAACCAAAAGTCCAAATTGCACGGGCAGTAAATAGCGATCGCCTCCTTGCATGATCTCCTCAAGGACTTTTTCATGACTTAGCAGGTTACGACGGCTGGCCAAATAACGCTCTTGCTGTGCTTCCGAGTAGATGACTGCAAAATCATCCAAAATTTTAATTTGTACGGGTTGCCGATCTAAGCCCTCTAAATTTAAATTTTGTGGAGCAGGCAAGGTCAAAATTCCATAAATGTAAAAACTCATATAAATGTCTTACCAAGAAGAATGTAGATAAAAAAGTTACAGGGGTTTAGAAGTGAGTACTAGTCTTAATTTGGCATGAACTAAGCTTAACTGAGCCAGTCCCAAGTCCAAGTCACCTTCAACCACCACACCCGTATTTAATAGGCGATCGAGAAGTTCTAGAATAGAGGGTTGACTAGAGGTTTCACCGGGGTAGTATCCTCCAGATTGGGGAAGTAAATTTCCCATTTCACCCAAGTTAATATTTAGATCGGCTGGGTCAACATCAAATATCTCGCAAAGCTTAACAACCTGTTGTTCAAGCTGTTGTAGGCTTTCGGAAGCTCGATCTAGCTCATGGTCGTTGAGAGTGCCAGCATCCATTCGCCGAATCACCTGAGCTTCCATGAGTTGGCGTATCAGTTCAACAACCGTCAGTAATAACGGTGCTAAACCGGAATCGGAACCTTTTGATTTGCTAATCGCCTGCATTCTGATGATTAATAGGATTGAGTGCTTTGAGCGATTGCAGTTCTGTTTCTAGACTGGCAAGACGCTCTTGAAGTTGTTGATTATTTGCTAATAAGGTGCGAGTTTGACTATTAAGATAGGGGTCGCTCTCCCACCAGTTAATTCCAATCTCTTTGGCTTTATCAACAGAAGAAATCAACAAACGAATCCGAATGTTGAGCAATTCTGTGGAGCCTACGGAAATAGAAATATCTCCTGCGATAACAATGCCTTTATCCAGAACCCGTTCTAGAATATCTGCCAAGGTAGAACCTTGAGTTGATGTGGCGATCGCTCCCCGATTAGTATTAGTACTCATTTGTTTATTAAATGGCCAGAATCAAGAGCAACTGTTTGTGAGATGTTCGGCGACTCGGCATTGCCCTGCATTTGGACTAATACTCCCTGTTCTCTGAGAGACTTGAGTGCAGCCACAATTTGACTGCGATCGATCCCTAGTTCTACTGCCAATTCCGAGAAACGCCTTCCTGGAGAATTACATAGGTAGCTGTAGACTTCATGCTCGTAAGGTACTCGTTGTTCTAATACAATCTGATTTTGGTTGTTTGGTATTATCTCTGACGGCTGAGATTGAGTATTTATACTATGATAAAATTCACTTAAAACCTCTTCCAGTAGCCGAGTTGCTTCTATGAGAGGTTGATTCGTGCGAGAAAGCAGGATATCGGCACAAATATCTTGGAAGCTAGGATCTCCAGGGTTTACGGAAATTTCGTGTTCGTGGCAGATTTTGGCAATCATCAGACAGGAACGCAATCCACCGCCTTGTCCAGAACCAGATCGACTCCAAAACGTCCGTACTAAGCGGACAATTTTTTCTGCTTTCTCAGAACCTATGCCTGTTTTATGAACTACAATTTCCTGCTGACTTAGTTCATCAGGTGTAGGCATATCGATGGTAATAACACGATCCATCAAAGCATCCTGAGTTGCATGAACTCCACAATACTCTTGAGGATTTGATGTTAAGATTGCCCGAAACTGAGGATGAACCCGGATATACTCGGCTCGATGTTGGTTTGTTGGTAATACTAACAACCTCTCCTCAAGTACGGAGAGTAAAACGTTATTTACCTCCGGGTGCGATCGATTGAATTCGTCGTAAACCAGCGTAAATCCTTCTTTACAAGCTAGGGTTAATCGTGCATCAACCCAATGTTGTCGGAGTTCATCCTCAACTTTAACAACGCTGTGGATATAATTATCAACAACCTTTTTGCGGGTATAACCTAATTGATTACCAATCAAGTCTGAGGTTTTAAACTCATCATCTCCAAATAAGAGGATGATCGGCTGGTTGAGCAAATCAGCTAGATGCATTGCCAGAGTAGTTTTTCCGACTCCGGCTGCACCACGTAAGTGTATTGAAAAACCTGACTGTAGATAGCGCAAAGCACGTTGAGCGATGCGTTGAACAGCAGGTGTATTGACAAATCGTTGGGGAGATGCATTTAATACTGTTGTCAAACTCTAAGTACCTCCTAAAATAGGAATGTCATGTAAAAGTATTTTTTTTTACATTGCAAATATAAAATACAGATGTCAATCAGTCTTAACTGGACTCAAATCCAACGCATTTTGGCATCAACACAAGACTAGTAATGTTTAATATTTATGTCATCAGCATGATTACGGTCTTGAGAGGATACCTTTGATAAGTCCACACAAGTGTAAAGCAATATGGTTCTGCGCTTTTTACTATTACCGATTACTGGCCCATTAATGGGGGTAACGTGGCTTGGGGAAAAAATTTTAGAACATGCGAGTACTGAAATTGATGATAAAGAAAATCTCAGCAAGCAACTTCTTGCACTCCAACTTGCTTTTGATATGGGAGAAATTCCTGAAGAAGAGTTTGAAATTCAGGAAGAAGCTCTTTTATTAGCAATTCTGGAAGCAGAACAGGAGGAACGCGATCGGACACAAGAGGATTGAAATTCTTTCCTAGCTTGTGTGATTTATTGCTTTAACTAACGTGCGCCTCCGTTGGAGACTCACGTTAATTTTAAAAATGTTGTTAGCTATTATACTTAAATAAATTGTGATTATACTGTACAAGTATTAATTTTAGGACTTACGCAACTGGCATATTATTTTTAGTTTGTAGTGTTCGCGTAGCGTCTCGCAGAGAGGACTAAAGTACTCAAAATCAGGGCTGAAGCCCTTACTACAAACTAAAAGTTTTAATTTTTTGTGACACTTGCGTAAGTCGTAAATTTAATGGAAGCTTTACCCGATAATTGGGCAGATATTCAACCTGATACTGTATATCTTTCAATCAGTGGTCTGCTAGTTTTATTTGGCAGTGAACAAATAAAGCTGGGATTAAAATATGATCGGAAGGGGAAACATTTAAAAGCCATTGAGAAAGGGCTTGTACCTCCTCGCGGTAATGTTGGGTTGGTGGCTTCCCAAGAATCTGGCTACGATTTGAAATCTAAAGTCTTAGGTAAAGGTGGCGATCGCCGATTTCATGCAAAATTCATTGATGGTATATTGCACTTCCCTGGTTTGGTAACAGAACATTAAACCCACATAACTATGACAAGGCTCGAATTAAAAAATCATCAAGTTTGGCAAGATTTAACTGAAATATTACAAAGTTTAGATGCTAATCTTCTTGTTCAAGAACATCTTGACCAGTGTGATTATAAAGTGTGTGGCTATTGGGATGAACAAGATGAATATTATGAGAAAATTACGTTACCTCGTACTCTCGAAGCCGAATTAGTTAGCAGTTCAATAGGCGTTACTCACGAAGAACGTTTTTTACAACTAAAGTTTTTGCTCATAGCTGATGCTGTTGATAATACGAAAACTGCAAGTAGCAATGCTCAAAAACTTGGTGAATTGGTTCTTGTTTATGATGAAAATCTAGAATTTATTGATGAGAATTGGCTTTTAGATGTCGATTCTTCATTCCTTATGAAGCTATCTGGCTAATTTTAGGCAATTGAGTAGAAATAAGAAATATAAGCAACAAATTTTCGTGGCTAGCGCAAAGCTGAGTTGGGTTTCACTCCGTTCAACCCAACCTACGCATCTTTATCTATCTTGCATTTATATACTAAGACAGAGATATATCATGCTTAGTAAATACGCTAAAACCATCTAAAAACTCAATAACTGCTTCATTTTCAGATAATGGTTGACCCTGTTCGTTAAGCATCACTCTATACGGACGATTACAAGTAAAACAGAAATCTTGAAAAAAAAATGTCCAACCACAGTCAGCAACAAATGTTTTAAGTATGTGCCAAAGATTGTCTTCGGGAAAGCATTGTAATTCAGAAATGCAGTAATCGAGTAAGCAGCAGACACTACACTCTGCATCTGGCACCACTAAACCAGATACCAAAAAACGCCACAATCCCTCTAGCCGTCTTTGCTGATTTGTTTTTGCAGATTTCCAAACTGGAGATAATTTTTCACTATCACGTAAATTTACAGGTATAAGGCTATGTATAATTGGCCAAAATCTCAACTGCTTTTGAAGATACTTCCATAGACAAATATCCAACTGACTCCCAACTTTTTCGATTAATGGCGATACAATATATCGATGAAATTTATTACTGAAAAGCCCTTTTTTAAGTAATTGCTTCTCAAGCCGCCTAATGAGGTTATTAAGTTTTCGAGGATTACACCAATCTTCATGCGGATAAATACAGTTGAGAAAACTTAAATTAGCTATACCAAATGGACTATCAAAAAAATATATGTCGAATTCTTCTACACTAGATATTTGCTTATAAACAGCTTTAATCGTTTGAGTCGCTTTTTGTGTATCAATAGGTTGTGTTGAAAGTGCTGCTAACTGCCACTTTCTCTTATATTCACAAAGTAAAGCTTCCTGATCTGTTGTTAACTCAGAAATTAGTTGCATTAATTATTGAGGCAATTGTTAGTTTCTTTCTAGAACTTAGAAGTTATTGCAATTCAACAGTGTGACAATAAGCTGGCTTGAGGATCTAATTGACCTAAGTAATATCTTAATGCCTTTCTGAATTACCACTCCTTAAGTCGAGTGTAATAGCAACGAGTTTGGGCAGCAACCTTAAGATTACTAAGTAAAATTTTCATGTCGTCTTCCCCCACGATTCCGACATCCAAAAATGCGATCGCCCCTGCTTGGTGCGACTGAGCAAGTAAGTTGCGAAGAATAGGCAAGCTGAAATCTTAGTACTTAGTATTCCAATGTTAAGGTTTTGAACTTTGGTGTATTGTCCTCCAAACCAGTATTTGCTTTCTGATGTATCGTGTCCCCTTCAGGAATTGTTTGACTATTTAAAATAGCAAGACGTTGCTGAATCTGATGTCGGCGTGCTTCGAGTTTCTCTAGTTCCTCCTCTAAACGCTCCTTCTCTAACATCATTTTGTAAGCATTTAAGTAAGCTGTTGCTTGAGAACGTTGAGGAGGCATGGTGCTAAATTTGGCTTGAATTTGTCTGCGGTTTGGAGTGCGATGCATAATAAATTTCTCTTTGGGTATGAAAGTATTTAGTCTAATTAGCCGTTAGAATAAACAGGTAGCTGCTCCTTGGATGCGTTCTAAAGGCTGAACTGAGCGAGGAAGTATTGGTAAGCGAACTATTGTCAAACCTGGAAAATTTGTCTCGCAGTCATCGCAATTAATGGTTGCTGTAGAAGTAAAACGGTTGAGAACAAGGTAATTCTGACTTACACCTATTTCTTGCATAGATTTGAACAAGCGTTGTTGTTCGGCAAGTACGCTAGTCTGGTTAAGTGTAACCCCAATGAACTCTGCTTGTTGTGGGTCTTTTAGCACTTTTTGGGCTTTGACCACGCGCTGTCGCAAAGTTCGTAAACGCCCCATAAACTCTGTACGACCAAGGACATTCTGATACTTGATCCAGAGTTTGAAAATCCAACCTAGCCAGTCTGCTAATGCAGTTGGCATTTCTAGAAAACGCAGAAGATGACCTGTAGGAGCAGTGTCTAAAATAATCAAGTCTTCTTCTTGTTGCTCTAGCAATTCCATTACTGTTAACAGGGAAAGTATTTCATCAATCCCTGGTAAAGCTTGATCGACAATTTTGCGCCAGGCAACAGGAGCATAGGCCATTTCAATAGATTCGCTTGTTTGGGTTTCGCCACTCATCATTTCGGCCAGTTCCCATAGGTAATCGGCTCTGAATTGATCGACAATGCGATCGCCATCTACTTCCTGACCTCGAAGATTGGCAGTTATTTGATATGGTTCGTGTCCTAAACTCAGACCAAAGGCATCACCCAAGGAGTGGGCTGGATCGATGGAAACCATGCGAATTTTGCGATCGGGATGTTGTTGAGCCATAGCCCAACCAATCGCAGCTGCTACTGTGGTCTTGCCTACTCCACCCTTACCGCCTATTAGTAATAGGCGACGACCTTTGGTGAGAAAATCTCCAAAGCTGGGAGGAATTTTTTCAGGCCATTGAATTGGGAGTAGCTGAACAGGAGATAGTGGTTCAAGCTGAGGAATATGGATTTGGTCGATAATATTGCTGAGGGCTACAATTCCCAAAGGCTCCTTATCTTGTTGTGGCACAATAAACATCGGCTTTCCGTTAGCAAGATCCGTATACTGGCTGATGAGCGGTTGTTGTTCTTGGTAACGATCTGGGTCAGTCGCACTGGCAAGGACTTGGTTAACAAACAACCCTCCACAAGGAACCTGCATAGTTTGTAAGGCTTCTAGGAATCGTTTTGACTCCAACCAACTCATTGGTTCGGCGATCGCAACTAACAAACAAGCTGTATGGATGGGATCTTGAAGCAGACGACGACCTTGCGACAGTTCAGCTTTCAGGGTTTGCAAAAACTCATCAGCGCGATCGGGTGTGTAACTTCCAGCAAAGGTCTTGCTAATAATCCGATGCTTTTCTTGAAACAGTTCAAGAGAGTGGAGGAAAGTGTCTAAAAAATCCATCAATCCAAACAAGTTAAGAGTATGACCGCTAGGAGCCATATCTACTACTACTCGATCTACCCGCTGCTCCTGAAAAAGGCGTTGGATCTCTAACAAGCCCATCAACTCGTCCAGTCCAGGCCAATTTAAATCCCAAACTGGCAGCAAGTCTGCTCCTTCAACAAAACTACCGCGCTCCACTAACAGTTCTAACACCTGACCATAACGTTCTTTAAACTCTTGTAGCAGAAGCTTTGCATCCAACGCCCTTACTAGTAGATTGGGTAGTTCCGCTATGGGACGAGGAATGTCATCAACGCTAACTTGTAAGACATCTCCAAGAGAGTGAGCCGGATCGGTTGAGATTAAAAGAATTTGCTCATTGGCAAATTTCTGCGCCCAACGACATGCAAAGGTGCAGGAGATTGTCGTTTTTCCGACTCCACCTTTACCGCTAAACATAGCAAGGTGTAGGTTATCAAAAAGTTCCATCCCGTTTGTCATTTGCGGTGTTTTAGGATAAAGTTACTACATATTTTTGAAAGTTACTTAAGTAATTTTGCTGAATAAACCTATTTAAAACCTTAATTTTTCACGGATAGGATTTACAAAACTTCTAGGGCGGCGATAGAGAAAGCTTCACAAGAGAATATGTAATTAATTTTGTTGAGGTACTTACAAAGATTAGCCAAGGAACTATAACTGAGGTAAAGATTTAGCCAGAGATGTCCAAAGGTAACGAGATAAGATGGTTAACAGTTCTGAAGGCGATATAAATATTGGCTGTAATGTCCAAGGTATTTCTGAATACGACTTTTTTTCTGACAGTAATTTTGAGGACATTCATTGTCGTCCACTTAAAATAGACTCTCCCTACTTAGGATTAAAAACTTTTGAAATTAAAGATAAAGATAAATTTTTTGGTCGGGAGAAGTGGATTGCTAATCTGGGCGATCGCTTAAAAAAAGATAATATACTCTTGCTTTTAGGAGCATCAGACACTGGCAAATCATCATTGATTCGGGCAGGTTTAATTCCTTATGTAGGAAATAATAACAATTCATTAATTAATATAAGTTTTCACCCAGATGAAAATCCTTTTAAATCTCTTTATCAGTGTCTTGCTTCTAATTATGGAAAAAAATCACCAATAACTGATATTAGTCGAGAAATAAGAGAAAATACCCTAATTAAAATTGTCACATTCCTCAAACAAGATTACCAGTGCGTTCTGATTTTTATTGATCAATTTGAAGAACTATTTACGAAAACTCACAAGCCGGAACGCGATAAATTTGTAGCTAGTATCTTTCAACTGTTCCAGCAGCAGGATAGCTCTGTCAAAATTGTTTTAACAATGCGGTCTGATTTTTTGGATAGATTTAGTGAGTATCCCCAACTTGCGAAGATCCACGATCGCTATAGTCGTATACTCACTAGAATGAGCGATGGAGAATTAAAGTTAGCGATCGCTGAACCTGCCGCCAGAAATGGCGTTATCTTTGAACAAGGATTAGTTGAGCAAATTATTCATGATTTTCACCAACAAGATGATTCTTTACCACTTCTGGCATACACCCTGAATGTATTGTGGGAAAAAGAAGATATTGCAAGCCGGGTTCTGAAGATAAAGACTTATCAAGAACTAAAAGAGCAAACGTTTGGTTATTTAAGCGAACAAGCTAATCGATTTATTAATGCTAGTGTTGGATGGCACGATCGCCATTCGAGAGAAAAAGAACAAGAGATTCAAAAGTTAAACCTTGCACTGACTGAATTAAAACTGCGCGAGCAATCCGCCAGGGTTTTGAATTTACTTCCTGTCCAACCGCTAGAGGGTTTGGTGCTGGCAATTCAAACAATGGGTGAGAATTTAGAGAAATACCCAAACCAGCTTCTAGCTTCTGTTTTGGGAAGCTTAAAGGAAGCAATGAACACACCCACAGAGGCAAATAGCTTGCGCGGACACGAGCAAGAGGTTAATTGTGTAGCCTTTAGTCCTGATGGCAAGTTTATTGCCAGTGGCAGTAGCGATTCTACGGTGTGCTTGTGGAATATCATTGGCAATCCTACTGCTCAATTTTTGTGTGGACACGAGCAAGAGGTTAATTGTCTAGCCTTTAGTCCTGATGGCAAGTTTATTGTTAGTGGCAGTATTGACGGAATTTTGTGTTTATGGGATCTACAAGGTAATCTCATTGCTCAACCGTGGCAGGGACATGAGGAAGGAGTTATTTCCGTCGCCTTTAGCCCAAATAGCGATGGCTGCGCCAACCCCTCCGGGGTACGCATTGTCAGTGTTGGTTTTGACGGAACAGTTTGTTTATGGGATCTAGAAGGTAACGCCATTACTCAACCTTGGCGCGCACACAAGGAAGGAGTTATTTCCGTCGCCTTTAGCCCAAATAGCGAGCGCATTATTAGTGTTGGTTTTGACGGAACGGTGTGTTTGTGGGATTTACAAGGTAACACCATCACTCAACCCTGGTACAAACATCAGGCAAAAATTATTTGCGCTGCCTTTAGCCCCGATCGCAAGTTGATTGTCAGTGGTAGTAGTGATTCTACAGTGCGGTTGTGGGACATCCAAGGTAATCCCATCGGTCAACCTTGGCACGGGCATGAAGGACATGTAAATTGTGTAGCGTTTAGCCCTGATGGCAAGTTTATTATTAGTGGTGGCTGCGATCGCACAATACGCTTATGGAATATCAATGGCAACCTCATCACTCAACCTTGGCGTGGACATGAAGGACAGATTAATTCCCTAGCCTTTAGCCCCGATGGCAAGTTGATTATCAGTGGTGGCGATCGCACTGTGCGTTTATGGGAGCTAGATCAAATACTACAAGATCGGGTCATCGGGCGATCGCAGCGCAAATATGAGAATTGGGTCAATTCTGTTACCTTTAGCCCTGATGGTCTGTGGATTGTCAGTGCCAGCAATGATTCGACAGTGCGCTTGTGGGATATTCACGGCAACTCCATTGGTCAACCTTGGCAGGGACATGAAAAAGAAGTTAATTCTGTCGCCTTTAGCCCTGATGGTCAGTGGATTATCAGTGCCAGCAATGATTCGACAGTCCGCTTGTGGGATATTCACGGCAACCCCATTGGTCAACCTTGGCGCGGACATGAAAAAGAAGTCAATTCTGTCACCTTTAGCCCTGATGGTCAGTGGATTATCAGTGCCAGCAATGATTCGACAATCCGCTTGTGGGATATTCACGGCAACCCCATTGGTCAACCTTGGCGCGGACATGAAAAAGAAGTTAATTCTGTCGCCTTTAGCCCTGATGGTGAGTGGATTATCAGTGCCAGCAATGATTCGACAGTCCGCTTGTGGGATATTCACGGCAACCCCATTGGTCAACCTTGGCGCGGACATGAAAAAGAAGTCAATTCTGTCACCTTTAGCCCTGATGGTCAGTGGATTATCAGTGCCAGCAATGATTCGACAATCCGCTTGTGGGATATTTACGGCAACCCCATTGGTCAACCTTGGCGTGGGCATGAAAAAGAAGTTAATTCTGTCGCCTTTAGCCCTGATGGTAAGTGGATTGTCAGTGCCAGCAATGATTCGACAGTGTGCTTGTGGGATATTCATGGCAACCCCATTGGTAGACCTTGGCGCGGGCATGAGTATTGGGTAAATTCCGCAGCTTTTAGCCCTGATGGTAAACTGATTGTCAGTGGTAGTCTTGATGGAACAGTCCGCTTGTGGTACTGTGGGTGGCAAGAATGGTTGCAAGTTTGCTGCAACAGGTTAAATTATCATCCCGTCTTTCAAAATCCTGAAAATGGCAGTGATGTAGAAATTGCCTACCAAACTTGTCAAAAATATGTATGGAATCCACAATTCCCCAAACAGTTGCACAACCAAGGAGCAGCCAAGCTAAAAGAGAAAGCTTTTTCAGCAGCTTTAGAGGATTTTAAGCAAGCAGTTCAACTTAATTTCACATCGCACTGGAAAGATCGCCTTGCTTGGCAATCAGTACCCACAGAGAACCAATAACTCGGCCTACGGTTGACAACTGCAATAAAAGTTTTGAATGCATCCTGCACGTTTAGGGACTTTGCGTTCCCGAACTAGTGCTGCATATAAGGGTATCAATACCTTGATTCAACGTGAAGGTTCTCAAGATTTCTTTTGGAAGTCCACTATTCGGGATTTGGATGAAAGTGATTGGGAAGAACGCAGACTAGATATTCATCACATTTTCCCCAAAAGTTGGTGTGACAAGCAGGGTATTCCCGCATCTCGCTATAACTCTATCCTCAACAAAACTCCAATATCGTTTAAAGCAAATCGCATGATTGGCGGTAAAGCTCCAAGTGAATATCTGGTTCAACTTCAAAAGCATGACAGTGTTCAGCTAGACGATGCAGGTATGAATGCAATTCTGGCAACTCATCAAATCGACGCAATAACACTTCGACAAGACGACTTTGAGGGTTTTATGGCATCGCGTCAAAGGATGATACTTGCCAAAATCGAAGCTGCTATGGGCAAGCCTGTATTGGCTGTGGATGATTCCGCATACAGCGATGTGACAGATGAAGAAGAGTGATTTGAGATAAATTAACTTAGCAAAATGACTTACTCCTTATTCCAAAGCAGCCCCAAGTACTACCGCACCATCAACACGTATCCGCGACTTTGAGCAGATGCCAAGGCTTACAACGCGTTATGCGAAAGACATGGTTGCCGTGATGGATTTAAACTTGCTTGAACCCAATAAAAGATAATCGTGAAAACTGAATTACCTCCATTAACTAATTGTGTTCTATTCTTTGTAGCTGTTATAAGTATGGTGTATTTATATAACAGCATAGCTCAAAGGCGATTAATTAAAAAGCAACGAAAAGCAGAAAGGCCCAAATCTGGTTTTGGCTTTTATATTTTATGGAATCAAATTTCGTTAATTTCCTTTTTTTCTGTAACTTATATTATAGGATGGGATGCGCCATCAGTTGGTTTAAAATTTGAAATATTCCCAGTAATTTCCTTAACAATTGGCTTAATTTCCTATTTTATATTCGTATTAGTTTTAAGTAAGCTTTTAAAGCTTTTGAGAGTCAGCCAAATTGTAGAAAATGATGCTTATCTCGTTGCTGTAAGGCTTATGCCCCGACAAAAGGTTCAGAAAATATTATTTATGATTGCCGTATGTATATTAAATCCAATAACAGAAGAGTTGATATTTCGTGGAGTACTAGTACATCAATTAAGCCTATATACAAATAATTATTACTTGGCATTTTTTTTGGGATTGTTTGTAAGTGTTGGGAATCATATTTATCAAGGAATGCTACATATTATTACGCATATTGTTTTTTGTATTTTCACTGTAACATTGCTTTATTCAGATGTAGGACTTATTGGGTCTATAGGTTTTCACTTAGCAGGAGATATTTACCCGTTCATGTGGCTTAAATATCAGGTTAGTAACTATAAACAACGAAGAAGGGAGGAACGCAGAGCTAAATATGTTTCCAGTTAGAATATCAGACACTCTCTTTATACAATAACGCTAGGTTATAAAGTATCAATTTTAAACCAATAAGAATTTTACTCACATCAGGCGAAGTAAAAAGGTTAGAAAAATTGTTATTCGAGAGTTAATCTGCTATTTGCCAACTGAAAAGACATCAAATGCAGATTCAACCCTTTGATGAGCAGCGATCGCTTTCTTTGTTCAATTCAAGCACAGAATACCAAAGCTAAAAACTGGCTCATATAATGCTGATTGCTGTATCAATAAAAAATCTACCTAATATAGTTAATAAAACAGCTAAACTATCTCCATAGTTCAATTTCTAAGCTAGCACAACCTAAATTTATAAATTCCTTACTATCTCTTTAAATATCCCTTTGGAAGTTCATGATTAATGCTGATGTGGTTCTTACCCTGAGGGGAGAAGCTGAACTAAATACTAAATCGTCAAAACAACAGTTTACTAAAACATGGATTTCATTAACCAAGCACGAAATTTGGCGGATACGCTCAAAGATAAAGCGCTAGAAGCAGCAAATAATACAGCGAAGGGGATAGAAGAAGTAGTTAATGGAATCAAGAATACTACTATAGAAATTACCACCTCAAGTATTAATGCAATTACTGATTTGCCTGCAACAGCACAGCAAGGTTTTCAAGCTGTACAAAATGTGAGTAAAGCATTAGAAGGCACTGCTATTAGTGTGACAACTTCGAGTCTGTCCATAGCTGAGGCTTTGCAAAACTTGCCGAGGACTGCTGCGGAATTAGCCCTAGAGATGCCCAAGATTGCCAATAGATTCAGGCATCGTGCTGGTCTAAGAACCGGAGATTTACCTCGTTCTGATACAGATGTCATGAAGCTGTTTGAGAAAATTCCTGGTACATCAAAGCTAGGAGCTAACGAACGGACTATTCGTGAATTCTTGAGCGATAAACATGGGAGCCATATCATTCCACGCTCTCAAGGTGGCTCAAATGGTTCTGACAACATCCTGTGGGAAGTAGGTGTTGATAATCTGCGTCGCGGAGCCGAAGTAATGACTGTTGGGGAGCAGTTTTATATTCGGGTTTACAATGCCGTAGATTCTATTGTCAGCAATTCAGGAACAATTGCTAAGTTTGGGATCACTGCTACAGGAACCGCTATTCTTACCCAAGTTATAGTCACAGCGATTTCATACTCCTTGGATCTTTATCGGGGCGATATTACTGTTGAAGAGTATAAAAATTTAATTGTAGAAGTGGCAAAGGCAGCAGGTATTGCGACACCGATTGTTTTTCTGGTCTTAGTGGCTGTATTGGCTTTATTTCCAGAATTTACAGTTGTATTATCTGCACCAGTCGTTATTGCAGGTTTCAATGCCTTATTTGGCATGAGTATTGCGATGCCGATAGTACAATCGCTACTCCGTCATGCTCAAGCTGGTGGTTTTGGCATAGAAACTGCTGATGCTTACAGAAATGCGCTTGGTGGTTCTGCACCTGCTTGAAATCTGCGACAAATTTTAACTGGAGTGCTGGTTTTAGCTTCAAGGCTAGTTTCGTTTGTCTTGACAGCTAATCATACGTAAATAACTGAACATTGTTACAATCTCTACATTTACGTGCCCGTAGCTTTTCGCCTTCCCCCCACCCAGCCCCATCAGCACGGAAATACACCCACTGACTTACTGATTCTCCAACGGTACGACCCCAAACAAAATTTTGTGAGCCACAGATAGGACATGGCGTTTCTTGTGGGCTAAGGTTTTTGTGATTCGGTTGGTTGTTCATGAACTTATCCCGATAAATTCTGAGTGCAATCTTCAGCAGCTATTGGACCAGAGTGCGATCGCTATCGCTTGAGATTGAATTACCGATTTTTCCAACTGAGTGATAATTCTATTTCCAGCAATCATCACTGTAAAAGACTTTCTGTTGTCCGTTGGGTAAAATCTCGCGCACCATCCGTTTCTAACACGCCATCTGTCAACAATGCTGTAAGTGATTAATTGTGGGATTCAAGGGATTCTACTTGGTAGAATTTGGACTTGATAGCATAAACTAATCACCCCGCAAGGGGACACAATAACGGAACTAATTGAGGGCTAGAATTCTTTTGTTGACCCCGCCAAACCCCGCAGTTGTCTTCAACTTCAGCTATTGGCCATAACAGCAACACGGAGAGCAATTCGCTTATATTTGTTTGGATTGTAGGGCATACCCGTATGCATAACTTGGGAGTTATCCCAAAACACAATATCTCCAGGTTGCCAAATATGGGCATAAACTGGCGTACAGTCCAGAATCTCGCGAAACAATTCCTGCCAATAGTGTTTAGCAGCTTCTGGTTTGTTTTCTAGCCCTTTGAGAATCGAAGTGTCAGAACCCAAATATAAACAACAGTGCCCAGTTACTTTGTGAGTTGAGACAATTGGATGTAATTTCCGAGGAATCTATACTGCCTCGCTGCTTTAGTGCAGCATCATAAGCGTTCCAATTCTTAACTTTATACTGGGCTTTCGTCTTCATCTTTGGGCTAAGTGGCGAACCAACATAGGCGATATGTAAAATTTACCATTTTGCCTATTCACACAACAACGCCGTCGAAAGCGAAAAACATTTTGAATTATTTTTGTCAAAGTTTCAGGGGAAGGCTAATTTGAAATGTGGAGCCTTGACCTAGCATACTATTTACAGTAATTTGCCCTCCGTATCGTTGCACAATTTGTTGAGCGATCGCCAGTCCAAGTCCAAAGCCACCTGTTTGCCGAGATCGGACAGTATCTACACGATAAAAACGATCAAATATGTATGGCAAATCAGTGGACGGAATGCCAATCCCGTTATCTTTGACCTGAATGATTGCGTAGTGAGACTGGGGAAAAAGATGTAATTCTACCTTACCGTCTGCTGGTGTGTACTTGAAGGCATTAGTCAGAAGATTAATTACAGCTTGTTTGAGCAAATTAGCATCGGCTTTTAACATGATGGGATGCTTTGGAAGGTGAGCATTAAAATTGAGACTTTGAGCAGGAGCAAGGGCTGCGAAATCCTGGGCAAGCGATCGCAATATCTCACACAAATCAACGGGTTTTAATCCGGTTTCCGCAAGGGAGCCATTATGACGCGACAGGAAAAGCAGATCGTTGATCAGCGTACTCATGGACTTAGCAGTTTGGGCGATATTTTGCAACCGCAATCTTTGCTCCACGGGGTCTTCCGGGGGCATCAAGGCAACTTGGGCATTGCTCAATACTGTAGCAACGGGTGCGCGTAATTCATGAGAAGCATCGGCTGTAAATTGCTGCAATTGCTTATAAGCACGCAGGCTTGGTCGCATTGCCAATCCACCTAAAAACCAACCTGTAATGCCTATTACACCAAAGGTAACAGGAACCCCGAAAGTTAAAAACAAGCGGGCTTGGTTTAGTCCAACGCGTAGAGAGTTCATTGGAACTGCCGTTTGGAAATAGCCAATCAGCACCTTACCTTCCAAAACAGGGAGTGTAACTTGGCGAAACCAGGTTTTTGTAGTAGGTAACTCTGAGCTTATTGGTGCTTCTATCGTTTGAAATCCAGGTTCTGCCGTCAACTGTTTGCCACCCGATGAACCGACAAACTGCAAAAGTTGTTTATTAGAGTTATACCACCGCGCATACATTAGCCCGCCATTCAAGGATGCATCACTTTCTACAGGAGTTTGGCCGCGCTGATTTTGCCATTGACTTTGATAAAGCGAGTATTGGGTTTTGGCAGCAAAGGTTTTACTTTGTGAAAAGAGTTCATCGTCAAAAACCCGCAACTGTTCTTCTATACTCAGACAATAGCCTACCCCTGCAAAAGCGAACAAAATTCCACCCATTGACAGGGCAAACCAGTGAGCGAGATTACGACGGCTATGATCAAACATTTGTCATTGGTCATTTGTCATTTGTCATTTGTCATTTGTCATTGGTCATTTGTCATTTGTCATTGGTCATTTGTCATTGGTCATTTGTCATTGGTCATTGGTCATTTGTCATTAGTTTTTCCTTCTCTGCTCCTCTGCTCCCCTGCCCCCTTGCTCCCCTGCTCCCCTGCCCCCCCTGCTCCCCTGCCCCTCTGCCCCCTGCCCCCTAACGGCTTAGAAAGGCGGATTTATTCGATAGCCCATCCGATGCACTGTTTCTATCCAATCTTTCACACCAATGGTTTGTAGACGCTGGCGCAAGCGGCGAACTAAGGTAGTAACTGCGTTACTTTCTGGTTCCTCTCCGCAGCTCCAAAGGGCTTGCTCAATTTGATTATGAGATAAGACTTGGCGGGGATGACGCATTAAATACTCCATCAATTGAAACTCCCGGCTAGAAAGTTGAGTTGTCAACAAACCAAGTTCGAGCGTCAAACTGGATAAATGAAGTTGCAAATCGCCCAAGCTAAGTATATCTCCTTGCCACATAGGCGATCGCCTTCTTAATGCCCGGACTCGTGCCAATAACTCTAGGATATCCACAGGCTTTACTAAGTAATCATCGGCTCCAGCATCTAAACCCATTACCTTATCTAAAACCGTGTCTTTTGCCGTCAGCATCAATACAGGAGTCAGCTTACCTGCGCGTCGATATACTTGACACAATTCTACGCCACTCACTTTAGGCAACATCCAATCTAGAATCAGCAAGTCATAGTCTTTGCGAAAGGCAAACCATTGTGCTGTTTCCCCATCTGCGATCGCATCGACTGTATGTCCCACCTTCAATAAGGCTGCCCGCAGTGGCTCTAACTGCGATGGGTCATCTTCGACTAGTAAGATCAACATCCCATTTACTCAGGTTGCCATAATTTTCGCTTTCTAATTTTAAGATTAAGCTAAAAGGATGACGCAAAACTAACGGTAAATACTCAACCCTATATCTTCCATGCAGCAACTCCAATTTTTTCAAGTGTTGCGATCGTTAGGCTTTGTATTTTGGTTGTCCTTGCCGTTGATTGGGTTAGTTTTTTGGCTGGGAAGCGGCTTTGTTGGAGATCGGATTTTAAGTCACTCCAATCTCACCAAAAAATATCTGCTAGCAGATACCCAATCGGCACGACAGATTATGAAAAGGATAGTAGCAATCAAGGTGGAAATTTTCCCCGAAGAAGGAATTTCACGGGTGAACGTTAAAACCAGTAATTCAGTTCTCACAATGATAGTATTTGAATTTCCCATCACAGATATAAGTAAACTTGAAACTGCTCTTAGTCAGGAGTTAGGCTTACCACGCGATCGCGTTAAAGAATTAATAGTTGAGTCGATGCATTAAGGCAAGAGACGCGATGAATCACGTCTTTGTGATTGAGGATTTTTTAGCCCTGGCGACTGGAAGTCGCGGCTATACAGACAAAACCCACCTCCGTGGGTTAAAAACCCTTGATTTTTGGCGTTGCTGAGTGGAAATATGAACTTGTATCACGCAGAGGCGCAAAGACGCAGAGAGTAAGAGTTGAGAAGAGTTGATTTTTGCATTTCATATTCAAATTCAATAAACGACTACCCGAATTCAATAAACGACCACCCGAATTCAATAAACGACCACCCGAATTCAATAAACGACTACCCGAATTCAATAAACGACTACCCGAATTCAATAAACGACCACCCGAATTCAATAAACAACTACCCGAATTCAATAAACGACTACCCGAATTCAATAAACGACTACCCGAATTCAATAAACGACTACCCGAATTCAATAAACGACTACCCGAATTCAATCTATTTATTGCATAAATTCTCAAAACCTCACCTGAAACCTGATTTACTAAGGTTTTAGCTTTAGTTTTACCCCACCTTAACCATCACTGCAATTTCGCGCAGCGTCTCGTAGAGAGGAACGAGCGTCAAGATTGCTGACTCCTGTTAGCGCAACGGGGCGAAGCCCATTCAGAATAGCTGAATTCTTCTTCAATTTTGATTTATGCAAGAGGTCTAATGACCAATGACTATCCTTGACATTTCTTTGTCATATTTGTGCAATAAACTACAAAAAAGTAACGTAATTTTACTTTTATCTAAATAATTGACTGTTGATAGCGAACATTGAACTATTCATTGTTTACCTTCAACGGTTAATAGTTAGTCCTTAACCCTCAGTAGCCCACCGTTAATCGCTATGGATACCTCTGAAACTGAAGTTTCAACGGTTGAAACCCAATCAGATAGTTCTGTGCCTTCTGAGTTAGCACCTACTCGTTCGGGTAAACCTTGGTTCTGGAGATTGCTGATTTCATTTTTGGCAACCGGTGGCATTATCCTCTGGCGGATGTTCGCTCCTGGTGGCACACCACGCTCTTCTGTGGCACAGCAGCAAGGGCCACCTCCAAAACCAATTGAAACAATCTCCCTCGCAACTGGAAGTGCTACCAGAAGTGTCCAGTTGTTGGGACAAGTAGAAGCAACTCAGCAGTCAACAATCCGTGCTCAAACTGGTGGAATTGTCAAGCAAATTTCAGTGCAACCAGGCGATCGCGTGAAAGTAGGAATGGCGATCGCTTTACTGGATGATACTGATCAGCAATTGGCAATTAGCCAAGCACGAGCGCAACTGGCACAACAACGGAGCAATCTGGCACGTTTGGAAGTTGGTACTCGAAAAGAAATTATTGCTCAACGGCAAGCGGCTGTCACATCTGCGAAGGCGAGAGAACTGGAAGCACAGGATAACCTGAAACGCACCAGCGATCTTGTGAAAGAGGGTGCTTTATCTCAAAGATTGTTAGTGGAAGCCCAAGCACAATTGAATAACATCCAAGGAGAACGGTTAGAAGCCGAGGCAGAACTTGCCGAAGCTAAAGCTGGGCCAATTCAAGAAGAAATCGCTGCTCAACGGGCAAATGTAGAAGCAGCTAAAGCCACCTTAGCTCAAGCAGAATTAGCAAAACAGCGCACGCGGATTCTGGCATCGGAATCGGGAATAGTGCAGACTCGCCACATCAGTAATGGTGATTTAGTCCAAAGTTCTGGTCAAATTGTCACCTTAGTAGCAGGCGATCGCTTCGATATTTTCCTAGAGTTACCTGAAGAACTCAGTGGTAAAGTTACCCCAGGGATGACAATCGATCTCACAACTCGCGCCCTACCGCAATGGAAACAACGCGCCACTATTACTGCTGTCGTCCCTTCTGCTGATACTGCCTCTCGTCGCCAGATGGTGCGTGTCCAAATTAACAAACCCCCGTCAGGATTAATACCAGGAATGGCGATCGCAGGTAACTTGAATATGCCCTCGAATCGCTCCAGTTTTGTGGTATCACGAGATGCATTAACTAGAAGACAAAACGAGTGGCTAGTTTTTGCAGTTGCAGATGGCAAAGCTAAACAAATTCCAGTCGAGATGGTTTCTGACATGGGTAAAAATGTCGCAATTTATCATCCCACTTTACGCACTGGTCAACGCATTGTGCTACGTGGCGGTGATGGATTGCAAGATGGTGCGCCTGTAAAGATAGTTGATCCAACTTAAAACATAGGTTGTACTACGCTTCCATAAACTTCTTGCAGAAGTTGGTTAAAGAGGAAGAATCGTCTCTTTCTCCTTTAACCTTTCCTTCAAAATACTGGAAACCCAGTTTAAAAATAATTTTCTGAATTACAAATTAATATGAATTTTATTGAAACCGCCGTTCGTTGGCGACATGGAACTTTTGTTTTGTTTTGCTTGGTAGGAATGTTCGGGGTCTTCTCATTACTAAAGTTACCACTAGAATTGCAGCCAGGAGGTGATCGCCCTGAAATTACGATCACAACTACCTATCCCGGCGCAGGGCCAACAGAAGTAGAAGACCTGATTACCCGCCCCATCGAAGAACAGATGCAAGAGGTGCTAGGTGTCCAAGAAATTAGTAGTACTTCTCGTGCTGGACGCAGCAGCATTACCTTAGAATTTGCTCAGGATGCCAACGCCAGAGAACGGATGATAGATGTTCTCAACCGCTTACAGCAGGTGGAAAGCTTGCCTCCAGAAGCGCAGGAATCGAATGTAGAACTAGTGGGTGGTAACAGTTCACCGATGATGTGGATTCCCTTTGATACCAAAGAAGGATTTAAACCAGATGCAGACCGTTATCGAGACTTAGCAGACGAAGTGGTAATTCCCCGTTTGCGGCGAGTCGAAGGAACTGGGCAGTTTTTATTAGTGGGTGGACAAGAACGAGAAGTTGAGGTGAAGGTTGATCCGAAAGCATTAAGCGATCGCAATCTCGCAATTGGCGATGTAGTGCGAGTCCTTCAAGAAAACAACCGTGATATTCGGGGTGGCCCATTAATTCTCGGACGACGGGAATATCGAGTCCGCACAATCAGCCGATCGCAAGATTTATCACAAATTGAAGGTTTTGTGTTGCGACGCGACCAATCGGGTACAGTTTACTTGCGGGATGTAGCAAAAGTACAGATGGGACGCAAACCCCAAGATAGTGCGTTGGTGTTCAACGGCAAACCTGGGGTAGCAATTGGTGTAATTCGGCAAATTGGGGCGAATGTGCCAGAGGTGGCTAAAGGCATCCGAGCGGAAATTGCGGCACTGCAAACTGAATTTGATCGGCAAAACCAAGGTATTCGCTTTGTTTACAACTACGATGAAAGCCAGTACATCAATCAATCAGTAAGTTTCGTTGGAGAGAACTTGATCAGTGGAGCATTACTAGCAACTATCGTCTTACTTCTATTCCTTGGCTCAATGCGAACTGTTGCTGTAGTTGCCATTACTATTCCTATTGGCACAATTGCTGTATTCATTGTTATGTCTGCATTTGGACGAACATTGAACATCATCAGTTTGGCAGGACTAGCGTTTTCTGTGGGCATGGTGGTGGATAACTCAATTGTTGTAATTGAGAATGTCTTTACCCACATGCAGCAGGGCAAAAACGCACTTCGGGCAGCAATCGATGGTACTCAGGAAGTCTGGGGCGCAATGCTCGGTTCTACTTTGAGTAACATAGTCGTGTTTGTCCCGTTGTTAATGGTGACGGGTGAAGCAGGACAACTCTACACCGATATGGCGATCGCTCTTTCTGCCTCCTCTCTATTCTCGCTGTTTGCGGCATTAACTTTAGTACCCATGCTATCGGGCTTGTTCCTCAAACAATCAGAAGCCATGCAAATGATGCAGGGTGGAGAATATCGGGGCGGTAATTGGTTTGAACGGATGGTAGCCAAAACCTCTGTGGTATTTCGTCATTTTCAAGGCAAACTGGAAAACTTTCTCGCCGCTACCGTTAGTTGGTCACTGGGACGTAGGCATATTCGTCGTAGATTAATTGTGCTGTCGATTCCAATTGTTTTATTGGTAGCTAGTATTTTTCTCTTACCACCTGCCGATTATCTACCCGAAGGAAATCGTAACTTAGTTGTTTTGCGGGCGGAACCTTTGCCGGGAACTAGTATCCCCGAAGCAATTCGGCAATCTGAATCTGTGCAAAAATTTCTGCGATCGCAACCAGAAGTTGAGCGCATTATGTATGTTGACCGTCCAGGGGCGCTGCGCGGGATTGCAACTATCTTAAAATCAGAATTTGCCACCACTACGGGACTCGCTGATATGGTGGATCGGTTACGCGCCCAAAGTAGTAACTTTCCTGGATACCGCTTTGTGATCCCGACACGGATTTCTATATTCCGCGATCCGGGTAAAGAATTTGAAGTGGATATTGTTGGGGCTGATTTAAACCAAATTGGTGACTTAGAAAAGCAAATTACCGGCAAATTGCGATCGCTTTCTGGAGTGCAGAATGTGCGCTCAAACTTTGTATTGGGTGCAGGAGAATTGCAAGTGATTCCCAACCGCGAACGCATCGCTGAAGTAGGACTTTCGGAAGCGGAAATTGGTTTAATGGTAGAAGCAGCATTGGGTGGTCGAGTTGCTTCCGATTACATTGATGGCAAAGAAGAACTAGATGTCTCGGTGGAACTGCAAAATACTGCTGTGGAAACGCCAGAACAACTGCGCCAATTGCCTCTATATGCACAAGGACGACAAGTGCAACTGGGGGATATCGCCGAAATCCGTGAAACAACGGGAGCCGATGCCATTAACCACGTTGATTTAGAGCGCTCAATTAGCCTCACAGTTTCCCTTGCACCTGATGCCCCCCTTGCTACGCTGGTAGAACGTACCGAAGAAGAAATTCTGGCTCCTCTGCGTGCCAGTTTACCCACAGGCTATCGGCTAGAACTGTCAGGTTCAGCAGATCAGTTAGCAACAACTGTTGGCCAATTAGCTGCTGCATTTGCATTTTCGATTTTGATTACTTACTTATTACTAATAGCGTTGTATCGCTCATTCCTTTACCCAGTGGTGATTATGGCAACAGTGCCGATGGGTATGAGTGGCGCACTATTGAGCCTAGTGATTGCCAACATGATTCCAGGAATGAATGTGGCATTGGATATGATTACAGCCTTGGGATTTGTGATCCTTACAGGCGTGGTTGTTAACAACGCCATTTTGCTAGTTGATCGCGCCTTGCAACTCCAGCAAGCAGGCGAAGATTTTGATGCATCCTTATATAATGCGACAAGCGATCGCTTACGTGCCATTTTCATGTCTGCTGGAACTAGTGTGTTGGGGATGTTGCCGCTAGCAGTTCTACCAGGTCAAGGTTCAGAGTTATATCAAGGGTTAGGCATTGTTTTAACAGGTGGTCTGGCTTTTTCTACTATTTTGACTCCCACTGTTGTACCCGCACTTATGGGTTTACTATACGATCTTTCTGGACGGAAATCACCGCGATCACCAACTGTAAAAAAGCCGGAGAAACTAGCTACCTAGATAGCGCTGCTGCTAAATCATCAGGACTTACGCAACTGGCACAATGCGATCGCCAATTACTAGTACATAAGTATTATTTAAATCTGATTCCGAAAGCCTTGTATTCGTAATAGAAGCTGGTGTATTGGAAGCAAAGCATGAAATATTCATGAGAAAATAGGTAGAGGTTGTATGAGATAAATGTTGCTTACGGGAATGAGATTTACTAAGCTTAATTACTGCCAATACTTATTAAGTAGTCAAATTAATTATACGATGACCAATTTGGCAGAGCATTTGGAGACTATTAGCCATGATGCAATTAACTACTATTTAAAGAGAGAAAAGTTAACACCTCGATTACTCTGGGATAACGTGAAAGAGGTAGTTGAGCCTGATACCAATGGTTACATAATATTTGATGATAGCGTTTTAGATAAAAGGTATTCTGAAGAAATAGAAATAGTCAGGAGACAATTTCACTCTGGGGTCTTTTATTTGTGTGAAATATTCCTGAAACTTAGTGGTAATGTCTTTGCTATCTATGCTGGGTGCAAAAGATGCTTTGGTTTTGCAATTCTAGTTCTCAAATCCGGTTGACATTACTCGAACCTTGCACCTAGATGGATTAAATCTTACCCTAGCTCGGATAGTGTCACTTTGTTTCCAACCTGATTACTAGATCAGGCAAGTCCGCTTGTCAATAGGGTTTGAGACGCGCTGACCCTGCAAGAAAGTAAAGCTTAGTGTTAAAGCAAATCCCCTTTAACAGCTATTATTCGGTTTACCGAACCGAGAAATGCGAGTAAACCGTAATATCTTTTTTACCGCCTAATCGGGTGCGGGAATCATCCATTGTTTGGTGAGAATAACCGAATTTACAAACTTGTTATTTCTCAATATTATGGAAATCAAAGCAAGGATTTAAATCCAAAGTTGGTTGAGCCAAAAACTACTACTGATACAAGGGATAAATTAATATGTTATTTCGTTACAACTCTGCACAAGATTTCAACACTTTAGAAAGTTACATCAACGGCCTATTGGGAGACACTAGAGTCCCATCTACACAGTTTGAAAAAGGCTCTGTCAAAGTTCCGGCTGCTGAACTGCAAGAAACTGATGATGCAATTTATCTGAAGCTAGAACTTCCAGGGCTGGAAGCTAAAGACCTAGATATTCAAGTTACAGAAGATACTGTTCACATTAGCGGTGAACGCAAGTCTGAAACCAAAACCCAAAACAATAGCACTACCAAGAGCGAATTCTACTATGGTAAATTCCAACGTGTAATTCCTCTATCTGCTCGGGTTCAAAATACTAATGTCACCGCAAATTATAAAAACGGTATTTTGAATTTGACACTGCCCAAGTCCGAGAAAGAAAAGAACAAAGTTGTCAAGGTTAATCTAGAGCAAACTACTGCTTAATTGATGTTGAGGAAACTACTTTACCTCCAATAATTGATTGAGATAGCTAAAAGCCCAGTTAAAAGATGACTGGGCTTTTTTATGGAGAAAAAGTCGGGATTTGATTTTTGTTCGCGCATCGTAGCGTAGCCATCTTTACTTGCGTGGGAAGGCAATAGGCAATAAGAAAGAAGGCTTTTTGAGTTGTACAGAGTTTTTTCACGCAATCAAATATAAGTCCTATATTAGGACTTACGCACGGGTAACGGAAAACGTAGACACGTTCGCGTAGCGTCTCGTAGAGAAGTGGCTTGCCGCAGGCTACCACAGAGGGCGCAGAGGTCACGGAGGAATAAGAGTTTTAGAGGGTTTTTGCGTAAGTCCCACTATATGTTGATGAAATAGCCCGTTGACTATCTGTTATATCTGCCGTCTCTGTCATATCTGTCGTTTCTGTTATATCTATCGTCTCTGTCATATCTGTCGTTTCTGTCATATCTGCCGTTTCTACGACCGCCAACTGAAAACTCAGCTCGACAACCATTTTTCACCCAAATACGATTTCTTCCATAGCCCCAATTTCCTCTACAACTGGCGTTAGACAATTGCCTGATAAGCCTCACTCTACCTCTTGCATTTATCGAACAAGTATTCCTTCGATTATTCTGGCTTGAACAAGTTATTATTTCCTGAGCTGAAGCTGGAGCAGCAACACTCAAAAGTGTACCTGTAGTAAGACTGGCAACCAGAAAGGTGATAGCAATTATGGGAAGGCGCATAATCATATAAAACCTTAGATTTCTTTCAGATTTCAGAGAGAAAAACTATATTTTATTGTAGCGAACTGCATTAATAGCCAATGAATGAAATCAGATTAAATGTAAAGAATATTTACACAATTAATCTTATTAAATTTAACAGGCTCAACACCAGCACAACTTAGGGCAAGCGCAGTTTCCGCACCGCCAATTCCAGGATAGATAATAATTACTTTTTTCATAAGTTACCTGTTTATCAACAGACTTTCCCTTATACTTTTTTGTTTCGTTTTTTGGGAAAACTCCTTAGTTAACAGTAAACCTATAACCATAACAAATTCAGATGCACTACCAGCAAGTGTACCTACTGTATCTGATGGCAAAGCATTACCAAAAAAGGAAAGCAATGTTCCTAAAAATAACCAAGGCCATTTCAGTCGGAACCAAATACCAATGCCAATTAGTAGGACAAATATATTAACTACAATCGTGATAATTGGCGCGACACTTTTATTTGAGTAGCTTAAATTGTTCAGCCTCAGAATTCGCTCTCTTTATTCGTGGCCATTGGTCGATCGAAAATCAACTTCATTGGGGAGGCAGCGCTGTGGGCGGGTTTCCCGACTTGAGGCGACTGCCGTTCAAGGATGTAACTTTGAATGAAGATAACTGTATTCATACTGGCGGTTTTTCACCAGCTAATTGGGCGATGGTCAGACAGTTTTTAGTTTCCCTCGCTCGTCAGTTACATTGTCGGACTCTTCCCGAAGCGTTAAGGCTGATGGCTAACCAACTTCAAATGATTTTTGATGCCCTATTTGACCACTCCGAATCCTCTTTCAGAATACCTATGAGTCCAATCGTCTAGTCAGAAAAGTTTTTCTCTCCCGACAATTAATCCACCCTGCCTTCCCGACGCAGGAAGGGGGAAAATTCAAAGTCTCTCTCCTTTTAGGAGCTACGGTGTACACACAAGTCGTGAAATTCCACCTGACACTTGGTTTCGTCATCTAGCAATAGGATTGTGCGATGGCGTACCCGCCCGCCGGAGGCGATCGCTCTTGAAGCCTGTCCGGAGCGTTCGCGCAGCGTCTCGTAGAGAGGAGGAACGACGTTCGCAAGAGCGTGTCGCAGACAAGCAATCGACTTTAACTACAGGATTATGTGATTACTTCGCTCCGTTATCACTGCGCTCGTAATGACAATTTAAGGGGTCTATAACGCCTGAAACCCTTTCAGATAGTACTTGTGTGTACACCGTAGCTAAGTTGGAGAGAGAAATAGAAGTGAGGTTTTCCAGATGCCGTGAAAAGTCAGACAGGCTCCCACTGATTGTCTTTAATTTTTAATCTTTAATTTTTAATTTTTAATTCCCTAAAGGGGCTGACTTGGGCAAGCAAATAGTGAAACAAGTTCTACCTGGCTGTGATTCAAATGAGAGCGTACCGTGATGACGATTTTCTACAATCCGGCGAACAGTTTCCAAGCCGAGTCCTGAACCACGCCCCACTGATTTGGTGGTGAAGAAAGGTTCAAAAATGCGGGTTTTAATTTCAGGTGGAATTCCACTACCAGAATCGATGATGTCAATATGGGCAAAGCGATCGCAATGGTGTGTTGTAATTTCCAGCAGTCCCTTACCATCCATTGCGTCAATAGCGTTGTCAATCAAATTCGTCCACACCTGATTTAGTTCACTCCCATAAGCAAGAATTTTGGGAAGATGTTGCTCGTAATTACGTTGTACTTGGATGCCGCACTTGAGTTTATGAACAAACAGTCGCAATGTATCTTCTAAACCTTGATGCACATCGACTTCTTGCTGAACGCCTTGATCGAGGTAAGAGTATGACTTCATCGCTTGCACAAGTTCGGAAATTCTCTCGGCTCCTCGTAAACCATGTTTAATCATTGACATGACTTCAAATGAGAGCGATAGCCAGTGCAATCCCATTTCTCGCAATTCAGTCTCGTCGTTGCGCCAACGTTCCATCATCTTATCTAGGGTTTCGACCTCAACACCACCTTCTGCTAAAGGTTCGGCTAATTTCCATGCCTGCTTCACACCATAATCTTCTAACCATTCCAGCAAGACATTTTCGCGATCGCTTAATGTCACTGGATCTAGGCGATTATTCAAAATTGCATCATAGCCCTGATCCCGGATTCTCAACCAGTCTTGAGTATGGGCTTCTTCAACATTGCGTTGCCCATAAACTAAGTTCATTCGTTGTAGTTCCAGGATGGCGGCCGGCATTTCTCCTAAAGTCCGAACGAGGGCTGAGGCTGGGTTGTTGAGTTCATGAGCTAGACCGGCGGCAAGTGTCCCTAAAGCTGCCATCTTTTCCCGTCCCCGAATGAAAGACTCTAATCCCCGCATCCGACGTTCCATAATGCGGAAAACCATCCGCTCGAAATTACGACATTCATGGAGCAGTTTACGGAAATCTTCTCCATTGAGTTGATAGAGGTGGCAATTTGTCAATGCCCGCATTGTGACAGGTGCAGGTTCATCTGTAAGTACTGGAATTTCACCAAAAAAGGATGGGGCTTCGTGTTGCCCGATGGGAATTTCAACTCCTTCACTGCGGCGGGTGATGTTGATTTTACCTTTGACTAAGATAAATAAGCGACATGCAGGGTCTCCCTCATGGGACAACACTTCTCCACCAGAAAGTTCAACTGTTTGAGCGCGATCGCAAACCCACTCCAATTGCTCTTGAGAAAGCTGTTGAAACGGGTCTAAGTTGATCAATTCTTCAATACACAACATGAATCAACCTCCTTAGTTTTTCCTGTTCCAGCTAAACATTGCTCAGGTAGCGGTGAACGAATTGAATAGCGATCGAACCTTCACCCACACCGGATGCCACCCGCTTAATTGACCCAGATCGCACATCTCCGGCTGCAAAGATGCCAGGAACGTTGGATTCTAGCAAGAAAGGTGAGCGTTCTAAAGGCCAACCTGGAGGAGATTTGCCATTTTGCGTTAAGTCGGGGCCTGTGACTATAAATCCTTGAGTATCGCGTCGAATAATACCATCGAGCCAATCAGTTTTGGGGATAGCACCGATGAAGATAAAAAGCGATCGCGCTGGCATGGTTTCAGTTTGTCCTGTCTTGGCATGGGCAATCACAATTTCTTCTAGATGTTCATCTCCCTTGACTTCCACAACGCTGCAACCTGTGCAAACTTGGATATTTGCAGTCGCCGCAATTTGGTCAATCAAGTATTGGGACATACTCAATGAAAGCGACTCGCCCCGCACCAGCATAATCACTTTGCTGGCATATTTAGAAAAGTGCATTGCTGCTTGTCCAGCAGAATTTGCCCCACCGATGAGGTAAACCTCTTCATTGCTACAGGCGATCGCCTCAGTCATGGCAGCACCGTAATAAATTCCGGCTCCTGTCAGCTTTTCGGCTCCTGGGACATTTAGCCAACGGTAGGAAACTCCGGTTGCAACTAAAAGTGCATGGCAACTAATCTCACTACCATCCGCCAATTGCAGAACCCGATAAGGATCTTGCAGCTTAACTCCAGTTACTACTTGAGGAGTGAGGATTTCTACCCCAAATCGCCGCGCCTGAGTGACTCCCCGCCTGGCCAAATCGCTGCCGCTCAGGCCAACAGGAAATCCTAAATAGTTTTCAATGCGCGAACTTGTGCCTGCTTGACCGCCTGGTGCTTCACGCTCAATTAACACCGTACTCAATCCTTCAGAAGCGCCATAGACTGCGGCTGCCAGTCCAGCAGGGCCAGCACCGACGATCGCCAAGTCATAAAATGGTCGCTCTGCCTGGGTTTGCAGCCCAATTTTAGCGGCAATCTCTAAATTAGATGGTTGGATTAATCTGGAACCATCGGGAAACAGCACCAAGGGTAATTGCTGTCTACCATCAGCTTCTGCGTATTCTAATAATTTGGCTGCATCCGGCTCCAGTTCAATATCCAACCACTTGTAGGGAATCTGGTTACGCGCCAGGAAATCTTTTACCTGATGGGAAAAAGGCGACCAGCGATTACCAATGACTCGAATCCCTTCAAAGGGTGGGCGGAATCCCGCTAGCCAGTCATCTAGTAAATCATCCAAAACCGGATATAGCCGTTCTTCTGGTGGATTCCAAGGCTTGAGTAAGTAGTAATCAAGTCTGGCACTATTAATTGATTTAATTGCTGCATCCGTATCTGCATAGGCCGTCAGCAAAGCACGTTTTGCATCAGGAAAGATAACTTTTGCCTGTTCAAGGAACTCCACACCTCCCATTTGGGGCATTCTTTGATCCACCAAGAATAAAGCAACTGCTTCATTCCGTAATTTGAGTTGCTGCACCGCATCCAGAGCGGTAATACCGGAATCTGCCCGAACAATACGGAAGCGATCGCCATACTGATGCCGCAAGTCTCGTGACACCGCTTGCAACACTTCTGGATCGTCATCGACGGTTAAAATTGCAGGTTTCGCCATAACTACTGTTACTTAACAATTACAGTACTTAGCTGTACAATTACAGTACTTAGCTGTTATCTTCAAAAATTTGTCGTTAAAGTATCTACTGTTTAACCAGTTGCTTTAAACGAAAGTATGCCTCTTCTGGTGTCAGCGCTTCTGATTGACTTTCATTAGGTATATAAAATACCCAAGTATCTGGAAAGTAATGCACCACAAAACTGGGAATCAGACCCAAACTTACTGCTTGCTTTCCAAGCTTCTCAGCTTGTTCCTCTAAACCGAGTTGGTCATGAAATGGGTGTTCAGCCATACTTTTCATCTCCCTGCACTTTCTTTGACCCTGAAAGAACGTTCAATACCCAGATTGCAAGAATCACTTTTAAGGTAATTTACTATATTTCAGACTGAGTTTGAGAATATTTAGGTCTACTACCACAATATTTTCAAATATGGTTTTGTAGAGAATCATAAAGCTATTTTGGTCATTTAGGGTAACACGCGGTTTCACAGCCCATACAGTATGGAGAATATTACTGGTCTATCGCATTAATTTTGAGGGATAACAGAATGAACCGCTTACTCCTGCAAAGAAGCAAGCTACACGCAGCTTTAGATAGGGGTGGAAAAGCGACACTTTTTTAATTTATTAGTGAAGTAAAATCCCAACCCAGCAGTGTAGCAATCTGAGCAGGCAGGGTAACTGGATCAAAAGGTTTAAGAATTATACCTGCAACTTGATACTGTCGCAGAATTTGCGAATTCAGCCATCGTACTTTAGCACTAAGCAAAACTACAGGAATAGCTTGAGTTTCTGGATTATTTCTAATTTTATTTATAAGTTCAAAACTAGCAGTGTCACGGATTGAGATATCTAATACAATCGCATCGGGACTATCACGTACTGCACTCAGTAATCCTTCTAATGGAGAATCTGCTGTCACCACATTCCAACCAGCTAAATCTTGGAGGCAAAGTTTTACTATCTCACGCACATTCAATTCATCATCAATTAGCAATATCGTTTTGCTAATTGTATTTACCTCCTTTACTATATTCATTTCATTTAATTAGACTTTACTATCATTCAAAATATTTTTATCTGTAACTAAGAAAGATAAATCCAAAACATAAAAAACTAATGAAGATATAGAATTTGTTACAAAATCTCAAAATTAATTGTCCCAACCCAGAATTTCTATAACTTCTTTGTAAATAGAGTTGGGTTTAAAAGGTTTGGTAATCACCCCAGAAATTCCGATTTGAGGGAAACGGGTGCGATCGCGAGAGTCAGCCAGAAAATGATGGCGAATGTAACATTTTTGAAATAATTCGAGTGTAAAGAATAGTATCAATGAAACAAAAATTGCAGCTAAGGGTAAGAGATGAACTGCTGAGTTCTCTGTCCGAAACGCAGTTTCCCAGTTGGATTTGTCTCCTTTTTCTGCACCCTCGCAGACATGAGTGCAATTACCTTAAACTCTCATTGATGCGAAAGGTATCAATGATTTTTCATAAAAATGTTTCTCACTGCATTGTACAAACAGATTACAAAGACTGAACCTCTCAGTTTTGAGACATAACTTTACTCAATTGAACAAATTTAGGAGACTGGATTAATGTTAGATGCCTTTACCAAGGTTGTTTCCCAGGCCGATACTCGTGGTCAGTTAGTCAGTAACGAGCAAATTGATGCTTTGTTGGCTGTGGTTAAAGATGGTGCGAAGCGCACCGATGTTGTGAACCGGATTACAAGTAACTCTTCAGCGATCGTCACCAATGCAGCTCGTGCATTGTTTGCAGAGCAGCCCCAGTTGATTGCTCCTGGTGGAAATGCTTACACTAACCGTCGGGTTTCTGCCTGTATGCGCGATATGGACATCATTTTGCGCTATGTCACCTATGCGATGTTCCTGGGAGATTCCAGCGTTCTGGACGATCGCTGTTTGAATGGTCTGCGTGAAACTTATTTGGCTTTGGGTGTTCCTGGGCCTTCCACGGGAATCAGCATCATCAAGATGAAAGAAGCTGCCATTGCGATCGCCAACGATCGCAACAATATCCAACCAGGTGACTGTAGCTCTTTAATGGCTGAATTATCCAGCTACTTTGATCGGGCAGCAGCAGCAGTAAGCTAAAAGTCTGTAGACTCACACGCATTTTTTCAGACAAAATTCTCAAATGCTTGTCACCTTTTCAAAGAGACGTTCCAACTAATTCTCTTTGGCACTAAAGCTTTGTCCAGATAAAACTTTTTGAAACATTAGGGAAATATCATTAAAATGAAAACACAATTGACTGAAGCGGTTGGATCTGCTGATTCTCAAGGTCGTTACTTAGGCAACGTCGAACTTCAAATTGCATTTGGTCGCCTGCGCTTGGCTACCGCAGACCTGGAAGCAGCAAAGCAGCTGGGTTTGAAAGCTCAACAGTTGGCTGAAGGTGCTGCGAATGCAGTCTACCAAAAGTTCCCCTATACCACCACTATGCAAGGCAACAACTATGCCTCTGATGCTCGCGGCAAAGCCAAGTGCTTACGCGACATCGGCTATTATGTGCGGATAATTCAATACTGCCTGATTGCAGGCGGTACGGGCCCTGCTGATGATTATATGTTGGCAGGTCTGGCTGAAATGCACAGCAGCTTTGAATTGGTTCCCAGTTGGTATGCTGAAGCGCTCAAGTATATCAAGGCTAATCATGGTTTAACAGGCGATCCTGGACTTGAGATCAACTCCTACATAGACTACATCATCAACGCGCTCTAGTAGTCTGCTAAGGAAACTTTGTTTGGTTATCAGCAGAGGGGTAGAGGAAAAAAGACTTGGTATTCGCCTCTTTTCTGCTCCTCTGCTTCCCTGCTCAAGAGTCTTCCTCCACCTGGCAATTTTGAGTTGGTAAATTACTAAACACAGGATCTCGTCAATATTTTAGATGCGTTTGCCTTGCGTTACTCTCTTTTTTCGTTGAGTAGCAGCAAGGTTTTCAAAGATAGCTTTAATCATGGCTGGCGTGAATTCTTTGGAAGATAAACCGTAGCGACCACCAATAATTTTAGGCAAAGGTGCAGAGGAGCGCAGAGGTAAGGGAGAATCTAACTCTAATTTTACCTCTGCTCCTCTGCTTTTCTGCTCTTCTACTCCCCATGACTCACGGATAGCAGCGACTACATCCAAATACAATGGTTCACCAGATGCGCCTGGTTCTTTGATGCAATCTAAAACTGCGATGCTACGGGTAGTTTCTGGCAAAGCAGCGACAAAGCGTTTGGCATCATAAGGGCGATATAGTTTAACTTTCAAAACGCCCACTTTCTGATCAAGGGTGTTAAGGTAATTTACTATTTCATGTACAGCTTCGCAACCGGAACCCATCAGCACAATAACTCGTTCGGCTTCTGGGTCGCCGTGGTATTCAAATAGTTGGTACTGTCGCCCTGTCATCGCAGCAAATTCATCCATGACTTTCTGGGTTATGTCTGGACAAGCTAAATAGTAAGGATTGACAGTTTTCCTGGCTTGGAAGTAAACATCAGGGTTTTGTGTTCTACAGCGCAAAACAGTTTTATTGCAGGTGAGGGCGCGTGACCGATGGGCGAATATCAATTCATTGGGAGTGAATTCTCGCAGGTCATCATCTGTTAAAGTCTCTACTTGGTTAATTTCATGGGATGTACGAAAGCCATCAAAAAAATGCAGAAAGGGTATTCGTGATTCTAAAGTTGCCCGTGTTGCGATTAGAGCAAAGTCTTGTGCTTCTTGCACTGATGCGGCACACAACATGGCAAAACCAGTATCACGTGCTGTCATAACATCGCTGTGGTCGCCAAAAATAGATAGAGCTTGGGCGGCTAGCGATCGCGCTGCTATATGAAAAACTGTAGGTGTGAATTCTCTGGCAATTTTGTACATATTGGGGAGCATCAACAATAACGCCTGCGATGCTGTAAAGGTGGTTGTCAGTGAACCAGTTTGCAAAGCATCATGTACATTACCAGCAACACCTGCTGCACTCTCCATCTGTACCACCGAGGGAACAGTACCCCAAATATTGCGTTTACCTTCATTAGCCCAAGCATCCACCCACTCAGCCATTGGTGAAGAAGAAGTAATCGAGTAAGCAATGACTTCATTCAGTCGATAGACGACTTGGGCAACAGCCTCATTGCCGTCTATAGTTGCAAAACTTCTGTTGTTCATCTTCTTACACCTGTGAGATTCTCTAAGCGCTAGTCACAATTAAATTGAGACTTTCAAAAAATAATCTCTAAATCTAAAGATTTGGTGAGGATTATAGTTTTTTACAAAAAAAATAATTAGGTAGAGCGCGTTCGTTAATCTATTCGTGAAGTTAAGATGCAAACCCAGCAGTGTAGCAACCTGATAAAAGAGGCTAACTAGATCAAAGGGTTTGAAGTTAAAAATGTGATATTGAAGCGATACCTTTATGGGTTTTAACAGTTTTTACTGCCAGATATAGTTTTTGAGAAATATCATTCATTTTCAGAATGCATATTTGCCTCTGATTTAAATAATTGTCTGCAATTTGTCGCCACTGTTGGGGAGGAATGCCAATGCATCGACCTGCGATGTTAATGCATGGACTTGCAATGTTAATGCATCGACCTGCAATGCGAATGTATGGACTTGCAATGTTAATGCATCGACCTGCAATGCGAATGTATGGACTTGCAATGTTAATGCATGGATTTGCAATGCTAATGCATGGACTTGCAATGCTAATGCATCGACCTGCAAAGATTCGTTCACCCTATGTTACACAGCAACTCTCAAAGATTTGTATGTAAACGACACGGTAGTATTTTTAAGAGGGTTGGAGAGATCAAAAGCTGACGGATAATATTTAGAAAAATAAATTACAAAAATAAAAAATTAAAACTTCAAAATTAATCGTCCCATCCAAGAATCTCAGTAACTTCTTCGCAAATAGAGGTGGGTTCAAAAGGTTTAGTAATCACCCCAGCAATTCCAATCTGAGCGAAACGGACGCGATCGCTTGCTTGAACTTTCGCAGTTAAAAAAATCACTGGTATTGCTTGAGTTGCGGAATTTGCCTGAAGTTTTTCATATACTGCAAAGCCGTCCATGTCAGGCATAGACACATCAAGCAGAATCACATCAATAGGTTCTGTCTGGGCGATTTTTAGTCCTTCTTGCCCTGATGCAGCTGTCAGCGTGTCCCATCCTCCCAAGTCTTCTAAACAAGCTTGTACTAATTCGCGAATTCGTTCTTCATCATCCACAATTAAAAATCTTTTTGTCATTGGTCATTGGTCATTTGTCATTTGTCGGTCATTGGTCATTTGTCATTGGTCATTCTCCCCCTGCTTCCCCTGCCCCTCTGCTCCTCTGCTCCCCTGCATAATTTCCTGGCAATGGCAGAGTGAAGAAAAACGTGCTGCCGACACTAAGAGTACTTTCAGCCCAGATTTGCCCATCATGCTGATCAATAATACTACGACAGATTGCCAATCCTAAGCCTGTGCCGCCTTTGGTGCGAGAATCAGAAGCATCTACTTGCTGAAATCGTCCAAAGATTGTTTCTAACTTTTCTGCTGGGATGCCTCGTCCTTGATCGGTTATCTGGAACAGGACGCGATCTGTTTGCTGTTGGACACTCAGAGTAATAGTAGAATCGGCAGGTGAGAATTTAATCGCATTACCTAAGAGATTGGTGAGTGTTTGAACAATGGCATCAGCTGCCGCCCAAACTTGAGCATTGGTAGGGTGAATCTTAAAGGTAATATTTTGCTGATTGGCGATCGCTTGCACTCCTGCAACTGCTTGTTGAATTAAATCAGCCGCATTGCAGGTTGTTTTTTCTAACAAAGTTCGATCCGACTCTAAGCGTTCCAAATCGAGAATATCGTTGACAAGACGCACTAAGCGATCGCTATCGATGGCTGCAATCTCAATCATCCGCTTAAACTTGTCTGGTTTTTTGTCGTAGATTCCACTTTGTAGTAAACCCAGTGCTGCGCGAATTGCAGTTAAGGGAGTGCGGAGTTCGTGACTAACGATGCCAATAAACTCACTCTTGATCAGATCAATTTGCTGTATTTCACTGATGTCTTCGGCAATCCCAGCAATCCGAACTAACTCTCCTAGTTCATTTTTGATCGGAAATGCGCGATCGCGAATCCAACGGATTGAACCATCAGGACGGATAATTCGATATTTTTTATCGTATTGCCCTGTTCTCATCTGTTCAACGATTTCAAATTCGACGCTCTGGCGATCTTCTGGGTGAATTGCATCGAACCAATCTGAATAATTTTGGTAAAGACTTTCACAACTGCTTTGCCAGATGGTTTGGTATGCACTGCTCACATAGAGAACTTGCTGATTTTGAATATCGGTCATCCAAAATACTGCTTGGATGTTTTCTGCCAACTGACGAAACTTTTCTTCGCTTTGGCGTAAAGCTTCTTCAGTTTGTTTGCGAATAGTGATATCTTGGTGAACCGCAACTAGAACATCGCCGTAGTCGGGATGATTGAATATAGAAGTCGTCGCACTACACCAAAATGGTGTGCCATCTTTTTTAAGATTATGGACTTCATAAGTGGCTTCACTATTTTGTAAGACGGCAGATACAATGGCTTGATTTATATTTTCATCAGTTAACGATTCACTGGCATAGTTCACAATCGAAACGTCCTGACCGTTGAGTTCACCAGAGTCATAGCCAAACATCTGCTCAAATTTCGGATTGGCATAGACAATGATTCCATTATCGATTCTGACTAAGCAAATCCCTTCCCCCATATTTCGGGTGATTACAGCTTGAAGCTCTAGCTTATGCGCCTGTTCTAAAAGTATGAGTTGGGTTTGTTGCTGATCTCGCACTGTTTCTTGCAGACGATCATTTGTATCTGTTAGTTGTGCAGTGCGCTCTAGCACCCGTTGCTCAAGTTCGGTATTCAGTTGTTGCAGGGCAACTTGTGCCTGTTTACGCTCCATCAGTTCTGTTTGTAACTGTTCAAATAAAGCTGCTTGCTGGATAGCAATGCTTACCTGCGCTCCTAACTGCCGCAACAGGACAATTTCTGAAGATTGCCACTCACGAGGAGCTGCACAGTTATGAGCTGCTAGTAATCCCCACAATTCATCTCCTAATGAAACAGGAACAACCAGATTTGCCCTTACCTGGAGACTTGCCAAAAATTCAACGTGACAGGGACTAATTCCGGCAGTATAAATATCAGCTTTCGCGGTAACTAAGCCTTGTTTAAAGGGTTCGACGTTCTCTTCGCCAATGCAAGGGTCGTAAATTTGGAGTGGTAAAATCGCCATCCATTCCGGTACAACAGACTCAACCACGACTGTTCCACCCCAACCTGGATAAAATTGGAAGATAATGACGCGATCGCACTTAAGAAACTGCCGCACTTCATCGACGGTGGTTTGCAAGATATCTTGTAACTTGAGCGATCGCCGGATGCGCTGGCTCATCTCCATCACTAAGCGTTGTTGCTCAAATTGCTGTTGCAGCTTTTCTTGTGCCAGCTTGCGATCGTCAAGAGTCATCCGCAATTGCTCGGCATTTTCCTGAGACAATTGTTGGTTGAGTTGTTGAATCTTCTTTGTGCTGTACTTAAGATTGCCTGTTATCAGGTTAATTATCAAGGCAACCACTAGGAAAAGACTTAGGCGCAATATATCTTCTGGTTGATTAATCCCCAGTTGATATCGTGGAAGGATAAAAAAATAATCAATCACCAGTGTCGAAAGCACAACTGTAACGATTCCTGGTCGAAAGCCACCATACCAAGTACTGGCGATGATAGCTATATAAAAAAAAGCACCAATAGTTGGAGATATAAACGGTTCTAGCCAGAGCGATAGCATTAGGGCGATCGCAGTTGAGCCAATAGCGACACCATAGACTAATAATCGCTGATAATTTCTCATTATTCTTTATTTCTCCCTACCTGAGAGCGCCAGCGCCTTCTTTGAATGCGGCTCAGTACCCTTGTTACAAGTTCAGGCCCTAGCACTGGCTTGCGAATAAAATCATCGGCTCCAGCTGCAAAGGCTTGCTGAAGGGATTCTGCTTCAGTATGGGCTGTTACTACCAAAACAGGTAAATCTCCCCAATGGGCATCCTGTCGCACGACTTGGCACAACTCTAATCCATTAACTATTGGCATTTCTAAATCTAGTACTACCAAATCTGGAGATGTTGCCATCAAAACCTTCCAAAATTGCTGTGATTGGGAGAGGGTTGTTACTTCCACCCCCCAAGGGGTTAGCAACGCCGATAGTCCAGCCAGGATTACAGGGTCATCGTCTACGATTAAGACTTTAGCTTCAGAAATTTTCGGTTGAGGTAGGACACGAGCGATCGCCTGAAAAATCTCCTCGGTTGTCGCAGGCTTATGCAAAAATTGTCTAGCTCTTAAACGCGATACTGCCAATCGATCTGCCAGGGTATCTCGTCCTGTAAAAACAATCACTGGGATATTTGGCGATCGCTGTGCAATCTCGCTCAATAATATTAATCCGTCTTCCTCTGTTCCCGGAAAACTCAAATCGAGTAAAACTGCGTCAGGAGTTTTTAAAGCTAGACGCGATCGGGCCTCGGCTAAGTTGGGTGCAACCTTCATCCTGATCCCCCATGAGTCGGCTTCTGCTTGCAACTGCTTTGTCAACGTCGCATCATCATCGATTACTAACAGCCGATAAGTTTGCTTCATTGGGACGCTTTGAGCGGTGGAAATGACAGCAGGCTTAGTTAATTCTTGCTGTAATGTTGTTACCAATTTCGAAAAATCAGAGATTTTATCTGCTAAGAGGGGGAAATCTGCAAGCAGCAAATGCTCTATTTTCCGTGCTAGCCGGGAGCCTTCTGGATAACCGAACGTTCCCATCGAACCTGCTAGCTTATGCGCTTCGTGCAATGCTTGCTGATATAACTCTTTATTTAGATTCCCTGCGAAGAGTGCAATTTTGGCCTGCTCCAGTACTAAAACCTGTGCGCCAAAGGAATTACGAAATCGCTCCAGCACTCGATTCACAGAAGTTATATCTTTGGTACCGGGTTTTTTCTTCCCACCTTGATTTGTTTCCCCAAAAGCGATAGAAGGATTAGGTACAGGCTTGATGCGATAGCCCATGCCATATACTGTTTCTAAAAATTCCTCTGTTAGACCTCCTGTTTTCAGTTTTTTTCGCAAGTCTTTAATATGAGTCGTAACTGCATTTTCAGTGGGTGCATCATCAAATCCCCAAAGCCGATCTAGAATCACTGCACGACTAAAGATGCGATCTGGGTTTTGCAAAAATAACTCCAGCAGTTTGTATTCTGTTGCCGTAAGCAAAATTTCCTGCTCATTACAAGTCACTCTGCCGGCACTTGGATCTAAACAGAGATTTCCCCAGGTTAACGTAGATGAATCACTTACTCCACTTCGCCGCAACAAAGACCGAATTCTTGCTAGTAATGCTTCCTGGTCAAAGGGCTTGATGACATAATCATCTGCTCCCGCATCTAAACCCGCGACAATATCTGCATTAGAATTTTTGCCTGTTAATAACAGAATAGATTTACGGTAGCCTTGCCTTCGCAGTTGCCGACACAAGTTAATCCCATCCAGCTTAGGAATTAACCAGTCCAGCAAAATCAAGTCATATTCAACCGATATTGCTAGGTCTAGCCCAGTTTGTCCATTGCTTGCTACGTCGATAGTATAACGATTTGCACTCAACAACTCTGCCAATGCTGCACTAAGTAATATATCATCCTCTACCAACAAAATTTTCATAAGTTGCATCCAAAGAAGATGCTTATGACACCTTCGCGATCGCAATCAGCCCCTAATTATAAATTCTTAACTTCGTTGCCAAATTTTAATTGTCTTATCTAAACTCCCGCTAACCAACATCTCGCCAGAAGCTGTGAAGGCTAATGCTGTGACTATATTTCCATGACCTGTAAACGTACCCAGTAACTCCCCGGTTTGTAGATGCCATAATTTGATGGTTTTATCAGCACTACCACTGGCGATAATTTGTCCATCAGGACTTAAGGCGATCGCATATACTTTATCTCTATGTCCTTTAAGTGTATGAAGTAATTCTCCAGTTTCCAATTGCCAAATTTTAATTGTTTGATCCCAGCTACCACTCACGAGCAGTTTAGCATCTGCACTGATTGCTAAGGAACGAACGATGTGAGAATGACCCATGAGGGTATGCAGAGGTTGTGCATCCTTTAAACTTTTGATCCCCGTTTGGGGTGAAGTTCGCCAGACTTTGATTTTACGGTAGCTACCTGTAACTATAGTTTCCCCGTCTCGGCTCAAAACCAGAGAATGAGCAGCTGTATCATCTAAAGAAAGTGCGATCGTAACCTGACGATGCATCAAATCCCAAAACAGAATTTTTCTGTCATCTCCGCCTGTAGCTAACATTCTGCCATCTGGAGTAAAGGCAGCACACCGCACTACCCCATTATGTTTATGCAAAATATCTATCAAGTCTAAAGCACCCACGTGCCAAAGTTTAATTGTGGAATCAGCACCGCAACTCACTAAAGTCTGTCCATCTGAACTAAAAGCCAGGGAATTCACTTCATCCACTAGCCCAGGTATCACCCAAGGATACTCTGATAATGTATCTATTAATTCACCCTTGCTTAAATCCCAGAGTTTCGTTTCTCCACGACTACCACTTGCCAATATGGGTAAGGCTTTACCATTCTTGCACGCAAAACTGAAAGCTAGGCAATTAATACCTCTATTGTGCCCTTGTAAAGTTTGCCAGCATTCCCAATCACCAACTATACCCTTAAGACAATGCTCTGATGGTAGAGTCTGTATTGTATCTGCGATCGCTTTCTCATTAATTACTGGCGACGTGTCTTTTTTGCCAATAAGTGATTCTAAATACCAACTCAGACCACCGGCATACAACAAGTTACTCGGACTTATATACAGTTTTGGTTCAGTAAGTTCAATTTGATTTGCAGGTAAAAATCCTGTAATTATACTCTGTCTTTCGTATCCTAACTGACCTGTTGATGGATAAAACAAACAGAGAAAAATTAATACTTGGTGATTGTTTAAATCTTCTTGAGTAACCGACCATTTAATTTTGTCTTTCTTAATACCATTAAAACTTTCTCCATCAGCAACATAAACTTGAACACTTAGCTGAGGATTATCTTTTAGTACATAAGAAAATTTGCTTTCGCCACACAAATTTCCTTCATCATCTAAAATCATATTTTGCAAAGTATCTTGTGATACCTTTTTTACCAACTTCCCCAAACGTTCAGCTATCACCAGGTCAACGATTTTTTCCCGCAAAAGATAATCTTCCGCTTGGCGCTGGAAGTATTTGGGAAAAGGTATCGTCCAGTCGGGAGGCTCAGGATATTCGGGTGGCGTAGGCGGTGGATTTTTGGCAAGAACTTCTGCTTGTTGGCGAGAAAATTCTTGGAGTCTAGCCAATGGTTCGCCCCAAAAAGCCATCATTTCAGTGTGACAACCCTTGACTTGACTTTCCAATAAAGATAAGTCATAAGTTTTAGGTTTCTTCACACGTTGAAGGAAGTCAGCTTGTTGAAATTTAAGTAAGCTAATCCAATCCATCTGCATTCCTGCGGCAAACTATTGCATACCTACGGTAAGCTATACCAATGCAATTACTCAAGTTTATAACCTTAGTTAATTAAAAATTCAGTAATGTTAGCAGTCTAATAAAACACAGCCATTGGCAGATGTTTCCGGGAAAAATAAAGATGGATAGCACTTAGACATTTCATGAACTGATGCAGTTGAAGTATATAGAATTAAATGATGTCAGTCAATTCTAACGAAGATGGACAACAAGATACTGTTTCTAAGGAAACACTTCTAGGTGCAAAGGAAAGTTTAATGTGAAAAGCATTTTAAAGGTTGCGGCAACGCTAAGTCAACAAATATCCCCACTAAAATGACTTAGTAACGATTATTTTCGGGTATATCATCTGAAATTGGCATAAATGGTGAAGATTAGCTAATTTTAACCTTTGCGTTTTGGTTGTCTGGGTATAGTACTTACATCAGACGAGTCACCAAAAGGATCTCTTGCCTCAATCTGTTTAATTTTCATTTGCAAGTTCAAGTCATCACTGCTAACAATTGTTTCTAAATTCGCTAATCTCCGCTCTAACAGTTCTATTTGCTGCTGTTGCAAATAGTTAGCTTTCGATTTTTGCTCATCAGAACGCCAAACAGCAACTGTACCAACTGCTGCCCCACCAATAGCAACTAAAGGAAGAATAGCACCACTTCTAGTAACGGCTGAGAGTGGGACGCAAACTCCGAGAATGGCGACTGTAATTACCCAAATCCTTGTGGTGGCAGATAATCTGACATCTTGGTATTGTTCTACATTTGGTTGAGATTTTTTAGCCATAAGTCTATCCAAAGAAAAGTTATTTGCTAGATTGGCACAATTGCCCACCAAAATACTTCCTACAATTGGGTTAAGTATAATTGCTCTACTAGCGATCGCAGTTCATGCTTTTTTCCAACCAGGCAATACTTCTTGGGTTTTGGGGATAATGGTAGAGAAAAAACCTCCAACTCAAATCCAGTAACCTTTTCCCAAAACAGATTCCGAATTATAAAGCAATACAGTTCAGATCAGACCAAAACACTTGTAGAGACGACGATTTATCGCGTCTCGAAAACCCAACGTCAAGTATGTAACAGTAAGAAACCGAGGCTGCGATGCCTACACGCTGATGATCCTACTATCAATGGGTAGGGAAAAATCACGAGACCATTCATTCCAAGAGCCAAAATAATTTCTAGCAGAAATTCCTACTTGTTCAAGGGCTATTAATGTATTAGCAGCCCTTGAACCTTTAAAGCAGTAAATATACACAATGGACTCTGGAGTAATACCTACTGACTGACAAATCTCTCGGATTTCATCTGGCGATCGGAATATGGGGATTTCCGATTCGGAATTCATCAGATGATGCCATTCTAACCATACAGCATTAGGGATTCGACCTTTGCGAGGGCAAAAGTCAGGATTATAGGGAGAAGAACTCAGCCCAAGCCATTCGTTGCGATCGCGCACATCTAATTTAATAATTGCTGGATTATCAATTGCTTGCAACATCTCGGCGGTAGTCACCATCATCTCAGTGTTGGGATGCAATCTAAATATGCTACTTTCACATAATGGTACTTCATCGGTAGTAGGTAATCCCTCTGTCAGCCATGCTCTATATCCTCCGTGTAAGATAGATACCTCAGCGCAACCCAAATACTTCAGTAAAAAAGCTGCTCGACAAGATTGACCATAACCTTTATTTAAAGTATCCTCATAGACAATTAACCGTTCTGCACCCGATATTCCCAGCTTGCTCATAATTTCTGCAAAATACTCTTGTAATTCCTTTAATCCTGCTGGATAGGAACTCTCTAAAAGATAGGTGAAAAAATCTCTAATATTTATGGATTGAGGAATATGAGAAATAGCATAATCTTCGGGAGTTCGTGTATCGATAATGACAGCCCGTGATGACTTTTCTGCTAATATGGACGTGAGTTCTTGAGGAGAAATGAGGGCTTTTGTATTCACAATTTCATGCTTCTGTTATCCTACCATTAGGCATTATCGCGCTCGGTAGATTTGCATTTTGGAATGGAAATCACAGAAGAATGAATGTTGAATGTTACAAAATAACTTTTGTCGCTGGTTGTTTTAAAACTGATTAAATCAAGTTAAAAAAATATGGATATTGAATATTCATTCAAAAATTCTTCAAAATCAAATTTATAATAAAGCTGAGAATACGGGTTTAGTAAAATCTACAAACGTGAACTTTCTAATTGTATTTGTGATTTATTAGACCTGTTATGCATTTGCATCCATTTAAAAGCAGTGATATTTAATAATAAACCCACAAAAAATAACAACACCATCAAAGCTATCTGATACCAGAGAACTGGCTGGACAAATAAATCTAAAATCACGTGTAGTAAGTTCATGATGCTGTAAAAGACAGTTAAGCCAAAATGAATGATTCGATAACGCTTTGAATCGGTAAAAATAGTGAGAATAATTGCCAGCATTGGTAGCACAAAAAAGCCTAACATCAACCACATAATTCCAGAAATATCGTTGATATTTGTAGCTTTTTGAGATTCAATAACAGATAAGCCGTGAAAAAGCGGCATTAAACCCAGTTGTGTATGAAACAATGTTCCTAGTAGAAATACTGCCCAAAGAGTAATGATTCTTTCCCGATAATTAATTGCCATAACCATAATTGATTCTAAAATTATTGTGTAATTGTCTCACTTTCAACTTATATAAAGAATTTGAGTAACTTGTGAAGTTAAGCGAACTTAATAAATTCGCGTCCTTCTTGTGGTTCAAGGCTTACAATTCACAGTTAGCATTAGCGACACAGACCGAGCAAACAGCATTTCTATAATTGTGCGGCGGTATTTTTGCAGGCGATCCCTTCGCTATGCTACATATCTTTGCATCAAGGGTCAAAAGTCAAGCTTTTTGGATTTTTAACTTTGGGCGATTTTGGCGAAAAAATGAAACTTGCGTAAGTCCTCATACCATTTCTTTGTGAGACTGCGCCAAACCCTTTTAACTTCTTTCTTTCTTTCTTTCTTTCTTTGTGTCCTTTGCGTCCTTTGCGGTTCGTTTCTCTTTCTTCTGTCCTGTATTTAAATATGGTTTAGCGCATCTTCATACAGAATTGGTATCAGAATTAGTTTTTAGCTTCTGGAGTGCGCTGTGCTTTCATTTACATATAAAGAGTTTGAGGAACTTGTGAAGTCCATTGGTCATTTATTGTTTGTCATTGGTGAGTGTTTCAGGTATATTTATCTTTCTTAACAAGGAGTCAATAGATCATGTTCCGTCTACTAAAAACATACCCCTTTCCTACGGAACGCTCCGTGAACGGGGAAATGAAGTACGTGCAGCGACTTATCTGGAGTATTATCTTTGTAATATTCTTCAGCCTGACTAGCAGCTTCATGCTTCCTGCTGCTACTTGGGCCGCCACTTCTGGCTTGGGAGTTGACAATATCCATCTTGCTCCCTGTCCGCCTTCTCCGAACTGTGCTGTCAGTCAAGATGCTGATTCCAAACATAGCATTGACCCGATCGCCTACCATGTAGACCTCCAGACAGCACGAGCAACTTTACTCAAAGTTCTTAGTGTTGTTCCACGTACAGAGGTTATCCAACAGACAGATAATTACATTCATGCTCTTTCTAAGAGTCGGATATTCCAATTTGTGGATGATGTCGAGTTTTATTTCCCTGCTAATGAATCAGTAATTCATCTGCGTTCCGCATCACGTCTTGGAGACTCGGATTTTGGTGTAAACCGTAGGCGCTTGGAGCAAATTCGTCTAGCACTACGCGATTTAAAAATTTGATTTGTGTTTTCTAGTAAGGGCTTTAGTACTTGAAAGCCAAGAACTAAAGTTCTTATTATCAGCCATTAAGCATTTATGCATGTGTCATATTAAAAATTTTTAGTCTTTGCCTTTTTACCAATGTTCTTCAGTATTAAAGTCAAGATGGTACTTGGAACACTAGCCTAAAGCGATCGCAGAAATTTTCTTTCGGTCTACTGAAGTTGCTAGAGTAATAATGAACTTCGTTCCCTGACCAGAGGTTGACGAGCAGTTGATTTGTCCATTATGTTTATCGATAATAATTTGGTAGCTAATAGCTAATCCTAGCCCAGTTCCTTTTCCCACGGGCTTAGTTGTAAAAGATGGCTCAAAAACTCTCGCTTGCACTTCAGGAGGCATACCAAGAGCGTTATCTTCGATGCAAATTGTCACGGTTTGTTGCTCATGCTGGATTGATGTAGCGATCGTGATGGTATGAGGGCTAGCAGCAGCTATTTCCTCAACTGAGCGGTTTTGATAGAGGTCATCAAATGCATCAATGGCATTGGCGATAATATTCATAAATACCTGATTCAGTTGTCCGGGATAGCAAGTGATTGGAGGTAACTCACCATATTGTTTAACAACCTCGATTACAGAGCGTTCTCCTTGATCTTTGAGTCGATGTTTTAATAGCATTAAGGTACTATCAATTCCCTCGTGAATTTGAAACTCCACCATAGATGAGATATCAGATCGAGCAAAGGTTCTTAGAGAAAGGCTGATATCCTTGAGACGACCAATTCCCTGCTCCATTGATCCCAGAATTTTTGGTAAATCTTCAACTAGATATTCTAAGTCAATTTCTTCAACAAGTTCTTCAATTTCTGGGTCTGGATGTGGTAGCTTTTGCTGTTGGAGATTCACCAAACGCAGGAGATCCTTGACATATTCCTCAATATGGGAGCAATTTCCACTAATAAAACCAATCGGATTATTAATCTCATGACCTATCCCTGCAATAAGTTGTCCAAGGGTGGACATTTTCTCACTCTGGATTAGTTGTAGTTGGGTGTTTTGTAACTGTTGGAGAGATTGGGTTAATTCTGCGGTGCGTTCTTGCACTCTTTGTTCGAGGGTACGGGTAAGATAGGAAATTTTCAAATGTAATTTTAATCGAGCAATGACTTCTTCTTGCTGGAAGGGTTTGGTAATATAATCAACTGCACCAATTTCTAGTCCTTTCACTTTGTCTGTGGCATCGGCCAAGGCAGTCATAAAAATGATCGGAATATTCTGAGTGATGGAATTGGCTTTCAACCTGCGGCAAGTTTCAAATCCATCAATACCCGGCATCATGACATCTAGGAGAATGAGATCGGGAGCAGAGTATTCTGTTTGTTCGATGGCGGATTCTCCATCGGTTGCCATGAGTGTTTTCCAACCACATCCCTGAATCGCTTCTGATAGCACTTTAAGATTGTTGGGATTGTCATCTACCAAAAGGATATGCATTGGTTTTAAGAGAGATTCGATCATCATTGACGTGACTCAGTGGTTACAAAAGATTTAAGGAATTTACGGATTTTTCCGGTTTGGAAGTTGGCAGTAAATTTGCTCAACTCATGTACGAAAGGAGTTAGCTGACTATCTTGCTTAGTTAACTCTTTTATGATTTCCTCAATTGCTGGAATATCTCCCATCATTGCCAGATGATAAAGTTGTTGCAAAACATCTGGTGATGGCAGAACCAATTCAGCATCAGCTTTCTGCTCAGACTGGTAAAATGACTTTTGAGGTATGGATTGATCGTAAATCCACTCCACTTTTAGCAGCGATTTCAGTGCATTAAATAGTTCATCAATTTGCAGAGGTTTCGGCAAGAATGCTGTGGCCCCTGCCTGAAAACTTCGTTGCCGATTTTCCTCGAAGACACTGGCACTAGAGACAATAATTGGAATAAAACGAGTTTGTGGATTTTCTTGTAAATGAACCATTAGCTCAAAGCCATCCATGTTAGGCATAGCTAAATCAAGGAGAATCACATCTGGGTGATGTTCAGTTACCATCTGTAGTGCATATTTGCCATCACTTGCTTCCAAGGTTCGACAGCCAATTTCTTGGAGCAAACTGATCAACATAGAACAGTGGTTAGTATCATCATCGACAATGAGAATTTGAGGTGCAGTACCCCTAATCCCAGTGATTTTTTGATGGGTTAGAGCTGCTGCTACGCTCGTCGTAGATATCGCTTCTATTTGCCAGTCATGGGAAACTGGTACTGGTACGATTAAATCTAGCCAAAAGAGACTACCTTCACCCAGATGACTCTGTACTTGAATTTGGCTGCCCATCAATGCTGCAATTCTTTGACTGATTGCTAATCCCAAGCCAGTACCTTCAGATTTCCGCCCTGCTTCACCTACTTGCTCAAAAGCCAAAAAGATTTTCTCTAATTGGTCTGGTGACATCCCAATACCTGTATCTTCAATCTGGAAGCGAATCTTCTGATGTGTCATTTGTCCATTGTCATTTGTCATTGGTTTCAACTCTTGATCAATGACCAATGACGAATGACTCATGACATCTACTTTAAAGGTGACGCTACCGGTGTCTGTGAATTTGATAGCATTACCTAGTAAGTTGATCAAAACTTGCCTTAGTCGCTTTTCATCCACTTCAATGGCAACTGGTAGGCGATCGCTGATTAAAATATTAAATGAAATCCCTTTCTGCTTTGCTCGGATACTGCAAATCTCGGTGACACCATGTAAAAAAGTGTGCAGATGTACATTAGTCGTAACCAATTCTAATTTACGAGCTTCAATTTTTGAAAGGTCGAGAATATCATTGATTAGCATCAGCAGGTGTGTCCCACATTGATAGATAATGCTGACACCTTCCAGATTTTTCTCTGTCATGTTTGGCGATACTTCTAGCACCTGAGCAAAACCAAGGATGCCATTAAGCGGTGTGCGTAGTTCGTGGCTCATATTTGCCAAAAACTCGCTCTTTGCTTCGTTAGCAGCATCAGCAGCTTGCTTGGCCTCAAGCAGTTCATGAGTTCGCTCTTCAACTTTGAACTCCAGAGTTTTGGAATAATCTAATAGTTGAGCATTGGCAATTTCTAGTTGCTGATTTGCTTCTTCTAACCGCCTCTGTTTATAGGCATTTGTTGTTGCAATTACACTGCTGATGAATGCGGCTAAAGCAGGTGTGACTGGAATCAGAATGCCATGTAAAAACATCCCATAGCCACCCCCCACAAACAGTCCACAGATGCCTATAGTTGCCCAGAGAATTTTGCCACCAGGAATCCGCATCCTGTGACTGGATAAGAACCAACTACCACTAGAGCCGATCGCAGACCAAAAAATAATCCAGAGCGACACAGCCCCACCAGAAAAGCCGTACAGGTTTGTCTTCCCTGTTTTTGCCCCTTGCACCAGTTGATGGGCAATATTGGCATGGACAACAACCCCAGGCATGGTTTTTTGGGCAGAGACCCAGGAGGAACTGAAGGGTGTGTTGAAGAAGTCATTGGTACTAGCGGCGGCTGATCCAATAAACACCATACGATCGCGCATTAGGTTGGCTGGAATTCTCCCTGCTAAGACATCGCGCATGGCAACTGTCCGAAATGCCGCTTCTGAACCATGCCAATTGAGCAGAATTTGATAGCCGCCTAAATCAGCATCAGAGTAGCCTGCTTCTTGATTGTCTAGTGGTAGGTAAATTGCTTTACCCAACTGAAACTTTTGCTGCTTGGGGTCAATGCTTTCTAAGGTAATTTTGTCAGCTTCTAGGTACTTGAGTGCTACAAGAGTTGCTAGCCCAGCTTTAAGCGTGTTTTGCTCTTTGGCATCAACTGCCGTCAGGAGGGCGCGACGGACAAAGCGATCGCCATCCAACACTAAATCTGCTAACCCTACTTGATTAAGTTTTTTCAACTCTGGTGCTGGATTGACGCGCTCCCCGGTGATTTTCTCAACACCGATTAAATTAGGAGTGCTACGAAAGATTTTTACAAGTTCTTCATGTCCGCTTCCCTCTGGTAAATCTCGATAGAGATCCAGTCCGATGGCTCTGGGTTGCTGCGCCCGAATTTTTTCTAGTAATTTTGCTAATGCCCAATCTGGAATTGGCCATTTACGCACCGATTGAATATCGCGTTCATCGATTGTGACAACCACAATCTCATCCGCTATCGTCTCGTGCGTTGGCGTAGCCGGCCGTTGGCATCGCTGACGAACCCATTCATCACGAATTTTCCATTCAGGCAAATTGAAAAATCCCAACGATTGCCCGACAATGACAGTCAGGGCAACAGTGGGAGTAATAATCAGAACACTACGAGTATGTTGGATAAAGTTTTGGAATCTACGCCACATGGGGACTGGGGATTAGGGAGTAGTGAGTAGGGGGAGGGGGCAGGGAGCAGGGAGCAGGGGAGCAGGGGGAGAATTCGTAACTCCTAACTCTTCACTCCTCACGGGCTAAACCTTAGCTATCCGCTAACAGCACGGGCTAAACGCCCCGCTATCGCTAACGGAACTGTTTTGCCCGATGCCCCATGCCTAAAATTACTTCGTAGATACTAATAAAGGAGCTGTGACAATCTCCTTCAAGCTAACTGAGGAGAGTAGTTCTTCCCATTGCTTGTTAAGAGTTACATTGCTCGGTTGAGTGCTATGTAGGGCTGCAAGTGTTTCTACGCAGTCATACCAAACGCCATGTTTACCAAAAGCCGCCGCTCGCTTCAGAGCATCTTTTTGCTCCATTGCTGTTGTCAGTTCAGCATTAGGCTTGATGCGCTGAATCCAACCATCGACATAAGGCGTATTTGGGCCGAGCTGTCCATCAAGTTTGACAGCTAGAAACCAATGGTAGTTTTTTCCAACTGCTAAAGCGGGTGCTTCTGCTGGTAATTTGACAGCAACTACCCCAGCTTTGAGAGCAACAGGAATGGTCATTTGATACTGTGTATTGCCAGCTTCATCCTTGAGGCTGAACACAGCTTCTTCTGCATTAGAAGCAGGAATATATACCAGAATTGTGGGACGTTCAGACACTGTTGTGCCATAGAAGCTTTGGGGTAGGAGTGCAATTAGGGCTGCTGGACCTGCTGCACCTACAGTTGAAGGATTTAAGTAGTAAGTACCGACCCGAGAAGCTCCTCCACTTGCCTGTTGAGGAGCGTTTTTCTCTGCGCTAGGTGTAAAGAGTTCGCCTCTAGAAGCTCCTCCGGTTGCTTGCCTGGGAGTGCCTTTACCAGCGTTAGGTGTAAAGAGGTCGCCTCTGGAAGCTCCTCCAGTTGCTTGTCTGGGAGCGCTTTTGCCGACACTGGGTGTAAACAGATTACCTCTAGAAGCTCCTCCAGTTGCTTGTCTAGGAGCGCTTTTGCCGGCACTGGGTGTAAAAAGACTACCACGGGAAGCTCCTCCAGTTGCTTGGCTGGGAGCGCTTTTGCTAGAAGCAGGGATAAAGAAATTACCACGGGAAGCTCCTCCGGTTGCTTGGTTGGGAGCGCCATTGTTGATTGGTGGGGTAAATGTAACAGCATTGGCACTATTCAATGTAGTACTGGTGAATAGAGCGATTACGCTTAATGTACTAGCTAAATATCGACGTTTCATGATGTAGCACCTCATTTGAGAAAATTAATACTAAATACATTGATTCTGATTGTGGGAAAAAGCTGGATAAATCTTTTTGGCTGAGAGTCAAAGGCTTCAATACCTACTAAAAATATAAACGAAACCTGACTTTTATACCGTAAAAGTTTGTACAAATTACTAAGTAATTTTACTAAGTAACTTTACTTAGTAAAAAAGAGATACAGAAATTAGAGCGAAGCTTGCGGTTTAAATCCCTCACTAAATCTTTTTCCTGCTACCTTCTTTACAGCCAGTTACCAACCAAAACAAAGGCAGACCAAAAGAAAGGATCGCGGAAATCAGTTTGACGGATTAAATTGATTTGGGCTTGTCGCAGTGCTTCGGCTTTGGTAATTTTGGGCTGTCGCAATTGCTCATAGAAGCGCGTCATCAGCATCTCGGCTGCTTTATCTTTGACGGGCCAGAGAGTGGCAATGGTTGAGCGGGCACCAGATTTTACAGCCAATCCTGCTAGTCCAAGAACGGCGCGATCGTCACCTGCTGCTGTATCGCAGGCACTCAGTACTAACAACTCAATTGCTTTTGATGATTCACCACCCCGATTTTTGAGAAGTTCTGACAATTCCTTAACGTTGACTTCTCCATCCCAAGTCAGTAGGAAGGTATCTTCAAGGCGGGAGCTAAACTGTCCGTGGGTTGCCAGATGGACAATATCGGCGCTACTAGATTTGACGCGACTGGCAAGGGCTTGACTAGTGAATTGCTGGTTGAGCAACATCGAAGACCGGACTGCCTTCGAGATTTGCTTAACTTCTAATTCTACAGCAGGCAAAGCACTGAAGCCATTACGAGGTTGGCTGATACCACCGACGATCGCATTAATGTGATTTGCTTGGAGCGATCGCGCACTCATCAATTGCATTCCCGGTGAGAGGGCAACAGCATACTTTTCGATCAGATATTGCTTCCCGTCATACAAAGCCGATATGGGAATATTACGTAATCGACCATCCAAAACAAATACTAGTGTTTGGGTATCTTTAAAAGCTTGATCCATTTCGGCAGGACGAATTAACCAACTATAAATTTCTTGGGACAAGCGATCGCGCTCTTTGGAGTTGGAGACAGGATTTAGGGCAACTAATAATTTTTCTAGAGTTTGTTCGATGTCGGCTTGAGATTTTTGTGTGACATAGTAACGCAACGGTTGTCCGGTTTTGGAAAGGATTACCGCTAGGCGATCTGGCAAGATAATCGGATAAACAACGGTTGCATTGGGATCAATTTGGTCAATCTGCTGAGATATATCTAAGCAAGCTTCCCGGAAAAAGTTATCGAGTTCTGCAACTTGGAGTGCCTCAATCAAGTCACGAGCTTCCATTAGTTCTGCTTGACTGGGTTGCTGATCTAGGAGTAAACCTACAAGTTCTCGGTAAACAGGCTCCACACTTTCACGAAAGGAGAACTGAACATCGGGGTTGACTGAAACTAAATCTCCCCTAATTGACTTTAAAGCTTTGACCGCTTCAGTATAAGCAGTAATTGCTTCTGAGCGATCGCCCTGTTCTTTATACAACTGTCCCACCTGCCAAGCAGATTGAGCAATGATATCCTCAGCTTGGAGTTGACGTGCAATGTTGAGGGATTTCTGAGTTAACTCTTGCGCTTGTGATAACTGCTGTGTACGACGATAGAGTTTTCCCCACTGATGCAGTGCATAAGCTTCTGCTTGAGCATCCTGGATCTGCTGTGCAGACTTGACTGTGACTGCCATGAGTTGCGCCAGGTCTTTCATCGGTATGATTTGGCTAGAATTTGGCTGCCGATTCAGTGAGGCAACAAAATTAATAGCTGCGTAAAGAGAGGTATGACTGGGGGGCAGCTCTGTGAGTTGTTTGAGTAATTGAGGCGCGAGTGGGGTAGCCAATTCAGGCTTGTCATAGTCGAGGAAAAGTTTGAAATGCCCTAAACGTGCCTGTAAGCGATCGCCTGGATTTGTCGCTACCTGTTCTGCTTGTTCAAAGTAATCCAATGCCGCCTTTGGATCTTTTAAGTCTGCGGCGGTTTTTCCTAAGCTTAGTAGGATGGAACTCAACTGAGGTGTAGTTTCAATTTTACGAGCGATCGCTAAACTTTGCTCTAACACCTGTTGGCTCTTGCCAGAGTCGCCAATCATCAACAGAGCTAAACCAAGCGATCTTAGCCCACTAACTTTAATTTCCGAATCTGGCATTGCTCCTAGCTTTTGATTTAGCTCCTCCAACTGCTGTTTAGAACGGCGATAAAATCCCAAACTTTGTAAAGCTTGTGCCTGGTTAATTTGACTACCCAAGCTGCCCATTTTATCGCCTGCTAGATCATAATATTTTTGAGCTTGTTGCCAACTTTCGAGAGCAGTTTCGGCTTTGCCATTGTGCAATTGCAAATTTGCTTTGGTATTGAGTGCCTGTGCCCAGAGAATCGCATCAGCAGAGGGAATAGAGGTTTGTAAGAGTTTTAAGCTTTGCTCAATAGACTCTTCGGCTGCTTTCCATTGGTTAAGTTCCTGTTGTGCCAGTGAAAGGTAACTTAAGCTTAGAGCTTCGTTAAGGCGATCGCCTTGAGTATGGTAGCCTTGTGCTGCCGTTTGCCAAATCATTATGGCTTCTGCAAAGTGTCCTGAACGGTAGAGGTTTCGTCCCTGTTCTATCTGGTTAGTAGATGCTGGGGTATTCAGAGTAGATTTTGCTGATACTTGCACAGATGCTTTAACAGGAGTAATAGTAACTGCCAAACACAAGCTCAAAATACTCAGACCAATATATAGCCAACGACGTTCTTTGATTGGGAAAGCCATAAATAATTACTAATACCTTAAAGGATAGTCACACCACTTACTTAAATATTGCCCAACTGATCGTGCAATCTATCACTTCTAGCTTTCACGGAATGTTATTTGTTGAGCGATAGCATAAAACTTAAATACTGTACTGTATCATTCTGGACGGAAATCGCCGCGATCTTAAGCCCTAAAAAAGCCGTGCTGTAATAGCTAGCATAAATTCAGCGATCATGTCAATTAACTAGACAAGTAGGGGCGATTAATGCATTGCTCCTACTTTGCAATTTCTGTGTTTTTATCTGAGATCGAAATCTTCGACTAATCTTATTTTGCGATCGCTAGCAATAAGCTAGTAACCACGCTAATTCAACGACTCAGTAATCTGTTTAATCGTCACCCTTGCCTGCGGCATCTCCTACTTCCAAATAATCATGATGTGAGCATTCCTAATCTTCACTGTTCCAAATTACATTCATTCTTGCGACAGATATATTGTTATGTGATTATGTCTATTAGCATAGTCAGAATCTCAGCAGTTAGATGCTTGGAAAAATATTTCCCCACATGATTTAATAACATTAAGGAATTTACAACTCAATGTAATCCTATTCTCAATAGACCTTCCGATAGTTTCTGTAAGTTAATCATTTGTAACTAGGTAGCAGTTTTAAATAATGGAAAATACATTAATTGATAAAACCTTTCGTGATAGCGATGGCAAAATTGTTTTAGCTCAGATGCCAAACCTACCACTGATTGTTTGGATAGTAACCAGTTTACTCGCTCTAATTTTTACAAGTGGTAAAATCAATACAGTTTTAGACGTAGTAGCAAATGGCTCTTTGTTTACTTGGGCGTGGCTGGAATTATTTCAAGGAGTCAATTATTTTCGTAGAGCGTTAGGTCTTGCTGTATTAATTGGGATTATTGCATTAAAAACTCAGTATTCATAACGGACTCAGCAATTTAAGATTTAGGACTTACGCAAAAATTGCCAAAAAGCTGAATTTCTCGCAGAGAAGAGAATAATTTGTAGAGTGTGCGTAAGTCCTAATCATTAAGCAAAATTATGGTTATTTAGTACGCTATCTCAGCTAAACTGTAACTTTTCCAAACATACAATAAAGCCGACGCTGGAAGAACCATAAAAAAACTAGCCAGTTGGGAATCCCTAAAACTCATGGACAAATCAACTCTATCGGGTATCTTTACAAAATTGTCGAAATGGTGAACGCATTCTAAAGGTTTATCTAGAATGACAATTGCTCGAAATTGTTGCAATTATATTTAAAAGCCAGATTTTCCCCTCGAAAACCAATCTGCAACTGCTTAGGGCTACTCTTTTTCCACGTAACATAGTTTATACAATTCTACTTATCAACATATTGACGCAGCTATAATCCCAGGTTTTGCAACTTGGCACTGTAGCTGCGTCGATATTTTATGTCAATCGACAATTAAACTTAACTAGAAAATGTAACCGTATTGTAACGGTGGCTTTAGTTGACGTTGCAAAACTTTACATCTAGAATGGAATCGGCAAAATCAGATAAGTATTTATTCTTATTTATCCTGATAATTTGAAATTCGATGAGTATATATTCCTGTCTATGCCAAAAATTTAATATTCTAGAGTTAAAGAATATTTACAAAAGTATAGATTCCTTAATATAATCAAATCAAAAGCAAGAAGCCAAATTGATTGTCAGAAGTGATGAATGCTATTGAATTTCCCTGGCTAACAGCCATAATCCTCTTACCCTTGGTGGCTACCTTAGCCATCCCCCTAATCCCAGACAAAGAAGGTAGAACTGTGCGTTGGTATGGTCTGGGAGTTGCGATCGCTGACTTTGCACTGATGATTTATGCTTTTTGGTATAAATATAACTTTCAGAGTTCAACACTCCAACTTGTAGAAAACTATCCTTGGATACCGCAGTTAGGTTTGCATTGGGCTGTAGGGGTTGATGGTTTATCGATGCCCTTACTGCTTCTAACAGGCTTAATAAATACCCTCGCAATATTCGCGGCTTGGAAAGTTACCACCAAGCCGCGATTATTTTATGGTTTGATGCTAGCGATGTACAGTGCCCAGCTTGGCGTATTCGTCGCCCAAGATTTGCTGCTGTTCTTCCTAATGTGGGAAATCGAGTTAGTGCCGGTTTACCTGCTGATTTCCATTTGGGGAGGACAAAACCGTCGTTATGCCGCAACCAAATTCATTCTTTACACCGCCGCCGCATCAATATTTATCTTGATTGCTGGTTTTGCAATGGCATTCTCTGGAGATAATGTCACCTTCGACATGGCGACTCTGGGAATGAAAGAATACCCCAAAACCTTAGAATTGTTGGTTTATGCAGGTTTCTTAATTGCCTTCGGTGTAAAATTACCAATTTTCCCTTTACACACTTGGCTACCTGATGCCCACGGTGAAGCATCTGCACCCGGTTCGATGATTTTGGCTGGTGTGTTGTTAAAAATGGGTGGTTATGCCCTCATCCGCTTCAATGTGGAAATGTTACCCAATGCCCATGTAACTTTTGCCCCAGTGTTAGCGATTTTGGGTGTGGTTAACATTGTCTACGGTGCTTGCTGTGCCTTTGCCCAAACTAATCTCAAACGCCGCTTGGCTTACTCTTCAATTGCCCACATGGGGTTTGTGCTAATTGGGATTGCCTCCTACACAGAACTGGGTATAAGTGGTGCAGTATTACAGATGGTTTCCCACGGCTTGATTGCTGCTAGCTTGTTCTTCCTCTCTGGCGTGACTTACGATCGCACCCACACCTTGATGATGGATAAAATGGGTGGTATGGCCAAGGTTATGCCCAAAACCTTTGCTTTGTTTACCATTGGTTCAATGGCTTCTCTCGCCTTACCCGGAATGAGTGGCTTTGTGGGTGAGTTGATGGTGTTTCTGGGTATCGCCACAAGTGATGTTTACAGTTCCAGCTTCAAAATTGTAGTCGTGCTACTGTCAGCCGTTGGCGTGATTTTGACACCAATTTATTTACTATCGATGCTGCGTCAAGTGTTCTACGGTGAGCAAAGTGAAGAGTTACACTTGGATGCTGTAATATCTGATATCAAACCCCGCGAAATATTTATTACCGCTTGTTTACTGCTGCCAATCATCGGAATTGGTTTTTATCCGAAATTAGCAACGCAGACTTATGATGTGAAGGCAATAGAATTAGCTGCTCATGCTCGTCAAGTTCTACCAGTCGTTGCTCATCAACAACCATCAAATCTGTACTCCCGGATTTTCTCTGCGCCAACATTGGCTAACTCTCAAGTTGAAAGTTCGATTAACATTTCTGAGTAAATTAACTTCCCATTAAGGGATCTGCAAGTAAATTCTAAATTATTAGGGCAATAAAGGGGTGGTTACATAACTACCCCTTAAATTTTGCCAAGATATATCCTAAAGACAGGTGAAGCCCCAAAATATGAATTATGACCATTAACTTACCTATAGCCACAGAAATTATACCAATGGTCTTGCAATTGCAACCTGCGATCGCACTAACCGAAGATCAGTTTTATGAGTTTTGTCAGCTAAACCGTGATTTTCGCATCGAACGCAATGCTGCTGGAGAATTAGTGATTATGCCCCCTACTGGTTCCGAAACTGATGAACGCAACTTTAACTTAGTTGGGCAGTTGTGGGTGTGGACAAAGCAAGACGGTACAGGTGTAGGGTTTGGTTCCAGTGGTGGGTTTACTTTGCCCAATGGTGCGGTGCGTTCTCCAGATGCGGCGTGGATAAAACGCGATCGCTGGGAGGCGATACCAGCAGAATTGCGAAAAAAATTTGCACCGATTTGTCCTGAGTTTGTGATTGAATTGCGTTCTGAAACTGATAACTTGCGAATTTTGCAAGACAAGATGCAAGAATATATTGATAATGGCACACAACTTGGTTGGTTAATTGATAGAAAACAACACCGAGTTTTTATTTATTGTCTTAATATTGCGGTTGAGGTATTAGATAACCCTAAAACCCTTGACGGTGAAACTTTACTACCTGGGTTTGTTTTGGATTTAAGTCAGGTTTGGTAGGGAGTAAGCTAGTTTTATAGTACCGAAATCAAAATTTTAGGAATCTATGGCGGCGAAAGACATATTCCATGATGCAGTAAAACGTGCTTTAGAAAAAGAGGGTTGGCTCATCACTAATGACCCGCTTTTCCTGCGTTTTGGTGGTTTGGATATGTATATCGACCTTGGTGCAGAGAAAGTTTTAGCAGCTGAACGAAATCAAGAAAAAATTGCGGTTGAAGTTAAAAGCTTTGTTGCTCCATCTACTACAACTGAATTTAGTACTGCTTTAGGACAGTATCTTAAATATAAATTAGCACTTGAAGAAGAACAACCTGAGAGACTTCTATATTTAGCAGTTCCCTTAGACACCTATCGTTCTTTTTTTACCTTAGAACTACCAGGCTTATTAATCCAACGTTACCAAGTTCAACTGATTGTTTTCGACCCAGAAGAGGAGGCGATTGTAAAATGGCAAAAGTAGAACAGTACCGTCAACTTATTCAAGAACTGCTGCTAGCTTACAGTGAAATCAAAGCCAGCAACGAAGAAGTCGAAGCAGAAGTTATTTTTGATAGAGAACGCGATCGCTACCAAGTTGTTCATGCGGGGTGGTCAAATAAGCGCCGTGTATATGGCTGTGTTTTGCATTTAGATATTAAAAACGAAAAAATTTGGATTCAACACGATGGTACTGAAGGAGGTATCGCCAATGAACTTATTAGTCGAGGTATACCCAAAAAAGACATCGTTTTGGCTTTTCATTCCCCCTTTAAACGACAATTTACCGAGTTCGCTGTTGGTTAAGATGGCTGAAGGTTGAAAAGAACCCAATCACTCAGATAAATCGCGGTGCGTAGGCGTAGCCCGTCGTAGACATCGCCTTCATTTTGACCAAAAGCCACGGTTGTGCTACCAATTACAATTGCCTCGGCTTGAACAATAGTGCAGTTCGGTCAGCACCAAGACTTATTCAGCTTACGAAGTGAAAACATGAACCTCCAATGTAACAAAGCTCTTCAATATAGCCACGATTGTGTATAAAGAAATCTCTTAAGCTTATTAATCCTACTTCATCTGTTATGGGTAATAAACTTATAGTGTCATCTTCTTCTAGCTCAAGACGTTTAATAAAAGGCTGAGTGTTTTGCTCTATAGTTATTTCAAACAGGGAGTACTCTATGCCATGTTTGTGCATCATCTGAAGTTCATATAATTCTTCTTCTTTAAAGTAAAGTTCCAACTGTACAGATTTTTTACCTATAGGTATCCCTTCTTCATTAACGATGAGTTGATAGCCATCTATTTGATAATCAACAACCCTTGAAAATTCCGAAAATGGCACAAGTAATTCATGCCAATCAGTAGAAAGTAGAATACATCTACACTTGTGAGTAGCCAGACCATAATTCGTTTTAAATAAAGCCATGTATTTTTGAAGTTCATGTAGAGCCTGCCTAGCAGTTTTGTCATTTTTTTTAATTTCAATAATGACAAAAAATCCAAATTTATCTTTTGCCAAAATGTCTATACGACCACCTGCACCAAGACTATTTTCAAGGCTAAACTCCTTCTTAATAAATTTCAAATTAGGTTCTACAATATCTAAATTCTGTGTTAAAAAGTCTCGAATATCTGCTTCATTTATCATAATTATCTACCCTACATTTTGTGATTACCAAAAAAATCGGGACTGAGAAATACATCTCAGTCCCGATAAAAAAGCGGGCTAACCGCTATTTATATGGTTAACCCGTGCAGCTTTGGGAACGCGCAGAGAAATTGTTATTGCAATACCAACTTCACATTGGCGTTTTGCAAACCGCGCTGTTTTACTTCAGCCAAAGTTTTGTTAACGGCATACTTTTGGTTGATTGAGTTGATCAACTCGGTTTGGTTGTGCTTCTTAGCAACGCCCCACAGATCAGCGATTAGGTCAAAAGAACCATCGCTGTTGCGAGACCAGCCGAGGTCATATTCGCCATCTAACATAGCAACGATGTCAGAACGGACGCGCTGACCGTTATAACCACGGACATCAGCTTCAGTCTTTACGCTGATACCGAGGTCGCGCAAAGAAGCTTTGAGGATTTCGGCATCGGTGATCTTGGTACGCAGGGTGCTAAAGTGAGACATTTGGGTTTCCTCCAATGAGAAGATTGAGAAAAACGACAACGGTTTGTTTCGGGCGAAGCCGCTCTTAGCAGGATGCGGCTTTTTCTTATAACTGCTAGCATTCAGAGCTAGCCTTTCCCCCTGGGATGGCAGAGGAAAGCTTTTAAAACTCCATTCGCTGATATTCAGCTACGGAGGATGCTGCGGGGCGTGCGCGCTGTCTGGCCCAATCTCTCAGAGCCGTTACTTGTTCTTGCATCGTTCGAGACAGCGGCAATGTTGCCTTCAGTGCAGCAATAATATCTAGTTGGGTGAACTCCCGATCTTGGGCAAAAGCTTCATACATTGCCGCAACGATCGCTTGCTCAACTTCTGCCCCAGAAAAGCCATCAGACATCTTAGCTAGTTGCTCAAGATCGAATCTAGAGATGTCTTCACGGCGCTTGGTCAGATGAATATTAAAAATATGTTGCCGTTCTTCCGGTGTTGGCAGATCGACAAAGAAAATCTCATCAAAGCGTCCTTTCCTCAAGAACTCCCCAGGTAAGCGTTCTACTCTGTTGGCAGTTGCCATCACGAACACTGGTGATTTCTTATCTTGCATCCATGTCAAGAAAGAGCCGAAGATTCTGCTTGATGTTCCCCCATCGGAATCAGAAGAACCTCCACTACCAGCAAAGGATTTATCCAATTCATCGATAAACAAAATCGCTGGGGAAATAGATTCTGCTGTTTTCAGGGCGTTCCGCAAGTTTGCTTCACTTCGTCCCACCATTGAGCCGTCGTAGACTCGCCCCATATCCAACCGCAACAGTGGTAAACCCCACAGCCGGGAGGTAGTTTTAGCAATCAATGACTTACCGCAACCGGGAACTCCGAGAATTAACATCCCTTTTGGTTGAGGCAAACCATACTCTCTTGCTCTTTCTGTAAAAGCATTAGAGCGTTGCTTGAGCCATCTTTTTAACTCTTCTAAGCCACCTACAGCATCAATGGTTTCATCTTCTTCAATGTATTCTAAGATTCCATTGCGCCGAATTAGTTGCTTTTTCTCAGATAAAACGATATCTACTTCATCTTCCGTCAAACGCCCTGTAGTTACCTGCGCCTTTCGGTAGACTTTCTCAGCTTCATCTTTAGTTAAACCTAAAGCTGCTCTGAGAAGCTTTTCTCTAGCCTCTGTTGTCAACCGCCGACCACGATTTTGGTCTACGTGCTGAGTCAGTACTTTATTTAACTCTGCCATATCTGGCAGTGTAAAATCGATAACAACAACTTCTTTTTCCAACTCTATTGGCACTTGTTGCATTGGAGACATCAAAATGATGTTCTTTTGCGTACCTTTAAAGCTAGCGATCGCATCACGTAACGATCTATTTGTTGCAGGCGCATCAATAAAGGGGTGTAAATCTTTAAGAATAAATATACTCGGTTCTTTCTGCCGGATTATCCACTCAATCGCCGCCTCTGGAGAAACGGTATTATGTTGGGTGACGTTCCGGGGTTGACCATATTCCACAATCCCGTGTGTCACTGTCCAAACAAATACTCGGCGCTGGGGCTTCAACAACTGGGCGATTGTGGAAACTGCTTGCTCGGCCCGCTCTTCCTCGGAGGTCACAAGGTAGATTAAAGGGTATTGAGCTTGAATTAGGATATTGAGCTCTTCTTTCATACTTCGACCTACTTGAGACCTTATAGAGACAGTAGAGACATTGCTTCTGGTAAAGACAACCGAATCATGAATGAATAATCCATAATTCCTATCTATCTAGCAAGGAACTAACTCTTCCTCACCCTTGGGGTTGGTTTCATCTCCATCCATCTCATCAATGGAAAGATGTTCTTGACCGACTACTCCTGGTTGATTGCCCAAAGTAACCAGTTCCCCATCACGTAAGACTAGTGAGCTATCACAAGTTGGGCATGAATAAACTCTATGAGTCCGCCCAAAAGAAGAATCTTCTAATTCGTCAACCAATTCTTGATTAGATAGGTAAAAACCAAGGGCGCGTTCGGCAAGTTCTGACATTGGTTCGGAATCGACTGCTGAACGAATCTTCAGTTTTCTGTGCAACTCTGGCGATAAATACAAAGTGACCTTTTGCTTAGTTTGCGTTTGCATATAACTCTTTAACGGTCTTACCCGGGTATGTATATCAACTTATCGGTTCTTCTATTGGTTGTCAAGACAGCAAAACGTTTTAACGCTACTTTTGTTACATTTATTTACATAAGAAGCTGAAATGCTGTTTATTGAGTGATAAATCCCTCACGACAAACCTCTTCGAAGTTAATCAGGGCTTAGGATTCAAATCCTGAAACCTCAATGGCAATTAGCGATCGCTAATTAATGATTCCCTAACTTGGCTTACTTTTTAACTATTTGAAGTGTAAGCGGATTAAAGTTGAACACCTTTCCGGTTGTAAACAACTGATATCCACAGGAGATGCCAGCGAATGACACTAGCAGAGAAAAAAGTGACACTGAACCGATTACAACACCACTGGCGATGAATAGAGCAATTCCGATGCCAATCAACACCCATCCTAGTTTGCGATTATCGCGTCCACCCCAATTTAGAGCTACTACACCCCCCATACACAGCAAGATTCCAGGTGTGCTGCGTAAGTAGACGCTCACATAAATACTTGTACTTAAAAATGTAATGCCTGCTAGGATTAGTCCTAAACCAATAAGCTTGCTAGCAAGAATTACTTGATCTTCTTCTTCTTTACTAGTGGTAGGTGCTGTAATTTTTGTTGGCGCGGAGCTTGATGGAGGGTTTTTTGTAGCAGATGCAGAGTGTTGTTGCACCCTAAACATAAAAGTTATTTTGTCTCCTTGTCCAAAGGAAACTCTGTCTCCTGGATGCAGTGGACAAAAAACTTGAGGTTGAAGTTTCGCACCGTTAATGTATGTACCATTAGAACTGCCCAAATCGGTAATATGGTATTCGTCCCCATTCACCCAAATTTGTGCGTGGATGCGAGATGCCACATCCGAATCTGGTAAGCCAGAAATATCAATATCTGGTGGTTTTTGGTCGTTTGGCTTACCGATGGAAATTACAGAAAGATTTGGTGGAAATTGCAAAGATGTGTTGGTTTGGAAGTGAAAAAGCTCCAAAGTTAGCTCGGCTGTCTGAGATGCACTGTACATAAAATGTGTGATAAAGCACTCTTTATAAGCTTCTCTACCGAGGAGCCAAAAGAGAATGGTAAATATCCTGAAAGAATATTTAATTTTTAATGAGCGCTCTTTCAGTGCAAGGTATTGATCTGAGTTTCTGGTATTTCTATAAAATCAGTGACTTTGGCAAAATGTGTAATGTAAATGGCTACTGCTAATAAAACCTGTAGTTTGGGGCGAAGAATTTATCGGTTTACCGCCAGCGTTAGCGGGATTATTGCTCTGTTAGTAATTCTTTGGGGTTGTACTGCAAATGATTTTAACGCTGGAGCGATCGCATGGAAAACTTATAGCAACTCTCGTTATGGCTTTGAATTTCCATATCCGAGTCACTGGACTTCTTCAGCAGACCCAGCAAATGGTGATGGAATTGCGTTTATTTCGCCCCAAAACAAAACGGTGGAAATTCGAGGGTGGGCAAGTCAGCAGCTACTAAATTCGATTGTTACAGAGCAAGAGCCAGTGAAAAATATCAAACCCAACTTTCAAACCGCCCAAGGAGTATCTGGGATGCTAGTTGTAGAAGTTGATCAAGGAGTAGGTTCTATGACACTGACACTAACTCAGGATCAAGTGAAATACTGTTGGCAGGGACGAAGCAAAAGCCAAGAATTTCAAGATTACTATCGTTTGTTTTATTACATTGCCCAGCAGTATCGAATTTCAAAGTCTTGAGTTAAGACTGGAGTTTCTTTAGCGATACCAAACTTAAAACCTTTATATTGATGATATTTATCCACCTCTGACTTTTTCTTGCGATAATTCCCAAGGGGGACGCGCTCTCCACTGGTTAGTCAAAGGGGGATAGATGACATTCAAGCGGTTGGTTTTAATTTTTGTGCTAACGCCGATAGCAGTTCTGTTGGCAGTTTCGGCTTTATTCGGTAGTTGGCAAGAACCCCAGTTCCAAAGTCGCCTGGAACTGTACCAAACCAATATTGCTTTGCAGGCCCAAGCTTGGCAATCAGAAGATAGCGGTGATGACAATCTTCAAGGGATTCGGGAAGCGATACTTGGTGAGCAACCCCTAGAAAGCGCCACAAAGCAATATCAGGAGGCACGTCAGTCAGTTCAAGCGAATTTGGACAAAGTTAACAATAAGCTTGCACAATTACGCTCTCAATCTGAAATAACTCCCATACCTCCTAAACCTCTACCTGAAGTTCCTCCGACTACTAAAACCTCTAAACAAGGAAAGCAACAGTTACAGCAGTCCCTAAAGCAATTACAAAAATTACTGGCTGAATTAGACCTGCGCCTGGGAATTTTACAAGCACAGCAAGGACAGACGGATACAGCCCTGAAAACTTGGAGCGAATTACAACAACGCTCAGATGTCAATCCAGAGTTTGGAGAAACCGCAGCTGTATTGAGTGGACTGTGGAGCAATCCTCCCCGTCTGCTCCAAAATGCTCAAGAACGGATTCAAAAGAATTTAGAAGGTTGGTTTCGCTCTACTGCTTTGGTTCAGCTATACCAACTCCAACAACGACAAGATGCTTTATTAGCAGTAAAAGCTGCACAAAAAGAAACTGCTGCTCAAGCGGTGTTGAAATTAGCGGTTATTGGTACTATTCCTACCTTAGCGGCTTTAATTGGTCTAATATTGCTGATTTTATTATTTGCTCAACGCTTCTTGAAAGGAAAAGCCTCGTTACTAGCTCAAAATGCTGATATTCCTTGGTCAACGCCTTGGGATGGTGAAACGGTTTTGCAGGTTTTTATTGTAGGCTTTTTCTTTATGGGGCAAATTTTTGTGCCCTTGGTGATATCGGTGCTACCCATTCCGCGCCCTATTGTTGATGTGCGACTTCAGGCATTTTCTGTTTTGGTTAGTTACCTATTGGTAGCATTAGGTGCGCTGTTAGTGCTGTATTTCTCTCTCAAGCCATTTTTTCCGTTACCAGAATTTTGGTTCCGCTTCCGTTTTCAAGATAACTGGTTTCTGTGGGGACTGGGCGGCTATTGTACGGCTTTGCCTATAGTTGTGATGGTATCTTTAATCAATCAACAGCTATGGCAAGGACAGGGTGGTAGTAACCCCCTGCTGCAACTAGCGCTGGAAAGCCAAAATGGGGTAGCACTTGGTATATTTTTCTTTACAGCAGCGATCGCAGCTCCATTTTTTGAAGAAATTCTGTTTCGCGGCTTTTTGTTACCTTCTCTAACGCGTTACTTACCCGTGTGGGGATCGATTATAATCAGTAGTTTGTTGTTTGCGATCGCTCACCTCAGCTTGTCGGAAATTCTGCCCCTCACTGCATTGGGGATCGTTTTAGGGGTAGTTTACACGCGATCGCGCAACCTCCTTGCTCCTATGCTCCTACACAGCCTTTGGAATAGTGGTACATTATTAAGCCTGTTTGTTTTAGGTAGTAATTAATACTTACATTACACTGTTGCTAAAAATGTAAATATCTGATTTTATCTGCTTATGTAAGAACAATTTACTGGTTATAATTGGTTACAAGCATAAATACTAGCTGAAAAGCCAATTCAAATAATGCTGTTAACATAGACAACAAAATATCTAGTTAAGCATTTATTCTTATCCGGGTGATTTTAGCCAATAACTGAATCTTGTCATTGGTGCAATGGCGTTTCACTACCAGTGGAAGCGCTCATAAAAAACCCCGGAAATAATACTGATGTACTTGTAAAAAGTGGTATAGCAGTTTTTGATGATTATTGAGATTTATTTTTCTCAAGACCAAATGTCTGACTTGAGAATGTGCAAAACTTCTGCAACAGAGTTTGCAGTCATCCAATCCACCAAAATTTATTAAGGAGTGCCAGATTTTCAAGCTATGCCGCAAGACATTTTAGCGTCTCCTCTAGAACAGAAGCACGCTGATTTTAGTCATTTTGGGGCCTACTTGTACTGAAAAAATTAAAAATCTATTTATTAAGCAAGTAAATCTATTTGCTTTGATTACAATAAAGACTTTATTTTTATATCTCACTTACTTATCAAGGAGCAGCATTTAATATGTCAAATCTCAACCCCAGTCACCCTACCAAACAACTTCTAGCTGGTTACTGTGGCATTATCCTTGGAGGATTTGGGGTTCATAAATTTATTCTAGGATACGCTCCAGAAGGCTTTATCATGTTGGTAGTTTCTGTAGTAGCGGGTTCTTTCACCTACGGTATTGCCTTGTTAATTATGCAACTCGTAGGTTTAATAGAAGGCATGATCTATTTGAATAAGTCCCCTGAAGAATTTGTAAATACCTACTTTGTGAATAAGCAGGGCTGGTTCTAAAAACTTAGATTTCCCATTTGGGTTGCTCTGTAAAGTTATATATCTTGAGTGTATCTTTAGAATAAGTTAGTGCTGACGCAAAACTACAACTTTTAGGGGCAATACCCTGTGGGAAAAGTTTTTCATCTACATGAAAACAAGGGTTTCGGCTAGTGTTTGCGTAAGTTCTATAAGTTTGTTAATACTGGATTTCCGAATTTGTTTCCAGTAACACTTAGTGCTTATTTGTCTCCTGAACTAGATTAAATCTGACAATTTATTACTAATGAGAGATATGTAGATGCTAAGTAAGAATAATTACATTAACATTGGGGATGTCATTTATAGCTGAGGAGTATTCTCATAGTGTCTAATGTCAACCCCAGTGATGCTAGCAGCAAAAAAATTGCTGCTGGTATTTGCGCTATCTTGTTAGGAGCTTTAGGTATTCACAAGTTTATTCTTGGTTACACTACTCAAGGTCTAATCATGCTGCTCGTTACCATACTCACATTTGGTTTGGGTGGAGCAGTAATGGGGATTGTCGGTTTGGTTGAAGGTATCATTTACTTAACCAAGACTGATGAAGAATTCCTCAATACTTACATTGTCGAAAAGAAAGGCTGGTTTTAACTCCCTCCATCTAAAATTGTTTTTGCCGTTTGAATTATCTCCTTATCCTTTGTTATACGAAGGGAAATTAGTTCGGTGGGGTTTACTAGGATTCTCCTGTACACCCCTACTTGCTACTTATTTTTATCACCAAGGTTATAGAGTAGGATTCTTAGTTTGTCCTATCCAGCATTTAACTGGAATTCCATGTCCCACTTGTGGGATGACTCGCTCCTTTATGGCTATTTCCCAAGGCAATTTGGTTGCAGCACTGGCAGAAAATTTATCAACTCTCCCTTGGGTAAACTTCTTTCTTGAGTAACTATTCATGAAAGCTATTGTGTATTCTGTGCAGATTTCTAGGTATAACTAGAGCTTTTTGTTAAAAAATTATGAATCCTACTGCTATGCTAACAATCAAACGTAAACAGCTGATCTGGATACTCTTCTTGTTGTTGGGCTTTGGCTATTTCAGCGCCATGTCTAATTTGGAAATTCACAATTTTTGGAAAAGCCTGATTGTCCTGATGCCAATGCAGGTTACAGCTATCATTTATGTGACTTATCTACGCTGGAGTCGTCAGTGACCCTTAGCGAAGTACGATAAATTAAGAAATTTAATAGGGTTGACATACAGTCGTAGTTCCATATTTAGCCTACGCTCAAATTAGAGACGCTTTTAGTCAGGCGTTGAATTTCTGTAGCGAATCTAAACACTTGCCATGCAACTTGTCCCAAAAACTAAGCTAGCCCCAGAACTTGACCCAATCTTAGAGAAAATTATTCTCGATGTTGGAGGTATGAAGTGTGCTGGGTGTGTGAACGCGGTAGAACGACAGCTAACCCAACATCCAGGAGTCAAGAGTGCCTGTGTGAACCTGGCCACAGAGGTAGCAGTTGTAGAGTCAGAAACTGGTGCGGTAGATGCAGATGTACTAGCAGAGAGATTAACAGCCGTTGGATTTCCAACTCAACCCCGAAAAGCTAGGGGCACAGTAGCAGGCGAAATATCTACCTTACCAGACCCAGCAGAACGACAACGCCGAGAAATGCGGTCTTCTGTGAGGCAGTTGGCGATCGCTGCAATGTTGCTGTTATTGTCGGGAAGTGGACATTTTGGTAATCTTGGTAGCTCAGTGCTGCCACTGTTAAATAACATCTGGTTTCACTGTGGATTGGCTACAGTGGCGCTATTAATTCCCGGTCGCCCGATTTTAGTAGATGGCTGGCTAGGCTGGCGGCGAAATGCGCCTAACATGAACACCCTGATAGGATTGGGAACGCTGACAGCCTACATTGCTAGTTTAGTAGCGTTGCTCTTTCCGCAAATGGGTTGGGAGTGCTTCTTTGACGAACCAGTGATGATGCTGGGCTTTATTTTGTTAGGAAGAACATTAGAGCAACAAGCTAGAGGTCGCGCTGCTGCTGCATTTAGGAAATTGCTAGCACTCCAGCCACAGGTAGCGCGATTGATTGCCAACCCAGAAAAAGCAGGAGTGGGATCTTCTAGTGTAGAGATTCCTGCCGAACAGGTGCGGGTTGGTGAATGGTTACAAGTGCTGCCAGGTGATAAAATTCCTGTCGATGGTGAAGTGGTGCTTGGTCAAACAACAGTCGATGAATCCATGTTGACTGGGGAAGCCGTGCCAGTAATTAAGCAACCGGGAGATTCGGTGACAGGGGGTACACTAAACCAGTCAGGAGCGATCGCTATTCAGACAACCCGGACTGGAAGTGATACAACTCTAGCTCAAATTGTTGCTTTAGTAGAAGCTGCCCAAACTCGGAAAGCCCCAGTACAAAAATTAGCCGATACAGTAGCTGGTTACTTTACCTACGGGGTACTAACAGCATCTTTATTAACATTTGTCTTTTGGTACTTTTTCGGCACTCATATTTGGACTGATATCACCATGTCTGGTGAGATGGAGATGATGAGCCACGCTACACATCAAGCTCCCCACTCCCCTTTATTAATTAGTTTAAAACTAGCGATCGCAGTTATGGTAGTCGCCTGTCCCTGTGCTTTAGGACTTGCTACCCCAACAGCTATTCTTGTTGGGACTGCTATGGGCGCAGAACGGGGTTTGTTAATCAAAGGCGGCGACGTTTTAGAAAAAGTACACCAGTTAGATACCGTGGTATTTGATAAAACTGGCACTCTGACTACAGGTCATCCCATCGTTACAGATTGTCTGTTAATCGAGCAATTGGGAACTGGGGAAGAGGCAGAGAATAACAGCCCAATTCTCAATGCCCAATCCTTAATTCAACTAGCAACAGCCGTAGAAAGCGGTACTCACCACCCCCTAGCAAAAGCGATTCAGCAAGAAGCACTGCGGCAACAGTTATCTATTCCAGAAGCTGTGGACTTTCACACGGAGCCAGGATTAGGAGTGTCTGCTGTGGTAGAGGACACAGTTGTACTTTTGGGTAACTGGGACTGGTTGAGTTGGCACGGTATTGCAATTAGTGAAACTGCACAACAGGTAGCACAGGATTTGGCAACAGATGGTAAAACAGTCGTTTGCGTAGCAGTTGGGGGAACTCTAGCCGGATTAATTGCTGTTTCTGATACCCTCAGACCAGATGCCCAATCCACTGTAGACAAATTGCGTCAGATGGGATTACGGGTAATGTTGCTCAGTGGCGATCGCCCGGAAGCAGCTAGCGCCATAGCCAAACAATTAGGATTAGATAGTGCTGATGTCATAGCAGGTGTTCCCCCAGCGAAAAAAGCAGCTGCAATCAAGTCTTTACAACAAGCAGGGACGACAAAAGGAACTCCTAACTCCTCACCCTCTACTACCCACTCGGTAGTGGCAATGGTAGGAGATGGAATCAATGATGCTCCAGCTTTATCCCAAGCAGATGTAGGAATTGCTTTACACTCCGGGACAGATGTGGCAATGGAAACTGCTGAAATTGTCTTAATGCGCGATCGATTAAATGATGTAGTCGAATCTATTCAGCTTAGTCGCGCCACCTTCAACAAAATCCGCCAAAATTTATTCTGGGCTTTTGCATATAATACAGTTGGCATTCCTTTAGCAGCAGGTGTTTTGTTCCCTAGTCTGGGTTTTGTCCTTAACCCATCTGGTGCTGCTGCATTAATGGCTTTTAGCTCTGTTAGCGTCGTCACAAACTCAATATTATTAAGGCGATTAGCTCGTCACTCGTAGAATACTTTGTTGAACCTAAAATTTCCCATCTCAACTTAACAATTTTTAATTCGTAATTACTAATGACGTTCTCTACGAGACGCTGTGCGTAGCTTGCTTCTTGTAGAGAACGTCATTACGAATTCGTAATTATTTGTTACACTGAGTCGATGTTCAGGTTTTACGCAGATCACAAAGCCTGTTAAGACACCTACAAAAGCTATCATAGCTACTGGAGTAGAACGACCAAGTTCTACTCTTTCAAGGTATTATGCAATTTTAAAGCTTATTTAGATTAGCACCACAGACTGACGGTGCCCGAAAATGGCAAAATACGATACGAAACAAATCTTGTTAAATCACATTTCCACCGATTTGTCAATGGCAGCAGAAACTAATGAAAACCATCTACTGATTATTGAAGACGATCAAGGTCGCAAAGAATTTTCTCTGGAGCAACCCGTCTACTCTATCGGTAGAGACCGCGAGTGTAATATCCGTTTGATGTCTCAGTTTGTCTCCCGCCGCCATGCCACATTAGTCAGATTGCCACGAGAACATAATAGTCATAGCTACTATTACCGGATTGTAGATGGCGATGCCAAAGGTAAGGCTAGTTCCAACGGTTTGATGATTAATGGACGTAAAATACCAAACCACGATCTCAGAAATGAAGACGAGATCGTTTTTGGTCCTCAAGTCCGTGCCATTTATTACCTTTTAAAAAACACTCAGCGTTTGGGACAAACGGATTCAAGCGAGTACGACATTACACTAATAAACCCCGGTATGGCCGAGGATTTAGAGGATCTGGGAGATTGAATTATAACTACCAACCACAATTTGACACTCTCACGGCTTTAAGCCGTGGGATTGTCAATTTAATTACCAAAGCTATCCTGCAATACTTTCAATCAAATGCCAATGGCGGCTATTTTCAATAGCCTGCTTGATGAATTCAAACATTTGTCGGCAGTAATTATCTAGTTGGAGAGGTAGTTCTTCATTTTTAATCACAATACTCATCCGGGTTTCTGTCTCAGTAGATTTTGATTTATCAACCAGTACTTCTACTGTGATCAATTTAGGAAAAGGAACATTACCAGGAGTCTGACGAGCGATAATGTAATCGCCCGTGTGGTATTGAATATCCAACTGACAGTCCTGTAGAAGTTCTACAAGTAACGGCAACAGATGGTCACTAGCAACAGAAACAATAAACGAACAGGTATAGCGAGCCATAATAGCCCCACGCCTTGCAACACTCCGTCCATCCTATAATACCGAAGCATCTAAACGGAAAGTCATTCAAAAAGCAAAGTTTTTGAGTTTTGAGATTAGGCATCACCAGATATACATCTGACTTACGCAAAACTACGCGCTGTACGGGCAATTAATGAATAGCCGCTACTTTAGAATCAGGGTTTTAGCTATTATTTGCGTCTGATACAGTTGCATCTGTTCTATCCACAAAGAAAGTGCTGTAAGCTGAAAGGTTGATCAAAAACTTTACAATAAGAGTTTGGCTGAGGTAAAAAATGAATGAAAGTAGCAATTACTGGAGCAACAGGATTTGTCGGTAGTCTTTTGGTACAACGGCTCCACGGAAAAGGTCATAAAATAGTAGTATTAACTCGGAACACCGCTTTTGCTCAAAAGGTTTTCCCATCTGAGGCTTTCCCCAATGTAGAAATTGTTGCCTATACACCAAATACATCTGGTTCTTGGCAAAGTGTCATAGCTAGTTGTGATGGTGTAGTTAATCTGGCAGGAGAACCCATTGGTGAAGGGCGCTGGACACCAGAACGTAAACAAGAAATCCTCAATAGCCGAAAGTTAGGCACACAAAAAATAGTTGAAGCAATAGCTAATGCTAACCCCAAGCCAACTGTGTTAATTAATGCTTCGGCTATTGGCTACTACGGCACCAGTGAAACGGCAAACTTTGATGAAACAAGCCAATCTGGTAACGATTTTCTCGCCCAGGTCTGCCAAGCCTGGGAAGCAGAGGCGACAAAGGTCAAAGATGCTGGTGTACGACTGGTAATTCTGCGTTTTGGGATTGTTCTAGGCAATGGTGGGGCTTTAGGTAAAATGATTCCGCCTTTTAAACTCTTCGCTGGTGGCCCCATTGGCAGTGGTCAGCAGTGGTTTTCATGGATTCACATAGACGATTTAGTTAACTTGATTATGCAAGCTTTAACTAAACCGGAAATAGAAGGCATATACAATGCTACTGCCCCTAACCCAGTCCGAATGGCAGATTTAAGCCAAACTTTGGGACAAGTGATGAATCGCCCTTCTTGGTTGCCCGTTCCGGCTTTTGCGATCGAAGCTCTTTTAGGAGACGGGGCTATAGTAGTTTTAGAAGGTCAGCAAGTCCTTCCTAAGCGCACCGTGGAAACAGGATTTGAGTACAAATATCCTAATTTAGAGTCAGCACTAAGACAAATTCTTGCGTAGGTCAAGGGGAATGGGGAATTGGGAATGGGGAATGGGGAATGGGGAAGAGAATAACTTTTAACTTGCTAATGCTCCGCAAGCAAACGCTAACACCACTCCCAATTCCCAATCCCTTTATTCTTGACTAGAGAGAAATTTTTTGGAAACCCAACTGATAATACCACTGAGAATTGCACCGCCCATGAGGATGCCGATCGCTGGGTTAAATACGGGTTGCCAAAGTTGATGCCACAAATCTAAACCCAAATTTACTCCCACAGAATCACCGATCGCAGCGATCGCTAACCAAACAAAGCCAAACAAAACCAGAAAAACATCTGCGACTAAAACTGTGTTTAGCCAATTTAACAATTTATCTTTCATCTACCCTGTTGTCTAATTGCCCAAAATTTTATGACTGCTAACTAAGTTACGGATAAGTTAGAAGTGAGAGTTCTCGACTTAAATTTAACTCCTCACTCCTGTAGAGACGCGATTAATCGCATCTCTACTCTTAACTTCTCACTCCTCCAACAGCCAATTTTTGACTTTTGTTAAACTTTGCCAATCTGGTTTTCTAGTTAAACCGTCTTCGATACTGCCTTTTATTTCATCGCGCCATTCTTCATTGACAAAAATTAGCTGCTGTGCAATATCAATATGTTCTCGTAAACCTTTTTGACCTGTTTCCAGCATTGCTAAGGCGAGATTGACCCTAGCCTGTGGGTCTTGTGGATTTAACTTGACAGCCTTCTGTGCAGCTTTGTAAGCCAAGTTGGGTTTGTTATCGAGTAGATACAACCACGCCAAACAGATCCAAGCAGCACTCGTTTTAGGAGCGCGATCGCACACTTCTTTAAATACAGGGATTAAAGAATCTACTGCCTCTCCTGCTTTATAGCGTTCTAAGCCTGTATCAAACAGGGATTCAACTGTTTGAGTCATAGTAAGTTTGTCAATAATCATTAGTTAATAGTCATTAGCCATGATTCAATAGTCATAGGCCAATAGTCAAGAGTTAGAAAACCTTGACTCTTGACTATTGAGGGCGAGTTCAATCAATTTTGGAAAACCTCGCACGCGATAGCCTCCTCTTGGCTAAACCCCAAATGACTTGCCACAACCGCAAGTTTGGTTGGCATTAGGGTTAGTAAATTGAAAGCCACCGCCAATCATGGCATCGCTGTAATCGAGCATTAAACCGTAGAGATATAAGAGACTCTTGCGATCGCTGACAATTTTGAAGCCATCATAGTCAAAAACTTCATCCTGCGGGGTGATCTTGCTAGTGTCTTCAAAGTCCATCATGTAAGACATCCCAGAACAGCCACCCTGACGGACTCCTACCCGTAAGCAGAAGTCTGTGCCTTGCTTGTCCCGGAGGGATTTTACCTGGTGCAATGCGGCTTCGCTCAACAGAATTCCGCGTTGTTGAGACTGAATTGCTTGTGTCATCTGCTTTTTTCACTCCTTAATTAGTCTAAGCTTTACCCGATATCGGCTTGTTAATGCCTCTGGGTTTCCCTTGGTGTTTTTGTATTCATTCTAGCGGCTTAGATGTCGTTAGATGCCAAATTGTAAACACTCCGTTAAAAGCAGCCAAAGGTTTTTATTCTAGAATTGAGAGACTCAGTGTGTTTAGAGATTCGGTATTTTTGGAGTTCAAGCATGGCTTGTCTGAGAAGCAACTATCTTTCAGGTGCAGCCATTAAAACCTAATCCGAGGCTAGCTATCCCCCAAAGTTTACTTCCAAATTGCTTCTTTTGATTAACTTACTCTATGACAAGTTTTAATCGCTCTACCAGTCGTCGCTTGAAGAAATTAACTCAAATTCCTTCTGTATGGGAGGGCGATCGCC